>CAMDGQ010000093.1 GCA_945897955.1 Tepidiphilus sp. J10 | reverse complement strand
CCGCGTCCTGGTAGCCGCTGGCGGCCCAGGCCGCAAAATGATCGGCAACCTGGCCGCCCTGGCTGAAGAATGCGCTGGCCTTGCGCGTCTCGCGCAGCCAGAGGCTGATCTGTTCGATGCGGAATTCGCCGATGGCCCTGATCTGCGCTTCGGAGTGGGCGCGCGCCTGATCACGCTGGTTCTGGTAGGCGGAATAGCCGATCAGCGCCAGCCCCAGCACGGTAGCCAGAAAGGCCAGCAGCACCGGCCATGGCGAGGGTTGCGATTCCTTCGCCGGATGGATGGATTGGGTCTCGATCATCATCGGCTCCTCCTGCAACTCAACCGCGCGCGGCGGCGACGATGGCGCGCGGCATGGCCTCCAGCGGCAGCACTTCGCGCACGCCCTGCAATTTGATGGCTTCCTTCGGCATGCCGAACACAACGCAGGTGGCTTCGTCCTGCGCGATGGTGTGGGCGCCGACATCGAACATTTCCTTCATGCCGCGCGCGCCGTCATCGCCCATGCCGGTCATGATGATGCCGGTGGCATTCCTGCCGGCGAACTTGGCGACGGAACGGAACAGAACATCGACCGAGGGCTTGTGCCGCGAAACCAGCGGACCATCGACCACTTCGACCTGATACTGCGCGCCGCTGCGTTTCAACATCATGTGGCGACCGCCCGGCGCGATGAGGACGCGGCCGGGAATGACGCGATCGCCCTGCTTCGCTTCCAGCACTTCCACCTGGCACAGCGAATTCAGACGCTCGGCGAAGGCGGCGGTAAATTTTTCCGGCATGTGCTGCACGATGACGATGCCCGGACAGACGCGCGGTAGTTGCGTCAGCACCGCTTCCAGCGCCTGCGTGCCGCCGGTGGAAGTGCCGATGGCGACGATGCGCTCGGTGGTCTGCGCCATGGCGCTGATGTTGCCCGGCAGCATGGCATCGGCGCTCAGCTTGGGCGCCGGCACCGCCAGCGGCATGGCCAGCCGGCGCATGTTGGCCTGGGCGGCGGCCTGCACGGCGCTGACCAGGTCGTTGGAAGCATCGGTGAGGAACTGCTTCACGCCCATTTTCGGTTTGGTGATGATGCTGACCGCACCGGCAGCCAGCGCCTGCATGGTGGTTTCGGCGCCCTTCTCGGTTAGCGAGGAACAGATCACTACCGGCGTCGGATGCTCGGCCATCAGTTTCTTCAGAAAGGTGATGCCATCCATGCGCGGCATTTCCACATCCAGCGTGATGACGTCGGGCCATTCCAGATTCATCTTCTGCATTGCGAACAGCGGATCGGACGCCGTGGCGATGACCTTGATGTCCGGCGAGCGACCAAGCACTTCCAGCATCACCTGACGCACCACGGCGGAATCATCGACGACGAGAACCTTGATCTGTTTCACCAGCGCGGCTCCTTGCGGGTTTCGGTGAGCGGCTGGTGCTTGAGCCAGACGTCGCCGCTCCAGATATCGAGCATCAGCTTGCGGTGACCGTCGCCGCCGATATGTTTGGCCTTGATCGGTATTTCGTAGCGTTCGAGCAGGGTCAATGCCATTTCGATGTTGCGATCGCCGACATTCATTTCCTTGCGCTGGCATTGCAACGGGAACATGTTGGCGCCGCCGAACACCTTGGCCTGGAATTCCATCGGGGACGCGCCCAGATTCCAGATCTGCTTCATCAGCATCAGCATGGCTTCGTCGCCATAACGCCCGTCATAGCCGGCGCCTTCCGGGATGACGCCGCGTGACGGCAGCATGAAATGGCACATGCCGCCAACCCGCTGACGCGGGCTCCAGACCGTGATCGAGACACAGGAGCCGAGCAGCGTGACGATGCGGGTGTCGGCGTCGCCGAAGTGGAAATCGCCCGGATGCAGGAACACTTCCCTGATGCCTGCGACGGGAGCGCCACTGACCGCATTCATCCGCTTGGCCCTTGTGCGGCGGAGCCGGACGACACAGCCCATTGCCGCAGGATGGCATCCGCCTCGACCGGACGGCTGTAGAGATAACCCTGGCCGACATCGCAGGCCTGGCCGCGCAGAAAGTCGGCCTGCTCCGTTTGTTCGACGCCTTCCGCGACGGTTTCCAGGCCGAGGCTGCGGCCCAGCGCGACGATGGCGCGCACGATGGCTTCGCCATTGCTGTCGCGGCCGATGTCGCGCACGAAGGATTGATCGATCTTGAGCCGATGCACGGGCAGGCGCTTGAGATGGCTGAGTGACGAGTAGCCGGTGCCGAAATCGTCGATGGCCAGTTTGACGCCGAGTTTGCGCAGATCCAGCAATACGCCGAGCGCTGCTTCGGTATCGCGCATGATCATGGACTCGGTGACTTCCAGTTCCAGCCGCGACCCGGCCAGGCCGGAACGCGCCAGGATGCCGGAAACCAGCGGCCCGAGCGTTGCACGCTCGATCTGCTGCACCGACAGGTTCACCGCGACGCTGGGAATGTGCAGGCCGGCCGCATCCCAGGCGACCATCTGGCGGCAGGCCTCGCGCAGCACCCATTCGCCGATTGCGCCGATGATGCCGGCGTCTTCCGCCAGCGGAATGAAACGACCCGGCGCGATCAGGCCGAGATCGGGATGCTGCCAGCGGACCAGCGCTTCGACGCCGCGCAGTTCGCCGCTGAACATGTCCACCTGCGGCTGGTAGTGAACCCGCAATTCATTGCGGCTGACCGCGCCGCGCAAGGCGTTCTCCAGCAACAGATGCTCGAACGCACCGGCGGTCATTTCCTGCTCGTAAAACTGGAAGGTGTTGCGGCCCTGACCTTTGGCGTTGTACAGCGCGGCATCGGCATGGCGCAGCAGATCGTCCACCGTATTGCCATCGACCGGGTACAGGCTGATGCCGATGCTGACGGTGACCGCCAGCGTGTGCTCGGCCACCTGCATCGGCTCGGCGAACAGTTCCAGCCATTTCTGTGCAACCAGGCTGGCGCTGCCGGCGCTGGCATCGTTTTCCAGCAGCAGAATGAATTCGTCGCCACCAACTCGCGCCAGCGTATCGCCGCCGCGCATCTGTCCCTGCATGCGGATGGCCGCCGCTTTCAGCAGGGCATCGCCAACGCCGTGGCCAAGCGATTCATTGACCGCCTTGAAGCGATCCAGACCGATCATCAGGACAGCCAGTTGCTTGCCCTCGCGGCGCACGCGTTCCAGTGCGTGCTCAAGCCGGTCGCGCAGCAGTTCGCGGTTGGGCAGATGCGTCAGGGCGTCGTAATGCGACAGGAAATCGAGCTTGTCTTCGGCCTGCTTGCGGGCGGTCAGGTTGATATGGGCGCCGACCGCACGGCTGAGTTCTCCCCTCTCATCCAGGTAGGTCCTGGCCCGATCGAGCAGCCAGACCCAGGCCCCGGATTTGTGGCGCATGCGGTATTCCACCTCGACCCCGTCCAGCGCCTGCCCCGGATTCTCAATCAGCGTTTTTGTTACAGCGGGCAGATCGTCCGGGTGAATCATGCTCAGCCAGAGGGCATGCGTGAAATCAAGCTCGCCCGGGGCATAGCCCAGCATGCCCAGATAACGCTCGTTCAGCGCGATCGTGCCGCTGCGAATATCGAAGTCGTAAATCCCCAGGTCGGCAGCTTCGATCGCCATGTCGAGTTGCTGGCGCGCTCTATCCAGTTCGGCCTCGGCCCGTTTGCGTTCGCTGATGTCTTCGGCGGTAAACACCACGCCCTTGCTCAGGTTGTCGATATCGAAGGCGGAACTGATCAGCCGCACGTCGATGATGCCGCCGTCCTTGCGCTGCCAGCGGGTGTCGATAGCACCTCGGCCGCTGCGCGCGATGTCGGCATATTTCTCGCGGCCGACACGCTCGAACTCGGCGTTGTCGGCATAGATCATGCGCACCGAATGACCCAGCAATTCATCGCTGTCGTAGCCCAGCATGTCGCACACGCCGGCATTGATTTCGGTGAACACGCGCCCGGATACGACGCCTATGCCGAGTGGCACGGTCTGCATCATGGTGCGCAGATAGGCATCGCGCTCGGCCAGCCGATAACGCGATTCGAACTCCTGCCGGCGATGGCTGAAACTTTCCAGTGCGAAGGACAGGTCGCCGGCCAGTTCGTCCAGCAGCGCGCAGACATCGTCACGCAGAAAGTCGCCCGTACCGGCAAAAAAGCTCAACAACCCGATCGTGTCGCCATCGCACAGGATCGGGAAGTGGATCACCGCCTCGATGCCGTTGGCGCGCAACCAGTCCCACCAGGCTGCGTCGGCGGCGCTGGCCGTGTGCTGCGCGGACGCCAGGATGGTTTGCCGCATTGGATGCGCCGTTCCGCTCGGCAGGATGACCCGATCCGCCTCCAGGCGAGGCAGCCAGTCATCCGACACTTTACCGGTCAGTCCGCAGGCGGCATGCGTCCACAGTTCGCCGGTGACCACATCGCGCATGGCCACCAGACTGGCTGTCAGACCGCCGGTTTCGACGGCAACGCGGCAGACTTCCCCGATCAGACGGCTTTCATCCTGCTCGCGCGTGATGAATTGATTGACCTCGCTCAGGGTTTTCAGCAGGCGGCTGACATGGCGCGTTTCTGCCTCGGCCAGCATGCGCCGGGTGACATCTCGATTGACTCCGCGCCGTCCCAGATACTCGCCCTGCACATACACCGAGGAGCACTGATGTTCCAGCCAGCGCGTGCCGCCATCCCGGTCGAGCAGGCGCACGACCAGATTCTCGTGCGGGCCGTGTGTCTCGCTTTCCGCCAGATGGCCGTGCCAGGCGGCGCGGTCGTCCGGATGCAGCAGGCGGCTGAACAGGTCGGGATCGTCAAAAAACGCTTGCGGCGGGTAACCGCAAATCGCTTCGCAGGCGGGCGAGACATATTCGAAACGGCCATCCGGCCGCAGCCAGTATTCCCAGTCCGGCGAGTGGTCGGCGAGGATGCGGTAGCGCAACTCGCTGTCGCCGAGACGTTCATTGGTGATGGCGATTTCCGCCTCGTGCCGCAAACGCTCGCTGAGATCGACCACGGCACAGACAAACTGCCCGATGTCGCCTTCCAGCGTCGGCAGACGAGCGACATGGAGTTCGCCGATGAACGGCCGGGCTTCCGCCGTGATGAACTTGACCGGACCAATCTGGCTGGCGCCGGATTCGTTGGCCAGGACCATGGCCCGGGCGAGTCCGCTTTCGTGTTCGGCGTCGATCAGGCGACGCAGGTAGTGTTGGCGAAGGTGGTTGTTGTCGAGCCCGAACAGGCGCGCCGCCGAGTCGTTGGCGGCATGGATCAGGCCGGTGCGATCAACCACCAGTTCAGCCAGCGGGAGATGCGAAAACAGCCCGGTGAAGCGCGCCAGGGCGTGTTGCGATTCGATCTGCGCGGCGCGCAGTTCGGCATTCTGGATTTCCAGCTCGGTTTGATAGATGCGCAGGTTTTCGATCAGCGCAGCCATTTCGACATCATCGCCGGCAAGCAACTTGTCGGCGAGGTCGAATTCGCCGCATCGCAAGGCCTCGCTGGCGCGTTGCAGGATGCGTTCCTGGTCGGACAATGCGGCGGATTCGGGGCGGTGCGAGGTTTGGCTCATGGCGTGGGTTCCCTGTTCTGGCTGATTTTGTCGAAGCTGATCACGATGCCGCCGCCCTTGCCCAGGATCGTTCCGGCTCGCAGGCGCCAGCCCTCGCCTGCGGCGGAGGTTTGGCCGGCATGATCGAGACTGAATGCGCTGCGCCGGCCGGCGAGTAGCTGTTCCAGCCCCGCCATGACCTTCTCTCCGGTTTCGGCGTCGAGCCAGCCGCAGGTCTTGCAGGCTTCGCGATAGCCGCAGCCGGGGCCGCAGCGCTGCATGTCCGGGTCGCCGCCGGCGGCAGCGGATTCGCGCCAGGCGGCGTTGACCAGGGTTATGTCGCCGACTTGATCGAACACGGCGATCCGATCCGGCAGTGCATCGAGGATGGCTTGCAGACGGTGAATGTCGCTCAGCGCGGTGACGTCGATGAAGCTGACCACGGCGTTGCGCGACCGACCCGACGGCAGGGTGTAGGCCAGGATGCGGGTCAGATAGCACTTGCCGTTGCGGGCGTTGATTTCCTGTTCGAACGGCGCGCCGCTGGCGAGGGTGTTGCGCAATTCGGACATGAAGTCGGGATGCTCCAGCGCGTGGCTGAAATCATCCAGCGGGCGGCCGATGTCGCCTTCGCGAATCTTGAACAACTGGCTGGCTTCGGCGGTAAAGCGGGTCAGGCGCAGGCTTTCATCAACGAACACGGTGGCAATGGTCGCGGCCTTGGCCATGCTGTCGAGGTCGGCATTGAGGCGGTTGAGGATTTCGATCTTTTCCTGGTTCTCGGCGTTGACCGTGTACAGCTCTTCGTTGACCGATTGCAGTTCCTCGTTGCTGCTCTGCAACTCCTCGTTGCTGGCCATCAGTTCTTCGTTGGTGGCCTGGAGTTCTTCGTTGGCGGTTTCCAGTTCCTCGATGGTGGCTTGCAGACTGTCGCGCGTCGCCGCAAGTTCGCGCTCCAGCACGCTCATGCGTTCGGCGGTTTCGATATCGACATTCATGGTGCTCATGTCCGACTGCACCGCATCGACCGGCGCCGGCTCGCTTTCAAAGCTGAGCAGCAGGGCCGGCTGCACCGTTTCACTGGCGCCAAGCGGTCGGGCGACCAGACGCAGACGCTGTTTTTCCCCCGCGTCCAGTTCCAGCGCCAGATGGTCCGAGCGGATCGCTTCGCGATCTTTCGCCGCCTTGTGCAGCAGCGCCGTGGCGATCGGGGCGAGGCGCTGCGGCAGCAGGCGGTTCAGTTCCAGGCTGACGCTGCCTTCCGGGAAGCGCAAATAGCGCTGGGCATTGCCGAAGACATGTATCAGCTCGTGTTTCGGACTGACCAGCAGGCTGGGTGGCGCGTATTCGCGTAGCAACTGATCCTGGCCGGAGTCGATGGCGAGGGAATCCGGCGTTGGTCCGGGGCGGTGGAATCCGGATGTGCGCGGCTTCGCCGAGCCCGGCATCCGGTTGATGATGTTGCCGGAGCTCTCCAGGGGCAGCGAGACATGGCGCAGGATGCTGTAGATCTTGTGTTTGCTGCTGATGATCGAGAAATCCTGCTGCAGCGCGCCGAGGGATTCGCTGGAGCCGAGGAACAGGCTGCCGCCCGCCGCCATGGCGTATTGCAGCCGGCGCAGGGCGCGTTCCTGGGCGCGCGTCTTGAAATAGATCAGGACATTGCGGCAGGTGACCAGATCCATCCGGGTAAAGGGCGGGTCTTCCAGCAGGTTGTGGCGGGCGAACACGATGTTCTGGCGGATTTCGGCTTTCACGACATAGTGATTGCCGCGCTTGGAGAAGAACCGCTCCAGCCGTTCCGGCGAGACTTCAGCCAGGATCGCCTCGGAGAACACGCCCGCGCCGGCCGCCTCGATGTTCTGCTGCTCGACATCGGTGGCAAATATCTTGAGGCTGGGCCAGCGTTTGATCTGGTCAAACGCTTCGGCAAACAGGATGGCGATGGAGTAGGCCTCCTCGCCGGTGGAGGTGCCGGCAACCCAGATGCGCAGCGGCTGGCCGTCGCTGCGCTCGCGCACCAGTTTGACGATGCACTGCGCCAGCACTTCGAACGAGTCGCTGTCGCGAAAGAAATTGGTCACCGGAATCAGGATCTCGCGGCGCAGCGTAAGCGCTTCGGAGCGGTCGCTTTCGAGCAGCGCGAGGTAGCGTTCGAGGTCCGGCACATGCCGCACCTGCATGCGCCGCTCGATCCGGCGCACCACGGTGGCCGGCTTGTAGTCGCGGAAATTGACGCCGCCCTGCTGATGCAGCAGGTGCAGGATTTCTTCCATCGGGGTGTCGCGTTCGAGCGGCAGATCGGGCTGTTCCGGCTTGATCAGGCTGGGGTGCGGCACATGCTGGATATGGTCGAGGATGCGCGGCCCGAGGCCTTCGGGCGGCAATATTTCGTCAACCAGTCCGGTCACGATGACGCTGCGCGGCATGCCGTCGAACTTGGCGGTTTCCGGGTCTTGCGCCAGCAGCAAACCACCGGCGGCATTGATCGCTACCGCGCCGCGCGTGCCGTCCGAGCCGGTGCCGGAGAGGATCACGCCGATGGCGTGATTGCCGTGTTCCTGCGCCAGCGAGGTAAAGAACAGGTCGATCGGCAGCGACAGGCCACGCGGATTCTTCGGCGACAGATGCAACTGGCCGACCGCGACGCTCATCAGATTGCCCGGCGGAATCAGATAGACCACATTCGGCTCAATGCGCATGGCATCTTCGACGGTAACCACCGGCATGCGGGTATGTCGCCCCAGCAGATTGGCCATCATGCTTTTGTGGTCCGGCGAGAGATGCTGGATCACCACGAAGGCGGCGCCGGAGTCGATCGGAAGGTCGTGAAAGAAACGCTCCAGCGCATCGAGTCCGCCGGCAGACGCGCCGATGCCGACGACATAACCGTCGAAGCGACCGGGCGGCCTGGGCGTCTCGTGCGCGTCCGCCTGATTTTCTTGAGTGGGGAGGGTGTCGGACATCATTCTGCTCTACGGTAAATCGCCGGCTTGACCTGGGCGAGGCCAGCCACCATGCCGGTCAGGCTTTCGGAATGGCCGGAAAAGAAGTACCCGTCCGGTTTCATGAATGGCAACAGATTTTCGACCACACGACGCTTGGTCGCCAGATCGAAATAGATCAGGACATTGCGCAGAAAGATGACATCGAACAATCCCAGCTTCGGCAACGGCCCCATCAGATTGGCCTGCTGGAAGCGCACCCGCTTGCGCAACGTGCTGTCGATCAGAAAGGTGCCTTCCTGGCCGCCGGCGCCTTTCAGGCAATAGGCACGCAGATAGGGTTGCGGAATCTTTTCCGCGCGCTCCATGGGGTACTGGCCGCGTCGCGCCTTTTCCAGCACTTTCGTGCTCAGATCGGAACCGATGATCTCCCACGGCCGCTGTCCGAGGCGTTCAGCCAGCAACATGGCAATGCTGTAGGCCTCCTCGCCGGATGAACTGGCCGCACTCCAGACCCGGAAGGTTTCTCCGGCCGGAACGGCGGGCAGGATGACTTCGCTCAGAAAGGCGAAATGCGCCGGCTCGCGAAAGAAGAAGGTTTCGTTGGTGGTCAGCGCGTCTATCGCCCATTGCCGTTCATCCGGATCGGCGTGGCCGCTGATCCGGCGGAAGTAATCGCCATAGCTGGCCAACCCCAAACCCTCGATGCGTCGCGTCAGGCGGCCGATGACCAGGGCTTTCTTTTCCGCAGTCAGGTTGATGCCGGCCGCGTCGTAGAGCAGCTTGCGCAGGAAATCGAATTCGTGGTCGGTCAGGGTCATTGCGCTTCGTGCGGTCAGAAACGCACGAACTCCTGTTCCGCGTCGCCGCCAGCCGGCTTGACCGGGCGCGCCACGCGCGACTGCGCGTCGACCTTCTGGAGCAGGGCGACCTCGCCACTCGATCCGCCGAGTTTGAAGAAGGCCATGGTTTGTTGCAGTTGCTCGGACTGGCTGTTCATTTCTTCCGCCGTGGCGGCGAGCTGTTCCGACGCCGAGGCGTTCTGCTGGGTGATCTGCGAGAGTTGGCCGACTGCGTTGTTGATCTGGGTGATGCCCGAAGACTGCGCGGTGGAGCCGGTGGCGATTTCCCGCACCAGGTCGGAGGTCTGCTGAATTGAAGGCACGATTTCGTCGAGCAGTTTTCCGGCCTTTTCCGCCAGGCTGACGCTGCCGTTGGCCAGATCGCCGATTTCACGCGCCGCGAC
Organism: Tepidiphilus sp. J10; assembly: GCA_945897955.1. GTDB lineage: Bacteria > Pseudomonadota > Gammaproteobacteria > Burkholderiales > Thiobacillaceae > PFJX01. Next base: position 3,886 of record CAMDGQ010000093.1, on the reverse strand, counting down.
CTGGCTGCGTTCGGCCAGCTTGCGCACTTCACCGGCCACCACGGCGAAGCCCTTGCCGTGTTCCCCGGCGCGTGCGGCCTCGATGGCGGCGTTCAGCGCCAGCATGTTGGTCTGGTAGGCGATGTCATCAATGATGCCGATCTTGCTGGCGATCTGTTTCATCGCGGCCACCGTCTGCGTCACGGCTTCGCCGCCTTCGCTCGCTTCCCTGGCGGCCTTGCGCGCCATGCCGTCGGTCACGCGGGCGTTTTCGCTGTTTTTCGTCACCGAGGCATTCATCTGCTCCATCGAGGCCGCAGTTCCCTCGACGCTGGTGGCCTGCTGGCTGGAGGCTTGCGACAGGGATTGCGAGGTGGCCGAGATCTGGCTGGAAGCGCTGGTCAGGCTGGCTGCCGCGCCGCGCACTTCAGTGATGGTGCGGGATAGCTGCTCGATCATTTCGCGCAGGGCTGCAAGCAGGCTGCCGGCATGGCTGGATTCGATACGCACCGACAGGTCGCCGCCGGCAATACGGTGCGCAATATCGGCTGCATAAGCGGGTTCGCCGCCGAGGCGGCGATAGAGCCCGCGCAGGGTCAGCAGCATCATGAATGCGCCGAAAACCGGGGCCAGCACGCTGAGTCCGAGACTCCAGGTGCGCATCCGCGCCACATGCGCCAGGGTCTGGTCGGCGCTGGCGTGGGCGGCTTCAGACAGATGCTTCTTCTGCTCCAGCAGGATGTCCTTCAGCTTGCGCCAGAGCGGGGTTTCGTCCTTGTTCAAGCGGGTCTGCGCGGCCTGCGAGTCCTTTCCGGCCAGTGCGGTGATTTCATTCAGGCGTTGTTCGCGCTGCTCCGTCAAGGCGGTGATCTGCTTCAGCACCGGGGCCACTTCGGCGTTGTCGCCGCCGAGTTCGCCCGCCTTCTGGAGAGCGGCGCGGAAGTCCTTGCGCGCCTTGGCCAGATTGTCATAAGCCTTGGGATTGGCCGGGTCGAGAATGATGTTGCGAACGGCCTGGCCGGATTGCAGGCCCTGGGCATACATGTCGCCGAAGGATTCGAGCAGCACCTGATCCTTTTCGAGATAGTCGTCCAGACGCTGCTCGGCGTCGTTGAGTCCGCTGACCGCGACCGCCAGTGCAGCGATGAATACGACCAACACCAGCGCGCTGGCGCCCATCAGACTGGCGCGAACCGAAAGCTGTTTCATGTGTTTCTCCCCCTTCCATGCTCAGGAGCGCGTCGCAGGCGAGGGCGGCGCCCCGGAATTGGCGGCGACCACCCGGTCGCCGCAGTGACCCCTCAAGCGCCGGGCAATGCAGGCGCGCCTGCACCAGTGACGCCGCCGATCTGGGCGGTTTGCGTCAGTTGCGCCATTTCTTCCACCGACAGCACGTTGTGTACGTTGAGGATGATGACGAAGCGGTCATTCACCTTGCCCATGCCCTGAATGAAATCGGTACGGATACGGGCGCCGAACGACGGCGGCGGTTCGACCATGCCGGCGGGAATCTCCAGCACTTCGGACACGCTGTCGACGACGATGCCGATGTCCTGGCGTTCGCCCGCGTTTTCGATTTCGATGATCACGATGCAGGTGCGCCGGGTGACTTCCACCGGCGTGCGCCCGAAGCGCACCGACAGGTCGATCACCGGCACCACGGCGCCGCGCAGGTTGATCACACCGCGAATGAACGGCGGCATCATCGGCACGGTGGTCAATGCACCGTATTCGATGATTTCGCGAATGTTGAGAATCTCGATGGCAAACATTTCGCCACCGAGCAGGAAGGTGAGGTACTGCTGCTCACCCAGCGCCTGGGTCAGCGCATTGGAAGCCGCTGGAACCAGGTTGCCCGCATTGGTGCTCATGGCGGTTCCTCCTCAGAAACGCACGAAGTCGCGCTCGGAAGGATCGGCGTCCTTGACGCTGGCGCGGGCCATGCGCGGCTGCGCGCGGGCAGCCATGGGCGCGGCGCTCTGCCCCATCCCGGAAAGCTTGAAGAAGGCCATGGTCTGTTGCAGTTGTTCGGCCTGACCATTCATCTCTTCCGCCGTGGCGGCAAGTTCTTCCGAACCTGAAGCGTTCTGCTGCGTGGTCTGCGACAGTTGGCTCATCGCGCTGTTGATCTGGCCGATGCCGGACGATTGCTCAGCCGAGCCGGCAGCGATTTCCTGCACCAGATCGGAAGTTTTCTGGATCGACGGCACGATTTCGTCGAGCAGGGTACCGGCCCTTTCCGCCATCTGCACGCTGCCGCTGGCGAGTTCGCCGATTTCCTGCGCAGCGACCTGGCTGCGCTCGGCCAGTTTGCGCACTTCGGCAGCGACCACCGCGAAGCCCTTGCCGTGTTCGCCGGCGCGCGCCGCTTCGATGGCGGCGTTCAGCGCCAGCATGTTGGTCTGGTAGGCGATGTCGTCGATGATGCCGATCTTGCCGGCGATCTGTTTCATCGCGGACACCGTCTGCTTCACTGCTTCGCCGCCCTCGACCGCTTCCTTCGAGGCTTTCTGCGCCATGTTGTCGGTCAGTTTGGCGTTCTCGGTGTTCTGCGTCACCGATGCACTCATCTCTTCCATTGATGCCGAGGTTTCCTCGACGCTGGCAGCCTGCTCGCTGGAACCCTGCGACAGCGATTGCGACGTGGCCGAGACCTGGCTGGAGGCGCTGGTCAGGTTGTCTGCGGCGCTGCGTACTTCGGTGATGATCTGCGAAAGACGCGCCACCATGGCTTGCATGGCCGATAACAACATACCTGTCTCGTCCTTCGAATCGACTTGAATCTGCACAGTTAGATCGCCTTCTGCCAGCGCCTGCGCAACTTCCACCGATTTTGCCAAGGGTACGGTGACGCTGCGGGCAATCCATACCGCGATGAACATGGCCAACACCAAAGCGCCGATGCTCAAAGCGATCAGCAGCGTGCGGGCAGTTTCATAGGTCTTATCTGCTTGTTCGCCAGACTTTTTCATCAAGTCATCCTGGAAATCGACCAGGGCGCGAATCGAATCGGTGTAGGCCGCCGTAACCGGGCGGAACTCGCCATACATGATCTTGATGGCGCCCTCGCGATCGCCACCTTTGTTGGTCTCGATGAATTTATCGAGCACCTCGACGTACGCCTTGCGCTTGTCCGAAATGTCGGCCAGCAGCTTTTTGCCCTCCTCCGAGGTAATCGTCTTGTCAAGCTTATCCAGCGACTCGGTAATATCCTTGCGGTGCTGGTCACGGCGTTCACGCTGTTTCTGCAGCTCAGCCTCGTCGGTGATGAGCAGGGTGTTTCGATTGATCTGGGCGATGTTGTTCATGGCCCGGATGACATCGATGGCCAGGATGGTCTTGGGATATTTGTCATCGACCAGGTTGGTGACTTCGTCATTGAGATCACCCAGACGAAGCACGGCGATCAAGGCCACGATGGCCATCAGGATAAGCACGAGCGAAAATCCACCAATAAGGCGGACACCGATCTTGAGATTCTTGAACATGGTTGACTCCTAATAAATCAATGAGCGGACAGGGCAACAGATGGGGCTGGCCTTCTGCCGGATTCGGATTCAGATGCCAGGGTGATGAGAGAAGGAACATCGAGGATCAGCGCGACTTCGCCGCTACCCAGGATGGTGGAACCGGATATGCCGCGCAGGTGCGTGAAGATCTGGCCGAGCGGTTTGATGACCGTCTGGAATTCACCCATCAGTTCATCCACCACCAGACCGGCCTTGTTGCCGGCGTACTTCACGACGACGACGTTTTCACGCTTGCTGCTGCGGCCGGCGAGGGAGAAATATTCGCGCAGGCGGATCAACGGCAGCACTTCGCCGCGCAGGTTGAGCATGTTGGTACGGACCCCGTCCTGCAAGAGTTCGATGCATTCTTCAACCATGTCGAGCGGTACGACGTAGGC
>CAMDGQ010000092.1 GCA_945897955.1 Tepidiphilus sp. J10 | reverse complement strand
TAAATCAGGTTATTGGCTTACTTTGTGAAGCCACAGAAGACATCTCGCATCATGCCGATCAGTTGCAACGTGCGAGTGTCACCGACGCGGTAGTAAACACGGTTGGCATCCTTGCGGGTTCTCAGCACGCCCTTGTCACGCAAAATGGCGAGATGCTGCGAGATGTTGCTTTGCGAAGTACCGACATTTTCGACGATGTCCTGCACGCTGACTTCCTTGTCACCCAACACACACAAAATCTTCAAGCGCAGCGGATGTGACATTGCTTTCAACGCGCGAGAGGCTTGTTCGATGTGTTCGTCCTTGTCGATGAGTTCAGGTGACTCGGTAATCATTGCGGGCTCCATACTGCCGAAAATGGTGTAATAACACTGTTGTATAACCGCTCTAACGGTTGGTTCGGTTAACCGTACTGTCATGTCAGTATATCCCGTAAAGTATTCAAATATACTAAAATGCCGCGCGAAAAAACGACCGCCAAAGACGATAAAATCCGCTGATGCCAACCGCCCCTGCCAAGCCAGTTCTCCTCCTCATTCTCGATGGTTTCGGTTGCCGTATCGCCGATGCCAACAATGCAATCACATGCGCAGCCAAGCCGAACTTCGACAAGCTCTGGCATGACTATCCGCATACTCTGATCCAGGCTTCCGAGGCGGCCGTTGGGTTGCCTGCCGGGCAGATGGGCAACTCGGAAGTCGGGCACCTGAATATCGGTGCCGGGCGGGTTGTCTACCAGGAATACACCCGAATCGACCGTGCCATTCGCAACGGACATTTTTCCGGCAACCTGGCGCTGAATGAAGTCATTTCCAAGCTCAACTCGAACGGCGGCGCGCTGCATATATTCGGACTGCTCTCCGATGGCGGCGTGCATAGCCATGAAAACCACATCCATGCCTTGCTCGATCTGGCTTTGCAGCGGGGTCTGAGCAAGGTTTATGTACATGCGTTCCTGGATGGTCGCGATACACCGCCGAGAAGCGCCGAGGCTTACATCCGTTGCCTGCAGGACAAGATGGATGGCTTGCGCGGTGGTCGCATCGCCAGCATCGTCGGCCGCTATTACGCGATGGATCGCGACAAGCGTTGGGATCGGGTGAAGATCGCTTTTGATCTACTGACACTTGGACGCGCCGAGTATCAGGCCGCCAGCGCCGGCCTCGGTCTGGAAATGGCTTATGCGCGCGGCGAAAACGACGAATTCGTCAAGCCCACCGCCATTGTCGAACCGGGTTCGGAGCCTGTACGCATGCAGGATGGCGATGCGGTTGTGTTCATGAACTTCCGTTCCGACCGCGCGCGTGAAATCACCAAGGCTTTCATCACGCCGGGATTCAAGGAATTCGAGCGTGAATATGTGCCTGAGCTGTCCAGCTATTGCACGCTGACCGGCTACAGCGAGGAATTCGATGTTCCTGTCGCGTTCCCGCCGGATCGCGTGCGCAATGGATTCGGCGAGTACATCGCCAATCTGGGGCTGCGCCAGTTGCGTATCGCAGAGACCGAAAAATATCCCCACGTCACTTATTTCTTCAACGGTGGCGAAGAGACGGTTTATCCCGGCGAAGACCGCATCATGGTGAAGTCGCCCAATGTTGCAACCTACGACCTCAAGCCCGAAATGAATGCGTTCGAGTTGACCGACAAACTGGTCGAGGCGATCGAGTTGCGCAAATACGATGCGATTATCTGCAACTATGCCAACTGCGACATGGTTGGTCATACCGGAATCATGGAAGCCGCCGTCAGGGCGGTGGAGGCAGTGGATGTCTGCCTGGGACGCGTGGTTGCAGCCATGCAGGCCAATGGTGGCGAGGTTCTGATCACTGCCGACCATGGCAACGCCGAAACCATGCTGGATACAACGACCAACCAGCCGCATACCGCACATACCGTCAATCTGGTGCCATTTATGTATGTTGGCAGGCCTGCGCGCATGGAGCACAGCGGAGCGCTGGAGGACATCGCGCCGACCATGCTCAAGCTCATGGGGTTGCCGCAGCCAATGGAGATGACGGGGCATCCCCTCGTCGATTTCAAATAGTCCAGTGCGCATTCATGCCGTCCTGCTGAGCTTCTGCCTGGCCATTTCCGCGCAGGCTGCGTCGGGCCCCGGCAAACAGGAAGAACTGGACGATCTGCGCTCTCGTATCAAGACGCTGCAGGAAGAACTGGAGCAGACCAGCGAAGACAAGACCGAGGTCGCTGACGCACTGAGGCACTCCGAACGACGCATTTCCGATGTCAACCGAGGTCTTCGCAATCTTGATTCGCGTCAGCGCAAACTGTCACGAACACTCAAGCTGCTTGCCGGCGATACCAAATCCACGCAAACCGATATTGCCGACCAGCAGGCGCGACTCGCAGATCTGGTGCGTGAACAGTACGTTCATGGCGGTGGAGATGCCTTGAAGTTGATGCTGAATGGCCAGAACCCGAGCGAAGTTGCCCGCAATATCGAGTATTACGGCTACATCGGGCGGGCACGCGCCGACCTCATACGCCAGCATCGCGCTTCCTTGAAGCATTTGCAGGAGTTGCAGTCCCGCACGCTTGAGCAGAACACCGATCTGCTCAAGATCAAACAAGAGCAGATTGCACAGAAGAAATCACTGGAGGCCGAGAAGGGTTCGCGGCAGCAGGTTCTTTATGAGCTTTCAGCGCAGATTCGACAGCAACGCAAGGAAATCGACACGCTGGTGCGGGATGAAAAGCGCCTGACTCGACTGATAGAAAAACTTGCCCGTCTTGCCGCCAGGCCGGCCAAACCTAAGCCCGGCTCGCAACCAGCGCTAAAGCCTGGTCAGGCCGTCACGAAAGTGGCGGATGCCAGTCTGGCCGAGTTGAATTTCCCGCGCCTGAAAGGCAAGCTGGCCTTGCCGGTTGCGGGCGAGATCATCAATAAATTCGGCCAGGACCGTGAAGGTGGCGGCCCCGCCTGGAAAGGCCTGTTCATCCGCGCCCGCCAGGGCAATGACGTGCGTTCGGTTGGCAGTGGAAAAGTGGCGTTCGCCGATTGGTTGCGCGGCTTTGGCAACTTGCTGATCATTGACCACGGCGACGGCTACCTCAGCCTGTACAGCAATAATGAAAGCTTGTATAAGCAGGCCGGAGACCCCGTACGCGCGGGGGATGTGGTAGCCACGGTGGGTTCCACGGGCGGCCAGAACGAACCCGGTCTTTACTTTGAATTGCGTCGCCAGGGCATACCTTTCGACCCGTTGGTCTGGGCCAGATGATTTTCAAAATGGATGTGTTTTTTCTGGGGCAGGGAATTCTCTCGCCTGATTCTTACTCGGATATTTATTTGTTCAATCAAGAGGCATCATGTCTGGCAAGTTCAAACAATTCAGTCTGATCGGTATTGGCATCGTTTTCGGTGCTGCGCTGACGCTCAACTATTCGGCCATCGCCGAGCGCGAACCGGAAGCCCTGCCAATCGAGGATTTGCGTGCCTTCAGTGAGATTTTCGGCAAGATCAAGAGCGATTACGTCGAGCCGGTAGCGGACAAGAAACTGATCACCGAGGCCATCAACGGCATGCTGACCGGCCTTGATCCGCACTCGGCTTACCTTGACGATGAAGCCTTCAAGGAACTTCAGGTCGGCACGCAGGGAGAATTCGGCGGACTTGGCATCGAAGTGGGCATGGAAGACGGCTTCGTCAAAGTCGTCTCGCCGATCGAAGACACGCCCGCCTTCAAGGCTGGCGTCAAGAGTGGTGATCTGGTCATCAAGCTCGATGACACCCCGGTCAAGGGCATGACCTTGAACGACGCGGTCAAGAAAATGCGCGGCAAGCCGGGTACCGACATCGTCCTGACCATCGTGCGCAAGGGCGAAGGCAAACCGCTGACGCTGACCCTGACGCGCGCCGTCATCAAGATCAAGAGTGTCAAATACAAGCTGGTCGAGCCTGATTACGGTTATGTCCGCATTACCCAGTTCCAGGAGCACTCCGGCGAGAATCTGGTCAGCGCGTTGAATGATCTGCAGAAACAGAACAAGGATGCCGGCCTGAAAGGCCTGGTGCTCGACCTGCGCAATGACCCGGGCGGCCTGCTCAATACCGCAGTCTCGGTTTCCGGCGCATTCCTGAAAACCAATGATCTGGTGGTTTACACCGATGGCCGCACCGAGGACGCCAAGATGCGGTTGACCAACGCACGCGAAAACTATCTGCGTCCGGGTGAAAGCGATTACCTGAAGAATCTGCCGGCCTGGACCAAGAATGTGCCGATGGTCGTGCTGGTCAACGGCGGCTCCGCCTCCGCCTCCGAAATCGTCGCCGGCGCCTTGCAGGATCACAAGCGCGCAGTGGTGCTCGGCACCCAGACTTTCGGCAAGGGCTCGGTGCAGACCATCCTGCCGCTCAACAACGGTACCGCCATCAAGCTCACCACCGCGCGCTATTTCACCCCCAATGGCCGCAGCATTCAGGCCAAGGGCATCACGCCCGACATCATCGTTGAAGACGCCACCATCTCGAATACCGAAGGCCACAAGATGGAAGTGCGCGAGGCCGATCTCGACAAGCACCTGAGCAACAACCAGGAAGCTGAAGCCGGCAATGAAGCCAAGCCGACTGAAGCGAATGTGAAGGACGACAAAGCCAAGGACGACAAGGCTGGCGCCGAAAAGAAAGCGGTCAAGCCGAGGCTGGAACCGGGCGAGATCGTCAGCAAGGCCGACTTCCAGTTCAATCAGGCGCTGACCTTGCTCAAGGGGTTGTCACTGCTGCAAAGCCGGAAAGAATAGGAGCCGAGGCATGTCGGCGCCTTGCGACATTCAAAAACGTCGCGAAATCGTTTTCCATCCACTTCCCCCCGGCCAGATCGAGCCCGCCCTGGCGCTGCTCAATCAACTGCCGGGGCTGTCGGCGAGCGAACTGGGGCCGGTCAGCGTGCAGATCGAATATTGCATCGGCGAGCATTGTCTGGAAGACGTTGAGACCTTGCTCTGGCGGCAGGGCTTTCATCTGGAAGGCAGTCTGCTGATCCGCATCAAACGCAATCTGGCCTATTACTGCGAGCGGGTGCAACGGGAAAACCTCGGCAAACCCGCGCCGCGCACCAAGAATTATCCGGCCCACATGGAAGCCTGGACCAAACGCCCGCACGGCGATCACGACGAAACGCCGGCGGAATGGCGGCAATACAAATAGCTGCGTCAGTGGCCGTTGCTGTCGCCGTGACATGAACGACAACCAGCTCCTGCGCTATTCGCGCCACATCCTGCTCGACCCGATCGGCATCGCCGGCCAGGAAAAACTGCTTGCCGCACATGCGCTGATCATCGGCGCCGGCGGCCTGGGTTCACCCGTCGCGCTGTATCTTGCGGCGGCCGGGGTCGGTCAGATCACTTTGGCCGATGACGATGTCGTCGAACTCACCAACCTGCAACGCCAGATTGCCCACGACATGGCCAGCCTTGGCGTCAACAAGGCGCAGTCCGCCGCCCGCCGCATGCGCGAGATGAATCCGGATATCGAGATCAACGCGGTCAACCTCCGCCTCGCCGGCGATGCGCTTGATGCAGCCGTGGCACGGGCGGATGTGGTGCTCGATTGTTGTGACAATTTCCCGACCCGGCACGCCGTCAACCGCGCCTGCGTGCGTCACCGCAAGCCGCTGGTATCCGGCGCGGCGGTTCGCTTCGATGGCCAGATCGCGGTGTTCGATCTGCGTGACGATGCCGCGCCCTGCTATGCATGTTTGTTCCCGGAACACGCGCAGGATGCGGAAATGCGCTGCTCCGAATTCGGCGTATTTTCCCCGTTGGTTGGCGTGGTGGGTTCAATTCAGGCGATGGAAGCGCTGAAACTGCTGATCGGCGCAGGCGACAGCCTGTCCGGAAGATTGTTGCTGCATGACGCGTTGAGCGCCGAATGGCGCACGCTAAGACTCAAGAAAGACCCCGGCTGCGAGGTCTGCGGCTGAATGACACTGCCGTTGCAGACCGCTCAATAAAAAATCTGAGGCTGGCCGGAACAGAATGCCTTGCTGACGTTGAAAAGCTAGGCGCTTCGGGTAGGTTATCAGCCTTACCCGTCAGCCAGATTCACCAATCATTTCATGCTGAATGTCAGCATTGTGGAAGCGTAGTCAATGAGTGCTACCGGCCATCAACGGACGTTACGACTTTCCGGGGCTACGGCAGCAATAGACTGACAGCGGCCTGCTGACAGCGACATATCCGATGGCTTGTACGCTCAGTTTGCTGCCGTTCGACTTCAGCTTGGTCGCATGACGGCAGCCAACCCGGAAGAGCCGTTCAGCGAGTGAAGGGCGCTATGACGGTACCCCGGCGTATATCTCTCATTCAAACTGGACGCCGGTGGGCTGGATCGGGTCAGGTGCTGCCACTGCGAGACGCCACGCAAAACTAGATGAACGTCAGCTTCCCGGTTGGTCGAGCTCGGCCAACAAGTAACCTTGACCAGTCCCTTGCCGGTCTTCGTTTATACTGCCGCTGCCGGCCAGAAGGGCCATCCAATACTTACTTGCAATGACTGCTTCCTAGTTCGCTGCTGCGAGTGGCAATTGCTATGACCAAGGGCGCTTGAGTTCTTATCGATCTGTGACGGATGGCAGTAGCATTCAGCAACAAACTTAGATTGATACCTATATGACTCTAAAGACCCTGAAGTATCAGGAATACAACGACGATCCACGGTTCTGGAATTTGGAGCAGTGCGACTTCACGAATATCAATCTTGTCGTTGGTCGCAACGCAACTGGGAAGACGCGCCTAGTCAACGTAATCAACGGACTCTGCAAAATTCTAAGTGCGCGGCTTACCACCGTCTTCGAGTCCGGCACGTATGAGGCGGAATTCGACATATCGGGAAAAACGTATTTTCTATATCTGAAATTCAAGGACGGAGAAGTAATTGCTGAACATCTAGACATCAATGGCTCTAGGAAGCTTTCTCGAGATGCAGATGGTAAGGGGCAAATTTATTATGAAGATAAGGGGGAATTCATTAGTTTCCAGGTTCCTGAAAACATTATTGCAATCCAGCAACGGCGAGACGAGTTGCAGCATCCGTTTGTAGTTGAACTATCTAGGTGGGCTCTTGGGTGTCAGACGTATTTATTTGGCACATCGCTCGGTAGAGATCAATTAATCAGTCTGTCTGGGTATGAAGCGGCAGCCAAGCGGCACGAAAAAAACGCGCCCGAAGCCCAAGATTTAATTAATACCTATAGTGCGGCATATTCGCAATATGGGGATAAATTCGATAAGGCAATTTTGCGCGACATGAAAGCCCTTGGTTACAGGCTCAGTGATGTCGGGGCTGATGACCTTAGGCCACATATCCCGGGACTGAATGTTCCGGAGCCCATGATTGGCATGTTCGTGGTCGAGGCCGACCGGCAGACGCCGCTGATTCAGAGCCAAATGTCTCAAGGTATGTTCAGGGCGCTAGCCTTGATTATTCACATAAATGCGGCATCGTTCGGTAAGAAGCACACTCTCGTCCTAGTCGACGATATTGGCGAGGGCCTTGATTTTGAGAGATCTGCGAAATTGATAGACGTATTAATTGGTCATGCAAAGAAGTCAGCGCTTCAATTAATCATGACGACCAATGACCGCTTTGTTATGAATCGAGTTGCTCTTGAATATTGGATATTATTACGCAGGGCAAAATCAACGATTCGGTCCTATTCGGAACGTAATAGCCAGAAAGAGTTTGCCAACTTCCGAGAAATGGGACTCAGCAACTTTGACTTCTTTACCTCAGCTAGATTTAAGTAGATTGCTTCAGTGAGAAAGGTGGCCATATTTGTCGAGGGACTGACAGAACAGGAATTCGTCGTTTCCCTTGTGTCGGCACTTGTAGGGAAAAGGGGGCTCCACGTTATCCTGGGGCGTCAGTGGAAGAACAAGGTGACCATCAAGTCAACCACAGCGCCAATAGGCGCCATCGAATTCCAAGTGATGGTTGTCGACTGTGCAAATGATGAGCAAGTTAAAACGCAAATCCGGGAGCAATACCCAACCCTTATAGCCGCAGGTTATACATCAATCATTGGTCTTCGGGATGTTTACCCATCCCCTCGGGCTTCATTGCCATATATTCAAGGCAAGCTATATAGTGGTCTCCCAGTCGTCCCGATCCAGCCAAATATGCATTTGGCAGTTATGGAAGTGGAGGCGTGGTTTATAGACGAGGTATCTCACTTCGAACTCATTCATCCCACCTTAACTGTTCCATTTGTTGTAGCAAATAACTTCGACATAATTGGTAACCGTGGTGATACTTGGGGTCATCCGGCCGAAGTATTGGACAGAATTTATAAGCTTGCGGGGCTGAGTTACTTATCGTCCGCAGGAAAAAAGACGAGAGCTCGGATCAAGAGAACGGTGAATGCCATTGCATTTGACGAACTCTATGTAACGGTGCAAAACAGGTTGATGGACCTCAAGGCCTTCATTTCCAGCATCGAAGCAGCATTGTTCTAGAGCATAGTAGACGTGGTTGATGAGTACCGTTGACGCATTCGTTATCTGCCCCCTTGCGCATTTTTGTACCACGGACAGTAAAGGGTCGAGTCCCGACACCTGTTTGAATCATGTCCAACCCCCTGGAACGACTGGTGGACTCAGCAAATTGACGCTCAGCGCTTCATCAATCCATGCCAGCCAATGGCAGCACCCGCTGCATTGCCGACGTTGGCTGAAAGAGCCTGACCGGCTCTTCTGGGTCGGCAAGATCCAGCCGACGATCAAGGGAACAGTCATTGGCGAACGACTGCAATGGGGGCCGTGGCTGGTAGCTCAGGCCGAATTCCAGCCCGATGCGTTACGCCCACGAATGCCAGCAATTCGCCCAGTTCCAGACTACCTTCACCCTGGTGGGGTTTTTCCGGAATCAGCCGCAAACGGAGTTGATCGCCGTATCGGCTAGAAAGCATTCGGTGCAGCGATTGCCGTCGATGAACATCTCGATGTCATATTCATCCACGGCTTGCTGCAACAGGTGCTCAAAACGGGTGGTATCCGCGATGTCGTCATAGATTTCCATCCAGAGCCGGGATTCATCGCGTTTTTTCAGCAGCCGTCCGGCCACGCCTGAACGACAGGACAGGCGCGACATCATGCTGCGAATTGCGGTTTCGGTATCGTTATCCGCCTGATTGACTCGATACCAGACGAAGTAGCTGTTCAAACCGGATACGGCAACGGCTGGAATCTCAGCGCTGCGCCATCGCGCGCTTTCAGGCGGACATCGCCGGCTTCGACGCAACTGCTGTGGACCACGGCCAGCACATCGCTGCCGCCGCCCGGCGCAGGCGCCGCGTTGGCGATATGGCCGGCGGGCTGGTCCGGCAATTCGGCGCTGAACAGTTCTTCACCCGGCAGCGCGGCGGCATCGACATGCGCCAGGTACAGGCGGCGTTTAACCTTGCCCAGATACTGGCTGCGGGCGACGATTTCCTGGCCGGGGTAGCAGCCCTTGTTGAAGCTGACGCCACCAAGAATTTCCATATTGGCCATCTGCGGAACAAAGTGGTCCTGCGTCTGTGGCAGCACCATGGGTACGCCGGCGCGCACCATCAGCCAGTCCCAGGCCGGTGCGCCAACCGGTTTGCAGGCTTTGGCCAGTTTCGTCCACAAAGCCTGAGCGGCATCGGGCCGCACGAAAACATCGAAACGCTGAGGGCCGAGACACAACACAAATGCCTGTTCGTTACGCGTGATGCTCATCAGATCCTCTGGCGGCGCAAAGCCCAGCGCAGCTGAAAGTGCGTCGCTGGCGGAAGCGCCATTCACGCCCAGGCGTACCCATTCAGCGCCGGCATCCCGCGCTTTTACCTTGCTGCGCAGAATGAACATCGACAGCCGCTTCTGGATGGGCTCGCGCAATGCCGCCGGCAGCATGACCAGCACATCGTCGTCCCGCTTCATCACCAGAAAATTTGCCAGCATGCGGCCCTTGGCGGAAAGGTAGCCGGCAAAGATTGCCGCTTTTTCGCTCAGGCCGCGCAGGTCGTTGGTGATCTGGCCGTGCAGAAAGGTCTGCGCGTCCTCGCCTGCCAATGCAATCAGGCCGAACTGGGAGAGATCCGCGAGGACCGTTTGCGCTTCTGCGGCGGCCAGTTCACCCGGCGCGTCGCCAAAATCAGCCACCACTCCATCGGCGAGCGTAGCGCCCTGGCTAGAGAGAAATTCGGTCCAGGCAGTCATCGGTCATCCTTGGAAAAGTGTGCTCCGGGCAAATGCGTCCGGAAGCGGGGAATTCAACCTTGATTCCTCTGTTGAACACGCCCGAGTGCGTGCCTGCCGAGCCGGCTGGCAAGGCGCGACGACGCGCGTGGTCGTTCCCCGCAAGGAGGAGCAACGCGGCCAGACGGCTCGGCAGGCACGTAATCGGGTGCGTAGCGGGGTCTCCGAATTGGTGAGCGTAATCGAAGGCGCTAATACCTGTGTTCATGAGGCATCCCGAAGGCTGAGCAGCGGTCAACAGAGGAATCAAGGTTCAAGGCTCAGAGCAAACTGGCCTGCGGCAGCCGTTCGACGCGCAAGGTATGCAGGCGGCGGCTGTCGGCGCGCAGGACGTGAAAGTGGAAGGCGCCGATTTCGATGCTTTCGCCGCGTTTCGGCACGCGACCGAACGCATGCGTGACCAGGCCGCCTACGGTGTCGAACTCGTCATCGGTAAAGCTGGCACCCAGTGCCTGATTCAGGTCGCCGATTTCGGTTTGCGCCTTGACTCGCCAGGCCACGTCGCCGGCGCCATTGCCGGCTTCCGAAATGATGTTGTCCTCGGCTTCGTCGTAGTCGTATTCGTCCTCGATGTCGCCGACGATTTGCTCCAGCACGTCCTCGATGGTGACCAGCCCGGCGACGCCGCCGTATTCGTCCACCACGATGGCGATGTGATTGCGCGAGGCGCGGAATTCCTTCAGCAGCACGTTGAGACGTTTCGATTCCGGAATGAAGATTGCCGGACGCAACTGATCGCGCAAATTGAGGTCTTCCTCGGTGAACGAGCGCAGTAGATCCTTGGCCAGCAGGATGCCGATGACGTTGTCGCGTTCGCCATCGACGGCGGGGAATCGGGAATGCGCGGTTTCGATGACATAGGGCAGGATGTCTTCCCGCGCATCGTTGATATCAACCACATCCATCTGCGCGCGCGGGATCATGATTTCGCGCACCTGCATTTCCGAGACCTGCATGACGCCCTCGATCATGGCCAGCGCGTCGGCGTCGAGCAGATTGTTTTCGTAGGCGGCATGCAGGAGTTCAAGCAACTCCTCGCGATTGTCCGGCTCGCGCGAGAGCCAGGAAGTCAGACGTTCGATAAAGCTGGGGCGGGGTAGGTGAGTGTCGTCCATCGGTTCACGAATTTTCGGCATACGGGTCGGAATAACCCAGCCGCTGCATGATAAAACTTTCAACGGATTCCATTGTTACCGCTTCCGCTTCGGTCTCATGGTCATAGCCTTGCAGATGCAGCATGCCATGCACCGTCAGGTGGGCGTAATGCGCTTTCATCCTGATGCCTTGTTCGGCCGCTTCGCGCGCGACGACCGGAGCGCAGATCACGATATCGCCGGCAAGCGGTGAGCCGCTTGCGTCCGCGCCGTAGGCGAAAGTCAGCACATTGGTGGCGTAGTCCTTGCCGCGATATTCGCGATTCAAGCTGCGTCCCTCTTTTTCGTCCACCACGCGCAGCGCGACGACGGCATCGGCCATCAACGCGGCTTTTGCCCAGCGCCGGAAATCGGAGCGGCGCGGTCGAAGCGATTTTTTAACGGCGAACTGAATGTTCAGTTCAAGTCGTGGATCGGGCATGGAATGCGTCATAGGCATCGACGATGCGTGCCACCAGCGGGTGGCGCACGACATCGTCATTCTGGAAATCGGTGAAAGCGATACCGCGCACATCCCGCAGGATTTCGCGTGCTTCGATCAGGCCGCATTTCTGGCCGCGTTGCAGGTCGATCTGGGTCACATCACCGGTGACCACGGCGCGCGAACCGAAGCCGATGCGGGTCAGGAACATCTTCATCTGCTCGGGCGTGGTGTTCTGCGCCTCGTCCAGGATGATGAAGGCATGGTTGAGCGTGCGGCCGCGCATGAAGGCCAGCGGCGCGATCTCGATGATCTGGCGCTCGAACGCGCGTGTCACCTTGTCGAAGCCCATCAGGTCATACAGCGCGTCGTACAGGGGACGCAGATACGGATCGACCTTCTGCACCAGATCGCCGGGCAGGAAGCCGAGGCGTTCGCCGGCTTCGACCGCCGGACGTACCAGCACGATACGTTTGTTCAGATCGCGTTCCAGCGCGTCCACCGCGCCGGCCACGGCAAGATAGGTTTTGCCGGTACCGGCCGGGCCAATGCCGAAGGTGATGTCGTACTCCTGCATCTGGCGGATGTACTGATTTTGCCGTGCGGTGCGGCCATGCAGGCCGGAACGTCGTGTCATCAGGACCGGGATCTCGCTTTCCTCGGCAGACAGTTCCTGCTTGTGACTCACATCAACCAGTGCGAGCTGGATTTCGTCGATATCCAGCGGTTTTCGCGCGCGCTGATAGAAGTCTTTAAGCAGTCGTGCCGCCTTCGCGGCATTCTCGCCATCAATCTGGAATACCTCGCCTCGCCGCGCCAGTGTGACGTTCAGGCCGGTTTCGATCTGGCGCAGGTTTTCGTCCAGCACGCCGCAAAGATTGGCCAGACGGGTGTTATCGACGGGGACGAAGGAGACCAGTTCCATCAAGCGGCAATGACGACTTCGCCGCGCAGACTGTGCGGCATGGCCTGAGTGATGCGGACATCGAGCATCTGCCCGATCAAGCGCGCCGGTCCGGCGAAGTTGACGATCCGGTTGTTGTCGGTGCGCCCGGCCAGTTCATTGGCATCCTTCTTCGATGGCCCCTCGACCAGCACTTTCTGCACGCTGCCGACCATGCCGGCGCTGATCGCGGCGCCGAGTTCGTTGAGGCGCGCCTGCAGGCGATACAGACGTTTCAGTTTCACGTCCTGCGGCGTGTCGTCGGCCATGCCGGCAGCCGGCGTGCCGGGGCGGGCGCTGTAGATGAAACTGAACGAGAAGTCGAAGCCGACATCGTCGATCAGCTTCATCGTGGCCTCGAAGTCTTCCTCGGTCTCGCCGGGGAAGCCGACGATGAAGTCACTCGCCAGGCAGAGATCGGGCCGCGCCGCCTTCAGTTTGCGCACGATGGATTTGTATTCCAGCGCCGAATAGCCGCGCTTCATCGCCGCCAACACCCGGTCGGAACCCGATTGCACCGGCAGATGCAGATGCGAAACCAGCTTCGGCAAACGCGCATGAACGTCGATCAGGCGCTGGGTGAATTCGCGCGGATGCGAGGTGGTATAGCGTATGCGCTCGACACCGGGGATTTCCGCGACCAGTTCCAGCAGCAGCGCAAAATCGGCAATCTCTCCGTCATGCATTGCACCACGATAGGCATTGACGTTCTGGCCGAGCAGGGAGATTTCCTTGACGCCTTGCGCAGCCAGACCGGCGATTTCGCCCAGCACATCGTCCAGTGGCCGCGAAACTTCCTCGCCGCGGGTATAGGGCACGACGCAGAACGTGCAGTACTTGCTGCACCCTTCCATGATCGACACGAAAGCCGTGGCGCCCTCGACGCGCGCCGGCGGCAGGTGGTCGAACTTTTCGATTTCCGGGAAGGAGATATCGACCTGCGGTCGCCCGGAGGTGCGGCGCTGCTCCATCATCTGCGGCAAACGGTGCAGGGTCTGGGGTCCGAAAACAACATCCACATAGGGTGCGCGCTGAAT
>CAMDGQ010000091.1 GCA_945897955.1 Tepidiphilus sp. J10 | reverse complement strand
GTGCCTGCGACAACGTGTCGCGGCGGGCGAAGCGCCATCCAGCCAGTCCCGTACAGGGTTTTGTGCTAAAAATCGCCCCTTGTTTTTTTCTTTACGACCAGCCGCCATGCCATCCAGTCCCTATCTCCGCAATCCGCGCGGCGAGCGCGGTTTCACACTGCTCGAATTGCTTGTTGTCATGGTCATCATCGGCCTGCTCGCCGCCTATGTCGGGCCGCGCTACTTCTCGCAGATCGGCAAATCCGAGATCAAGGTGGCGAAGGCGCAGATGGATGCTTTCGACAAGGCGCTCGAACAATATCGCCTCGATGTCGGCCGCTTCCCGAATACCGAGCAGGGACTGGCCGCACTCTATGTCAAGCCGAACAACGAGACGAAATGGGCCGGTCCCTATTTGAAGAAAGCGCCGCCGCCGGACCCGTGGGGTGCGCCGTATCAATACAAGTCGCCCGGCGAGGTCAACGAATTCGACCTGATATCCTTCGGCAAGGATGGCCGGCGCGGCGGCGACGGCGAGGACGCGGACATTTCCTTCAACTGAGTTCCCTAAACCAATCGGCATGCGTTTTCTGGTCAAGGCTCTGAGCGGCGCCGGCGCGGTAGTGCGGGTGGACATCGACGCCAGCGATGCCGCCGAAGCGCGCCGGCTCGCCGCAGGCCAGGGCCTCAGCGTGCTTGCATTGCGGCCGGCCAACCTGTTTGGCAGCCTGCGACCGCGCGCGCGCAGCAGCTTTGCGCTTGATCTGTTTTCCCGCGAACTGATCTCGCTGCTCGATACCGGCCTGTCGCTGGTCGAGGCGATCGAGACCCTGGCCGAGCAGGAACAGCGCGCAGCCGGAGGCGCCGTGCTGGAAGAGTTGCGTCGCCAACTGTTTCGCGGCCACAGCCTGTCGCACGCGCTGGAACAGATGCCGCAGCATTTTCCCGAGTTGTACGTCGTCACCGTGCGCGCAGCCGAGGAAACCGGCGACATCAAGGAAGCGCTCGGGCGTTATCTCGACTATCACAATCAGGTCGATCGCATCCGCCGCCGCATCATTTCCGCTTCAATCTACCCGATGCTGCTGATCAGCATCGGCGGTCTGGTGACCCTGTTCATGCTGTTCTACGTCGTGCCCAAGTTCAGCACCATCTACGAAGGCATGGGCAACGACCTGCCGTTTCTGACCAAGCTGCTGATCCAGTGGGGCCAGCTGATCAAGGAACACGCCACGGTCACCCTGCTCGGAATGGCTGCCATTGTCGCCACGGTCGTGGTGACGGTGACGCGGCCGCAATTCAAGCGTTGGGTCGGCGCTCGCGTCTGGCTCATTCCCGGCATCGGCGACCGCTTGCGCACTTATGAACTGGCGCGTTTCTACCGCACTCTCGGCATGCTGCTGAAGAGCGGCATGCCGTTGCCGAGGTCGATCGACATGTCCGGCGCGCTGCTGTCGCCCATCCTGCGCCAGGGTCTTGAACAGGCCGCGCGTGAAATACGCGAAGGCGAACCGGTGTCGCGCTCCTTCCAGAAGCAGGGCCTGACCACACCCATCGCGCGCCGCCTGATCGGCGTCGGCGAGCGCAGCGGCCGCATGCCGGAAATGGTCGATCGCATCGCGTCGTTCTACGAGGATGAATTGACCCGTTGGGTCGACTGGTTTATGTTGCTTTTCGAACCCGCGCTGATGGTGGTTATCGGCGCAATCATCGGCTTGATCCTGGTTCTGCTCTACCTGCCGGTGTTCGAACTCGCCGACAACGTCATGTAACCGCATGGCTCAACCTCCCGCACCAGACTCCATGCCCGTCTCGTCCAATCCGCCTGAACGCTTGCCGCGCGATGCCATCGTCGCCGCGCGCGCCGATGCCGTCGGCGGCCAGCGCGTGGTCGCGGCGCTGGAAGCCCGGCTTGGCCTGCCGACCGCCGAATTCATCACCCGCCTGGCCGCCACGGTCGGCCTGCAAGCCGCCTCGATGAGCGAACTGCACGATCTGGAGCCCGCCTTCGATGTTCTGCCGTTCGCACAGGCCGCGCATCACGAATGCGTCGCCCTGCGTGAGTCCACCGGCCAGTTGCTGGTGGTCATCGGCGACCCGTTCGACGCAGCCCTGCGCGCCTGGGTCGAAGAGGAAATGGCCCGCGAATTCGACTGGCGCCTGGCGCATCCGGCCGACATCCGCGCCTTCCTGGCGCGGCACGAGGAGTCGATGCGGGCGATGGACAGCGTGCTCGCCGGCAATCTCGCCAGCACGGCGGGCGACGCCGAGGGCGAACTGCTGACGCTGGCCTCGATCAGCGAGGGCGACAGCCCGGTGGTCAAGCTGGTCAGTTCGACCATCTACGACGCGCTCAAGGCCAACACCAGCGATATCCACGTCGAAACCGGGCCGAACGGCCTCACCATCAAATACCGTCTCGACGGCGTGCTGGCGACGGTCGGCAGCGTGCAGGGCATCGAGATCGCCGAGCAGGTGCTGTCGCGCATCAAGGTCATGGCCGAACTCGACATTTCCGAGCGGCGCATCCCGCAGGACGGCCGTTTCAAGGTGCTGATCAAGGGCCGCGCCGTCGATTTCCGGGTTTCCGTGATGCCCAGCATTCACGGCGAGGACGCCGTGCTGCGTATCCTCGACAAGCGCGCGCTGACCGACGAACTGCAAGGCCTGCGCCTGGAAGCGCTCGGCTTCGACGAACAGGTCAAGGCGCGCATCCGCTCGCTGGCGCGCAAGCCCTACGGCATGCTGCTGGTCACCGGCCCCACCGGCAGCGGCAAGACTACTACGCTGTACGCTGCGCTGTCCGAGATCAACAGCGGCCAGGACAAGATCATCACCATCGAAGACCCGGTCGAATACCAGTTGCCCGGTGTGCTTCAGATTCCGGTCAACGAAAAGAAGGGCCTTACCTTTTCGCGCGGCCTGCGTTCCATCCTGCGGCACGACCCGGACATCATCCTGATCGGCGAAATGCGCGACTCGGAAACCGCGCAGATCGCCGTCCAGGCCGCACTCACCGGCCACCTGGTGTTCACCACCGTTCACGCCAACAACGTGTTCGACGTGATCGGCCGCTCCATGCACATGGG
Organism: Tepidiphilus sp. J10; assembly: GCA_945897955.1. Lineage (GTDB taxonomy): Bacteria > Pseudomonadota > Gammaproteobacteria > Burkholderiales > Thiobacillaceae > PFJX01. The sequence continues at coordinate 10,910 of CAMDGQ010000091.1, read as the reverse complement.
CATCGAACCCTATGCCTTCGTCTCCGCCATCAACGGGATCGTCGCGCAGCGCCTGATGCGCCGCATCTGCCCCGACTGCGCCGTCGAACAGGCGCCCGACGACGAACTGCTCGCCGCCTCCGGCCTGACCCGGGAAGACACGCGCGACTACGTTTTCCGCGTCGGTCGCGGCTGCGGTCGTTGTCGCGGCACCGGCTACCACGGTCGCCGCGCGATCGCCGAGATCCTGATACTCAACGACGAAATCCGCGAAATGATCATGCGCGGCGACCCGGTCCGGCTGCTGCGCGAAGCCGCCGCCCGCAACGGCACGCGCACCTTGCGCGAGGCCGCGCTGGAAAGCGTGCGCATCGGCGAGACCACCCTGCAGGAAATCAATCGTGTCACTTTTGTGGTCTGAACCCGTCCGCATCGGCCTGTCGCCGCGTCGCGTCGAACTGGCGCGCCTGCGGCCGGGTTTGCGTCGCCACGCGGTCGTCGGCGAGAACGCCCGCGACTGCGTTCCGGAAGACGGCCAGCCGATGTGGACCGGCGCGCTTGAAGCGCTTGACGCACTGCTGGCCGACCGGACGCCGGGCGGCGGCGGTGCGACGGTCGTGCTGTCCAATCACTTCGTGCGTTACGCCGTTCTGCCGTGGAACCCGGAACTGGTCACCGCCGCCGAGTTCGCTGTCGCCGCCGCGCAACGCATCCAGCTCACCTATGGCGATGCCGCGCGCGGCTGGGAAGTGCGCGCCTCGGCGGCGGAATGGGGCCAGGCCGGCATCGTCTGCGCGATTGACGCCGCGCTGCTCGCCGCGCTCGCCGAACATGTCGGCCGCGCCGGCCTGCGCCTGGTTTCGGTCGAGCCGCTGCTGATGAAGGCGTTCAACACCCTGCGCCGCGAAGTTGCTGCCGACGGCGCACTGGCCGTGGTCGAAGCCGGCCGGGTCTGTGTCGGCGTGTTCAGCCAGGGCCAGTGGCTCAGCGTCATGTCGCGCCGTTGCGACGGCGCCGACCCGGTGCGGCTGATCGCGCAGGAACTGGCGCTGGCGGCGCCGGAAACGCCGCCGGGCCGGGTCGAACTGCTCAATCTCGGTCCCGACCGCGCCTGGGCGCCATCGCCCGAGCTGCCGTTGCGGACGCACGCCACGCCGGGCGGCCACAGTTGCCGGCTGGCGTTGTACGGGAGCGTCTGATGCGGCGACTCGAACTCGACTTCGTCAAACGTGCGCGCTTGTGGCCGCTCTGGCTGTTGCTCGCCATAGCCGTCTTTTTTGCCTTCGATGTCGCGCGCGGCTATCTCGACCTGCGCCAGCGTCTCGCCATCGGCGAGCGTCCGGTCGAAGTCGAAGCGCCGCCGCCGCAGGCCGATGCCGAGTCGCTGCCGGAGCCGGTCAAACGCGAACTTGAAGGGGCGCGGCGCGTATTGCAGGAACTGTCGTTGCCTTGGGGTGCGTTGTTCCAGAGCGTCGAAGCCTCGGTCGGCGAGGATGTCGCGCTGCTCAGCGTCGAGCCCGATGCCACTCGCGGCCAGGTGCGCATCACCGGCGAGGCGCGCGATTACCTCGCGGTGCTGACCCTGATGGTTCGCCTGGAGGAAGATCGCGCGTTGCAACGCGTGCATCTGGTCAGCCACGAGATCCGCGAGGATGACCCGCACCGTCCCTACTATTTCGCGCTGATCGGGCGCTGGCGGACTGCGCCATGAAACGCATCCTCTGGCTGCTCCGGCGGCACGCACCAACCTGGGCGCCGGCGCTCGCGCTGCTGCTGCTGGCCGTGGCCGGCGCGTTCTGGCTGGGCGTGTCGCAACCCCTGCAAGACGAGGTCGAAGCGCTCGAACAGCGCCAACTGACGCAACGTGACGGCAAGCTGCGCCAGGCCGACGTGGACCGCCAACGCAAGTCCACGCCCGAGGAACGACTGGCGCGCTATTACAAATTCTTCGCCGACAGCGATAGTCTGACCGACCAGCTGGCGCAGATTCATGGCGTCGCCCAGGCCAGCGGCCTGGAACTGAAGAGTGCCGAATACCGCTTGCTGTCGCAGCCGGAGCAGAAACTGGAGCGCTACCAGATCATCCTGCCGGTGCAGGGAACGTACGGCGCGATACGCGAGTTCATGGCGCGGGTGCTGACCAAGATACCGACGCTGGCGCTGAGCCAGGTGCAGTTCCAGCGCAAGCTGATCAGCGAGACGGCCGGCGAAGCGCAGATCACCTTCACGCTGTATCTGGTGAAATGAACATGGCCACGCTGAACTCCCGCCATCTCCTGCTTGCCGGCGCGCTGTTGCTGACGCTGGCTGCGGCCTGGTTTGCACCTCCGCCTGAGGATGCCGCCGATATCGCCGCTCCTGCTGCGGTAGCCGAGCGCGGGCGCGGCGGGCCGGCGCAGCGAGCCGCGAACGGGCAGGGTGGCGAGGTGGCCAATCAGGTGCTCAATCAGACAACTCCGCAGACGCCTGGTGGCCAGCCGACCGCCAGCCCTGAAGCGACCGCCGCCGAGCGTCGCCAGGCGCTGGCGACGCTCGATGTCGGCGTGATCGGTGCGCGCGGTCTGGGCGTCGGCGCCGGCGACCTGTTCTCCAACCGTTCATGGGAGCCGCCGCCACCGCCGGCGCCGCCGGAACCGCCGCCGCCACCACCGGAACCGCCGCCGCCGCCGCAAGCGCCGCCCTTGCCGTTCAAACATCTCGGCAAGCTGCACGAGAAGGGCGCCGCCAAAGCATTGCACTACCTGATGGATGGCGACCAGATGCTGGTCGTGACCATTGGTGAACTCATTGGAACCGAATACCGTCTCGTCGGTGAAGACGGCGGTTACCTGCAATTCGTCTATCTGCCGCTCAACATCAAGCAGAGCTTGCCCATCTCAGGTGCCCCATGAAGCAGCCCAACCCGATTTCACTTCTTGTCCTCGCCGCGCTCGCGTTCGCCATCGCCCTCGGCGGTTGCGCCAGTTCGCCGAAGGAGGCCGACGAACTGATCAAGCAGGGCCGCTGGCGCGAAGGCCTGGCGCGGCTGGAACTGGCGATGAAGCAGAAGCCCGACGACCCGGAACCGCGCATCCAGTATTTCCTGCAACGTGACAATGTTTTCAGTCGCGTGCTGGTGGCCGCAGCCGCCGAGGCGGACGCCGGCCGCTTCGATGCCGCCGACGAGATGTACCGCGAAGTGCTTTCCGTCGAGCCGACCAACCCGCGCGCCAGCGCCGGCCTGGATGCGGTTGTCGCCGCGCGCCGCCAGCAGTCGCTGGTCATCGAAGCGCGCGAGAAGCTGGCCAAGGGCGATACGTTGACCGCCGATCTGCTGGTCAAGGGCGTGCTGACGGAAAACCCGACGCATGCCGCCGCGCTGAGCCTGAACCACGATATGCGCGAGCGGGAGCGGCGCAGTGCGCTGACTCCGCCGGCGCTCAAGAGTCGCATGCAGAATCCGGTCAATCTCGAATTCCGCGATGCGCCGCTGAAACTGGCGCTGGAAGCCATTTCGCGCTCCACCGGCATCAGCTTCGTGTTCGACCGCGATGTGCGGCCGGAGGTGAAGACCACGATCTTCGTCAAGGATATTCGCGTCGAGGATGCCATCGACATGATGCTCGGGCCGAATCAACTGGAAAAAAAGATACTCTCGGAAACCGCCATCCTGATCTATCCGAACACGCCGCAGAAACTGCGCGAAAACCAGGAACTCATGATGCGCGCGTTTCACCTGGGCAACGCCGATCCGAAGCAGACCATCAACCTGATCCGCACCATGATCAAGACCAAGGACATGTACGTCGATGATCGCGTCAACCTGCTGATCATGCGCGACACGCCGGACGCCATCCGGCTGGCCGAAAAGCTGATCAGCATGCAGGATCTGGCCGACCCGGAAGTCGTACTCGAAATCGAGATTCTGGAAGTTTCGCGCAGCAAGGTGCGCGACCTCGGCGTCAGCTTCCCGACCCAGTTCACCGGCCCCGGCGGCGCCAGCGCCACCCTGGCGTCGATCAAGAACCTGACGCAGAACACCACCGGAGTGAACTCCGGCTACGGCATCAAACTGCTGCGCAACGACGGCGATACCAAGACCCTGGCCAATCCGCGCGTGCGCGTTCGCAACCGGGAAAAGGCGCGCGTCCACGTCGGCGATCGCGTGCCGGTCATCTCCAGCACACTGGTCGGCACCGGCAGCGGCGCGCCGGTTTCCTCGGAGCAGATCCAGTACCTCGACGTCGGCATCAAGGTCGAGGCGGAGCCCACCGTGCATTCCGATGACACCGTCGCGGTCAAGATCAACCTTGATGTTTCCTCGCTCGGCAACCAGACCCGCACCGACGCCGGCACCACCGCCTATGAAGTCGGCACGCGCAATGTCACCACCGTGCTGCGCCTGCGCGACGGCGAAACCCAGGCGCTGATGGGCCTGATCCGCGACGACGACGTCAAGACCCGCTCCGGTTTGCCCTTCCTCGGTGAAATTCCGTTGCTCGATCGCCTGTTCGGCTCGGTCAAGGACGACAAGAAGAGTCGTGAACTGGTGCTGCTGATCACGCCGCACATCATTCGCGGCAGCGGCCAGCCGGATGCCACGCTGGCCGAATTCTGGTCCGGGACCGAGGCCGTCATGCGTTCGCGTTCGCCGTTCGCGCCGACTCAGGAGCGTCCGAAGGATGAAAAGAAACCTGCCGCGCCGGGCGAGCCCGCCGCTGCCGGCGACGCGCCGATCGGCGTGCAGAGTGCGCTCAACCTGAAGTGGGGACCGCTGCCCGAGGTTCACGCCGACCAGGAGTTCAGTGTCACCTTGACCGGCCGCAGCGATGTCAAGCTAAAGGGCGTCAACCTCAACCTGCGCTACTTCCCGCTCGAATTCGAACTGCTTGGAATCGAGGATGGCGGCTACTTCAAGCGCGACGGCGCCGCCGGCACATTCACGCCGCGCATCGAACCGCAACACGGCATGGTCTCGGTCACCTTCGCCGCAGCCGAGGGCGCCACTGCCAGCGGCGAAGGCAATCTGGTCACGCTGCGAATGAAGCCGGTCACCACGGCGGCGAAAGCCCGGCTCGAATTCATTTCGGCGGTCGGCCTCGATGCGATCAATCGCCAGATTCTGGTCAGCGGCGTGGACTCGCTTGATGTCAAGATTCAGCCCCAGGCGCAACCCCAGGCCCAGCCCTGAGACCGGGCGGGAACAGGCCATGACTGGCGGCGCCAGGCGCGCGCGCGGCTTCACCCTGCTTGAAATGCTGGTCACCGCCGCAATCGTCGCGACCCTGGCGATGGTCGCGCTGCCGCTCGCCGAACTGAGCATAAAACGCAACCGCGAAGCCGCGCTGCTCACCGCGCTGCGCGACATCCGCGCCGGGCTGGACGCCTACAAGCTGGCCAGCGACGAAGGCCGCGTGTTGAAGGAAGTCGAGGACACCGGCTACCCGAAGCGGCTGGAACAACTGGTCGAAGGCATCGAGGACGCCACCAGCGCCAAAAAGGTGCGCATCTATTTCCTGCGCCGGCTGCCGCGCGATCCGACCTTTCGCGATACCAGCGTCCCGGCGGCGGAGACCTGGGGCTTGCGCAGCTACGAAAGTCCGCCCGACAACCCGCAGGCGGGCAGGGACGTGTACGACGTTTACTCGCTGTCCAGCGGGGTCGGCCTCAACGGCATCCCGTACAACCAATGGTGAAACCGATGCGCAACCGGATACGCGGCTTCACGCTGATCGAACTGCTGGTGGTGATGGCGATCATCGCCTCGCTGCTGTCCATTGCCACGCCGCGTTATTTCGAAAGCATCCGGCGCAGCGAGGAAGCAACGCTGAAGCAGAACCTCGCCACCACCCGCGAAGCCATCGACAAGTATTACGCCGACAGCGGGCGATACCCCGACAAGCTGGATGATCTGGTGACAAAACGTTATCTGCGTGCGCTGCCGTTCGACCCGATCGTCGGCAGCACCAACGACTGGGTCGTTGCGCCGCCGCAAGACCTCGAACTCGGCCGCGTGTACGACCTGCACAGCGCCGCCGAGGGCAACGGGCGCGACGGCACCCCCTACAACACATGGTAGGACGCGCCGCCCAGCGCGGCGTCACCTATCTGGCGCTGCTGATCCTGGTCGCCGTGGTATCTGCCCTGCTCGCGGCGAGCGCGCAGATCATCAGCCAGGCCCAGCAACGCGACCGCGAAAAGCACCTGCTCTGGGTCGGCGATCAATACCGGCGTGCCATTCTCGAATACGCCAAATTCGCCGCCGGAGCCGATACCTACCCGCGCGAACTGGCCGATCTGCTGGAAGATCAGCGTCAACCCATCAAGCGTCGCCATCTGCGCCGGCTCTATTTCGACCCGATGACCGGCGGCAACGACTGGGGCCTGGTGCTCAACCCGCAACAGCGCATCATCGGCGTGTACAGCAAATCCAGGCTGAAACCGATCCGCACGCACGGTTTCCGCGCACCCTACCTCAACTTCAGGAAATCGAAGACCTACGCCGACTGGGTGTTCACGGTCGGCGAAGTCAAACCGGGTGAAGGCGAAGCGCTGGAGGCCCCGGTCGCGCCGATGCCGGATGACGCCAAACCGCTGCCGGAACCGCCACCCGCACCACCGCCGGAAGACGCGCAAGCATTGCCGGAACCGCCGCCGCCCGAACCTTTGCCGGAACAACCTCCGCCCGAACCGGAACCGGAACCGGAACCGGAACCCGCGCCCGTCGAGCCGGCAAACTAGCCCGTAGCCCGGAGGGGGGTAGCGTCGGTTTGCGTTGCAGGAAGTGGCGAAGCATGCCGAGCAAACCGCTTCGAACCGTAGGGTTTACTGATGGGCCCGCTATCGCTTGGCCCATCCTACGGAGTTTCTGGCGCGGGATGGCGCTGAAGCGGCTCCGTGCGGCCCGGATGGAATGCAATGGAATCGCGTCGGTTTGCGTTGCAGGAAGTGGCGAAGCATGTCGAGCAAACCGTTGCAAACCGTAGGATGGGCCAAGCGATAGCGGGCCCATCGGTGTGTTACGACTACGGAATTAATGCGACTCCGTTCAGGACGGCAGGTCTGGCCCGCTATCGCTTTACCGGGTACTTCAGCAGTTTGCGTTGCAGGGAGCGGCGGTGCATGTTCAGGGCGCGAGCGGCGGCGGAGATGTTGCCGTTGTGCTCGGCCAGTACGCGGTTGATGTGTTCCCATTCCAGCCGGGATACGGTCAGCGGCTGATCCGGCGGCGCCGCCGGGGTTTCCGTTTCCGGCGCGGCGCTGCCGCCGAAAGCGGCGACTACGGCATCGGCATCGACCGGTTTGCACAGGTAATTGATCGCGCCCAGTTTCACCGCTTCCACCGCCGAGGCGATGCTGCCGTAGCCGGTCAGGATGACGAACGAGCAGTCCGGATTTCGTTCTCTGATCGCGCTGGCCAGGCACAGGCCGGAACCATCGGGCAGGCGCAGGTCGATCACGGCGTAATCCGGCGGATCTTCCTCCACGCTGCGCTTGGCATCCTCGGTCGAATTGCACACGGTGACCTCGTAGCCCCGGCGGCGCAGCGCGCGGCTGAGGGTGGAGGAGAAAATCTCGTCGTCATCGACCAAAAGCACCGTGCTCAACACGTCCTCGCCGTCACGATCGAATGTGCTGTTCATGTTTTCGGCATCCCGGTACAGGTCGCGGTGAAAGGCAATACCAACTCGGCGCAGACGCCGCCGGTTTCCTGATTGAACAGGCGCAGACGGCCGCCGAGACGGTTCATCGTGACGTTGGTCAGGAACAGTCCAAGGCCGGTGCCTTCTTCCGGCGGTTTGGTGGTGAACAAAATCTTGCCCAGTTCCGCCGCCAGTTCATCGGAAATGCCGGGGCCGTGGTGGTCGCAGACGCGCACGGTCAGCGCCAGCTCGGTCCAGTCGGCATCCAGCGTGATCGAGTTGGGCGAAACGTCGCCGGCATTGTTGAGCAGGTTGATGATTGCCTGCTGGAATGCCAGGTCGGGAATGACGCTGGGGATGGGATCGCTGCCGTTCAGCGTGCAGGTCAGCGAAATGCCCGGGCGGATGTTGCGGAAGCGGCGGGCGACCTCATCAATCAGGACATCGACCGGAATGGCCTTGTTGCATTGGTTCAGTGAATGCACAAAGGTGCGCAGGCTGCCGAGAATCTTCTTGCATTCGTCCAGGCGGCCGGACATCAGATCAAGGCTGGCCTTGAGTTCCGGATCGTTGGCGTGCTCGCTGCGAAGTTCGCTGAGCAGGACATGGATGGTTGAAAGCGGCGAGCCGAGTTCATGCGCGGCGCCGGCCGCAACCGAGCCGATGGCAACGGCACAGCCATTGCGCAGCTCCTTGGCGTGGGCTTCTTCGAGCTCATGGTCGCGGCTGCGCAGGTCGGCGGAAATGCGCACCACAAAATAGGCGATCAGCGCGGCCAGCAGCATGTGGTTGACCCAGTGGCCGTAATTCAACAACTCCTGCACATGGGAAGCTTCCAGATCGAGCGGGATGTAGTGCAGCGTGACGAAGCTGTAGGCGGCCATGCTGGCCAGCACCACGCGCCAGACATAGGTCCATGGCAGCGCCACGGCGGCGGCGGTAAGGGGCAACAGATACATGTCGTGGAAGGGATTCTGCGGGCCGCCGGAGAAGTAGAGCAGGAAGGTCAGAACCGCGAGGTCGGCGTGGATCTGGTAGTAGAACGCGCGCTGATCGAGATAGGGCACGCGGTCGAGCTTGGCCGAGGTGGCGCGGTTCAGGAAGTACCAGGTGAAGGCATTGAGCGCGGCGAGCAGCGCAATGCCGAAGGCCAGCGTGGCGTAGGGCAGTTTGATGTCGAGCATGGTCATCGACACGGTCAGCGCGATGGTCTGGCCAATGATCGCCACCACCCGCAACCAGAGCAGCAGGCGAAGGTCGGCGCAATTGCCGAAAAAGCTGCCGGTCACTGCTTTCACGATGAGGCTTTGCATCAATCCAACCTTTTACTGGTGTTGCTGGCGCTATAAAAACTCGCCCCCGATGAACGCAAACAAGGCGCTGACGGGGGCAAAAAACTGGACGCAGTTTAAACGAATACCCCCGTACAGATAAACCATTGTCAATTTGGATTGTGCGCGGGCAACAAACCCACAAACACGCCATTTATCACCCCACGCGCGGGGGTGCGACAAATTGTCGCGCGACTCTGTGCGCGCACCCCCCGAAACCCCGCAAATGCCCGTGGTTGCTGGCTCCGCGCGGGGTGCGACAAATTGACGCGCGACACTGTGACGCATTCCGCCGCGCAGTGCGCTCCCCTATTCTCGAACCAGCCCGATAGATCCTTGCTGTGAGGCTTGAAGGCAAATCCATGAAAAGCGCGCGGCATGCGGTCTGTGTTGACAGCGTTTTCGAACCTAACTGTGAAGGATCAAATATGAAATATTCGATACCACCTGGGGCGCGCGGGGGCGCCTTGGGGTTGCTGGCAGGCTTGTCGCTTGTCATGGGTGCATCCCCCGCAATTGCAGCGATAAGCTGCAACCGCACCATCACCGCGGATGTGGTGACGATCGATATGCCGATTCTGAACAATCGTCTCGGCGCATCGAATGTGAACGGCATGATGTTCGCGCTGCGTCGCGACGTTGTGCCAATCAATTCCGCCGCCGGCGGAATCACCGCTCTGATTTCTTCAACCCAGGTGGTCACCAACGAAGATGGCTCCACCACTACCGTCACCACCCAGCGCCGCAACGCCAAGCTGCGTGACGACAAGCGGCCGCGTCCGCTGATTCTGCGCGTCGCCGCCGGCGATTGTCTGGATGTCAAATTCCAGAACCTCGTCGCGCCCGCACCGAACCCGCTGAACGCACCGGTTGATCGCGACGGCATCGGCAACGATCCGAACCCGGTCACACAGGATGGCCTGCCGCAGGTCAACGTGTTCGTTGACGAGCAGGTACGCGATCGGCGCACCGCTTTCCATGCCAACGGCATGCAACTGCGCGCGCTGGGCGGTATCGCCAACGACGGTTCCTTCGTCGGCAAGAACCCCTCCAGCCTGATGTCTCCCGGCCAGAGCACGACCTATCGCCTGTTTGCCGAGCGCGAACAGGTCTATCAGGTCGTCAGCCATGGCGCACTGGTCGGTTCCGACGCGAACCAGGGCAACGTCTCCAACGGTCTGTTCGGTCAGATCATCGTCGAGCCGAAGGGCGCGAAGGTGTATCGCAACACGGTGACCGAGGAAGAAATGCGCCTCGCTACCCGCACCGCCAGCCGCACCAGCGCAGCCTGCCCGAAACTGGGCGCGATCGCTTCCGGCACGTTGCGTTATTGCGAGACCCTGCAAGGCCATCCGGTCCTCAACTACGAAGCCAGGTTCCCGACCTCGGGCATCTGGGCGAGCGAGGGCAAGGGCGGCATTCCGGTGCTCAACATGATGCAATGCGGCACCGCGACCGCCTGCAACATCGTGCATACCGAAGTTGACGCGGCCATCGCCGGCCCCAACGCCGACGGCACCTTCCCGGCCACTACCTACCCGCTGGAAAACATCGGCAAGCGCAATCCGGCTTACCCGAACCGTCTCGAGCCGTTCCGCGATTTCGCATCGGTGTTCCACGATGAAATGGCCAACGCACAGGCGTATCCCGGTTTCTACACCAAGGCCGGTTTCCGTCCGCCCGTGGGCCAGAATGCCGATCCGCTGACCAGTGTGTTCGCCTACCTGCTCTCCGGCGTGCGCGACAAATTCCTGATCAACTACGCTTCCGGCGGTATCGGTACCGAGATTCTCTCGAACCGCCTCGGCGTCGGTCCGATGCACGACTGCCTGAGCTGCGCCTACGAAGAGTTCTTCCTGGCCACCTCCACCGTCGGCGACGTCGGTCAACTGGTTGACATTCCCGCCAACGCCGGTCTGGAAACCATCACCCCGCAGAATGTGCTGAACATCCTGTCGTTCCTGAAGACCGGCAGCCC
>CAMDGQ010000090.1 GCA_945897955.1 Tepidiphilus sp. J10 | reverse complement strand
GTTGCCTACGGCGGCCGACGACATTGCCGGCCTCATGGAGAAATACGACGATCTACCAATGGATCTGGCCGATGCCTCGCTGGTCTGGCTGGCCGGGGAGATGGGAATCAGCGAGGTCATCACGCTGGATGAAACCGACTTTGGCATCTTTCTGCTGCCTGGTGGTCAACGGCTGACGAATCTTCTGACGCGGAATCATCGCCGGTGACGGCACCACCACCGCCACCGTGCTGGCTCAATCCATCGTCAACGAAGGCATGAAGTTCGTTGCCGCCGGCATGTACCCAATGGACCTGAAGCGCGGCATCGACAAGGCCGTGATCGCCATCACCGCCGAGTTGCGCAACATTTCCAAGCCTTGCACCACCAACAAGGAAATCGCCCAGGTCGGTTCCATTTCCGCCAACTCTGATTCCACCATCGGCGACATCATCGCCGGCGCGATGGACAAAGTCGGCAAGGAAGGCGTCATCACCGTTGAAGACGGCACCAGCCTGGAAAGCGAACTGGAAGTGGTCGAAGGCATGCAGTTCGACCGCGGCTACCTGTCGCCCTATTTCATCAACAACCCGGACAAGCAGATGGCCGTGTTGGAAGATCCCTTCGTCCTGCTCTACGACAAGAAGATTTCCAACATCCGTGACCTGCTGCCGGTGCTGGAGCAAGTTGCCAAGGCCGGCAAGCCGCTGCTGATCATCGCCGAAGACGTCGATGGCGAAGCGCTGGCTACCCTGGTCGTCAACAACATCCGCGGCATCCTGAAGACCTGCGCCGTCAAGGTGCCGGGCTTCGGTGACCGTCGCAAGGCGATGCTGGAAGACATGGCCATTCTGACCGGCGGCACCGTGATCGCGGAAGAAGTCGGCCTGTCTCTGGAAAAAGCCGCGCTGACCGACCTGGGCCGTGCCAAGCGGATCGAAGTCGGCAAGGAAAACACCACCGTCATCGACGGCGCCGGTTCTGCTGAAGCGATCAAAAATCGTGTCACCCAGATCAACAAGCAGGCTGAAGAAGCCACTTCCGACTACGACAAGGAAAAGCTGCAAGAGCGCAAGGCCAAGCTGGCCGGCGGTGTTGCCTTGATCAAGGTCGGCGCAGCGACCGAAGTCGAAATGAAGAAAAAGAATGACCGCAATGTGGAGCACACCTGAACTCTTGCACCCGGACAGATGGGTAAAGTCAACCAGACTGGAACCATTCCAGCCCTGCGCGCGCCTGAAATGCAATCAAAATACGCTAGCATATGTACATGAATGCCAAGCATCGTAAAACCCTCCGCGCCATTTTCGCCAAGCCGACCTCTCCCTCCATCTTGTTCTCGGACATCGAGGCGCTGATCGTCGCACTGGGTGTGCGAGGTCGTCGAGCGCGAAGGTTCCCGCGTGAAGATACTGCTTCGCGATGAGCAATGGCGATGCCACCGGCCCCACCCAGGCAAGGAGGCAAAACGGTATCAAGTCGAGGAAGCCAGAGAACTGTTGGAACGAACGGGAAACACACCATGAACACCATGACCCACAAGGGCTACACCGCCCGCATCGAATACGACGAACGCGACAATCTCTTCGTCGGACGCATTTTGGGATTGCGCGCCATGATCAGCTTCCACGGCGAAACCGTTGACGAACTGCGCAAGGAATTCGAAGCGGCCGTCGAGGACTATCTGAGCGACTGCGCGCAGCAGAACATCACGCCTGAAAAACCGGTCTCCGGAAAACTGATGTTGCGGGTACCGCCAGAAGTCCACAGTGCCGCCCTGATCGCGGCGCAATCGGCGGGCAAAAGCCTGAACCAATGGGCCACCGAAGTGCTGAAGAACGCGGCGCATGCATGATGTTGAACGCCTTGACCTCCTTGGCCTCCTTGACCTCCTTGACCTCCTTGACCAGGCGCAGCAACACCAGCACCAGCACCGCTTCCAGGTCGTCGCGCAATTGCAGCAACGCCGGCAAGCGTTCCCGCGCCGCGTTGGCACGAATCACCTGCTGGATCACCTCGCGGCTGGTCTGGCGAAATTCCGCGACGCTGTGAAGGCAGCTATTGCCGCGTTGGCAGCACAAGCAGAATCGCCAGCCAAGCTGGCGGAAGATCTGGGTCTGGTCGGCTGTTTCGATAGTGGTGTGGGTGATCTGGGGCGCTACCATTCGCAACGCTTGCGCGAGAAACTGGCCGGGCAATTTCATCGTGGCTAAGGTACTGCTGGATACCGTGTCGCTGGTGGCTTGGTTGGATAAAGGCGATGGCGATCATGCTCGTTGCACCGCGTTCTTCGCAGGGTTCCAGGGGCAACTCGTTACCACCCGGCCGGTGCTTATTGACGCCGCTACCTGCTGCCGCGCCACATCGTCGACGAAGTCATGAAGTTGGTTGCCGCCCGCTTCTGGTACAAAAGCGACCATGTCCGCCATCCTTCTCGCTACGCTCAACGCGCGTTACATCCATGCCTCGCTGGGGCTGCGCTATCTCCTCGCCAATCTGGGCGATCTGCGGTCGCAAGCGTGCATCCGCGAATACACCATCAAGCGTTCGGCGCTGGAAATTGTTGAAGACTTATTGAACAACCCGCTGAGCAGCCAGCCGAACAGCCAGCCGCAGATCGTCGGCTTCGGCGTCTACATCTGGAATGTGGTGGAGACGACGCGCGTCGTGGCGATGCTGAAAGCGGTGGCGCCCGAGGTGGTGGTGGTGCTGGGCGGGCCGGAAGTCAGCCACGAGATGGCGGGGCAGGCGATTGTCGGGCTGGCGGATTACGTCATCACCGGGCCGGGCGAGGTCAGTTTCGCCCGGCTTTGCCAGCAGATTCTGGTGGGCGCTGTACCGGCCGCCAAGATCATCGCCGGCGAAGTTCGCCCACTCGATCAACTGGTCATGCCGTACCGCGAATACAGCGATGAGGACATCGCGCACCGTTTCATCTACGTCGAGGCCTCGCGCGGTTGTCCGTTCAAGTGCGAGTTTTGTCTTTCCGCGCTGGACAAGACCGCCAAGCCGTTCGAACTGGAACGTTTTCTTGATGAGATGGCCGCCTTGCATGCACGCGGCGTGCGCCACTTCAAATTTGTCGACCGCACTTTCAACCTGAATGTGAACACCGGCGTGCGCATTCTGGAATTCTTCCTGGCGAGGTTGGACGAAAAACTGTTCCTGCATTTCGAGGTCATTCCCGATCATTTGCCGGCGGCGCTCAAAGCCCTGATCGAGCGTTTTCCTCCAGGCAGCCTGCAATTCGAGGTGGGCGTGCAGACGTTCAATCCGGCTGTGCAGGCCTTGATTTCACGCAAGCAGGACAACGCCAGGACCGAAGACAACCTGCGCTGGTTGCGGCAGCACAGTCAGGCGCATCTGCATGCCGACCTGATCATCGGCCTGCCCGGCGAAGACATGGCAAGCTTTGGCCAGGGCTTCGACCGGTTATTGGCACTCGGACCGCACGAGATCCAGGTCGGCATCCTCAAACGCCTGCGCGGCGCGCCCATCGCCCGCCATACGGATAGCCACGCCATGCGCTACAACCCGCTGCCGCCCTATGAAATCCTCGCCACCGATGACATCGACTTCGCGACCATGCGCCGTCTGGCCCGCTTCGCCCGCTATTGGGACATGGTGGCCAATTCCGGGCGATTCACCCATGCCTTGCCGCTGCTCCTGGGCGATGCGCCCTTCGCGCGCTTCCTGCAATTCTCCGATTGGCTCTATGCCCAGACCGGTATGACCGGCGAGCTTGCCCTGGACCGACTGTTCCGGTTGATCCATGAAGGTTTGACGGTGCTGTTCGAGGTGGAAGAAAGCGTCTTACGCGCTGCCCTGGAAGCGGATTTCAACCGAACCGGCAACCAGGGAATGCCACGCTTTTTGCGCGCCGGCGCGGTGAGTGAAGTCTCTGGTGCCTCAGGCCGGGCGTCGCAGCGGCAAGGAAGGCATGGCGCATAGGTGCTGGTGGATATCTGGATTAGGGGTACCGAACAGGCACGGTTCATCGTCAACGAAGTCATAGGCTTCGACCAAAGGGTGACCCACGCCAACCACAAGCCCCACATGCCTGGACTGAGAGGGTTACGGGCAATGCCTCTGCGGCGGTAACATTGACCATCCATCTGAGGAGTGCTTCATGCAAGCCGACACGTTGAATATTCGACCTGATCTCCGCGCCGGGCTGCATGCCCTGGCGGAAGAACCACACCGTGGCGAAACCGAAATGCTTAACGAAGCCCTCGCAACCTACCGGCTGCGGGATGAGGTGCGCCACCGACCCCTTCTCCAGCCGCAGGATCGAACTCGCACGTGAGATGAAGCACCTCAAACTGGGCACGGCCAGCCAGGATGGCACCAAGATGTACGCCAATGCCCCCGGTATGCTGAATGCAATAGAGCCAGTTGAAATTCTGCTCCAGCCCCCTAGAACCGCCAGAGCAAGGCAGCGACGCCCAAGCAGACCAATGCCATCAACGGCCGCCGTTGCGAGCTAGGCTGAAAATCATGTTTTTGATGAAAAGCGAAATTCCCACAGTGTCAGCCGACTTTGCAGGCCACACCCTTGTTTGGTGTTTTTTTGGATTGCTTAGGTGACGCTCTGCTTTGATGCCGTAGCGCACCCTAATGGTGCGACATTTTCTTGCGCCAGTCCGTACACAGTTCGGGAGCCAGCGCGCGCGCTTCCCTGTTTATGCGTGTTCCGGCCTATCTCTGCGTTTTTCATCGGTCTGGCATCAAGCTTGCTAACTCATTGCCAGTGCTTGTTAATCTCCTCCACAACAAGAACTGGCTGGTCTCCTCCCTCCCATCGCCACGCATCCCCTCGCGTGGCGTTTTTTTTGGTCAGATGAATTGCACCCAGCCGGCGTGATTCTTGCTGAATACTGTTGTCACCAAGAGGAATAACTTGCCATGAGCATACGCGTCGCCATCCGCCACAAGACCCACTACCAATACGACCGGCCCGTGAACATGGCGCCGCACATCCTTCGCCTGCGCCCGGCCGCGCACAGCCGCACGCCGATCCTGGGTTATTCGTTGCGCATCCTGCCGGAGAAGCACTTCATCAACTGGCAGCAGGATCCGTTCGGCAACTATCTGGCGCGGCTGGTGTTCCCGGAGAAGACCACGCATTTCGCCATCGAGGTGGAGGTGATCGCGGACATGACCGTGATCAACCCATTCGATTTCTTCCTGGAGGAATACGCCACCGAGTACCCGTTCGAATACGACGAACAACTGGCCAAGGAGCTGGTGCCTTATTGCGAACTGTCCGAGTCAGGTCCGCTGCTGATGGCCTGGCTGAAAGACGTGGACCTAACTAAACGGCGCACACAGGACTTTCTGGTCGAGCTCAACCAGATGGTCTGGAAGGCGCTGAAGTACAACATCCGCATGGAACCGGGCGTGCAGACCTGCGAAGAAACGCTGGAGCTGGCTTGCGGTTCCTGCCGTGACAGCGCCTGGCTGCTGGTGCAGATATTGCGTCACCTGGGTTTTGCCGCGCGCTTTGTTTCCGGCTATCTGGTGCAACTTACCGCTGATTTGAAATCGCTCGACGGTCCTTCCGGCCCGGAAAACGACTTCACCGATCTGCACGCCTGGGCCGAGGTCTATGTGCCGGGCGCCGGCTGGATCGGCCTCGACCCCACCTCCGGCCTGTTCGCCGGCGAAAACCACATTCCGCTCGCCTGCACGCCGGACCCGGTCAGCGCGGCGCCGGTCACCGGTGCGATGGATGAGTGCGAGGTCAGTTTCAGCTTCGACAACAGTGTCGTGCGCATCCACGAAGACCCGCGCGTGACCAAGCCGTATCGGGATGACCAGTGGTCCGCGATCGATGCGCTTGGCCGGGCGGTGGATGCCAAGCTTGAAGAATACGACGTGCGCCTGACCATGGGCGGCGAGCCGACCTTCGTCTCCATCGACGACATGGAATCGGCGCAGTGGAACACCGCCGCATTGGGCGCGCACAAGCTGGAACGCGCGCAGGATTTGTGGAACCGCTTGACCAAGCACTTCGCGCCGAACGGCCTGAAATTCTCAGGCCAGGGCAAGTGGTATCCCGGCGAGCCTCTGCCGCGTTGGGCGCTGGGCATTTTCTGGCGTACCGATGGCGTGGCGCTGTGGAAGAACCCGGAATTGCTGGCCGATGAAGGCAAGTCGTATGGCCATACTGCCGCGATGGCGGCGGAATTCAGCGCCAAACTGACGGCCAAACTCGGGTTGGCGCCCACCTTTGCGCAAGCCGGTTTTGAAGACGCGTTGCATTACTTGCTGAAAGAGGCGGAAGTGCCGGACAACCTGGACCCGGCCAAGATCAATCTGAAAGACCCGCTGGAGCGGCGCACGCTTGCCGCCAAGCTGGCGCGCGGGCTGGACGAACCGGTTGGTTATGTCTTGCCGATTGCTTGGGATGGCGTGACCAACCTGTGGAAGAGCAGCGTCTGGACCTTCCGTCGCGGCCGTCTGTATCTGCTGCCGGGCGATTCGCCGATGGGCTTGCGCCTGCCGCTGGACAGCCTGCCCTGGGTGGCGCCGGCGGAGCGTGAAACCCCGATCCCGCTCGACATGTTCGCGCCGCGTGAAAAACTGGCCGAGGACTATGGCGAAGTCGCCCAGCGCTATGCCGAATTCAAGCCAGCAATGAACGCGCATCCGGAAATCAAGGCGCAAGGTCTGGCCGATGCTGCCGTTCCGGTGAAAGTCATCCACACCGCGCTGTGCGTCGAGGCGCGCGGCAGTGTGCTGCGCATCTTCATGCCGCCGCTGTCGGCGTTGGAACACTATTTGGAACTGGCCGGCGCCATCGAAACCGTGGCGGCCGAGATGAAAACCCCGATCATCCTGGAAGGCTACGAGCCGCCGCGCGACTGGCGTCTGCAACGGCTGATGGTCACGCCGGACCCGGGCGTCATCGAAGTCAACATCCACCCGGCCAGTAACTGGGATGACATGGTCAGCAACATTCGCGTGCTCTACGAAGAAGCGCGTCTGGCCCGCCTGACCACCGAGAAATTCATGCTCGACGGCCGTCACACCGGCACTGGCGGTGGCAACCACGTCACCCTCGGCGGCGCCACACCGGCCGACAGCCCGATGCTGCGCCGGCCCGATCTGGTGATGAGCCTGGTCGGCTACTGGCAGCATCACCCCGGTCTGTCCTACCTGTTCTCCGGCATGTTCATCGGCCCCACCAGCCAGGCGCCGCGCGTTGACGAAGGTCGCGACGAGAAGCTGTACGAACTGGAAATCGCCTTCCAGCAGATGCCGAAGCTCACGCCGGGCAGCGAAACCAGTCAGCTCTGGCTGGTTGACCGTCTGTTGCGCAACCTGTTGGTCGATCTGACCGGCAACACGCACCGTTCCGAGTTTTCCATCGACAAGCTGTACTCGCCGGACAGCCCGACCGGACGCCTGGGGTTGCTCGAATTCCGGGGCTTCGAGATGCCGCCGCACTGGCAGATGAGCGCCGCGCAGATTCTGCTGCTGCGCATCCTGGTGGCGCGCTTCTGGGAAAAACCTTATCGCCACCGTCTGGTGCGCTGGGGCACCGAACTGCACGACCGCTTCATGCTGCCGCATTACATCCGCGCCGACCTGCTCGA
Organism: Tepidiphilus sp. J10; assembly: GCA_945897955.1. Lineage (GTDB taxonomy): Bacteria > Pseudomonadota > Gammaproteobacteria > Burkholderiales > Thiobacillaceae > PFJX01. The sequence goes on along the minus strand of CAMDGQ010000090.1, from coordinate 6,910 downwards.
CGTGGTGCGCGACCTGGGCGAATCCGGCTACCCGTTCCAGGCTGAATGGCTCGACCCGTACATCGAATTCCGCTTCCCGCGCATCGGCACGGTGAAAATCGACGACATCGAAATCGAGATGCGCACCGCCATCGAACCCTGGCATGTACTGGGCGAGGAACTCAGCAACGTCGGTACCGCACGCTTCGTCGATTCGTCAGTGGAACGCGTGCAGGTGCTGGTGACGGGTCTTACGGACAGCCGCTATGTGCTGGCCTGCAACGGCCGCCGCGTGCCGCTGAAATCGACCGGCCGTCATGGCGAATATGTCGCCGGCATCCGCTACCGCGCCTGGCAGCCGCCATCCGCGCTGCATCCGACCATCGGCATCCATTCGCCGCTGATCCTCGACCTGATCGATACCTGGACCGGCAAGGCCATCGGCGGCTGCGCCTATCACGTCAGCCATCCCGGCGGCCGCAGCTACGACGTATTCCCGATCAACGCCAATGAAGCCGAATCGCGCCGCGTCAACCGCTATCAGGACTGGAACCACACGCCCGGCCCGGTACCGGTGCCGCCCGATCTGGCACGACTGGCGGAATTCATCCCGAATGGCAGCGGCCTGCGCCCGATGGCCCCGCCGCCGGAAGAACCGACGCACGAATATCCGTACACGCTGGATTTGCGGAGGAAGCCGGAGTAGCCGACATGAAGTCCTTTGGAGTGTGATAAATCGCATGAGCTAGAATGCGATGCATCACACGCAAGGAATCCCAAATGACGCAACTCACTGCCAACGATTTGAAAACCCGGGGCATTGCCGCCATTGAAGCTGCGCTGGAGCATGACACGGAAGCCGTGGTTTCTGTGCGCGGCAACCAACGCTACGTGGTCATGGAGCTGGCGCATTACCACTATCTGCGCGAGTGCGAACTCGAAGCCGCGCTGGCGGAAACGCGTGCCGATCTTGCTGCGGGAAGGTTCAGCCAGGAAACACCGGAAGAGCATGTTGCCGGACTGCTGGCGGAGCAATAGCGCACGCCATGCCGTATAGGCTGATCTTTACCGAGCGCTATAAAAAGCGCGCCAGGCAATTTCTGAAACAGCATCCGGAGCTGGTTTCAACCTATACCAAGACGCTGCAATTGCTTGCGGCGAATCCGCAGCATCCTTCGTTGCGACTGCATCGTCTGAGCGGCAAGCTGGATGACGTGTATTCCGTTTCGATCAACCTGTCATATCGAATCACTCTGGAAATGCTGATTACCGAGCAGGAAATCATTCCGATCAATGTCGGCGACCACGATGCGGTGTATAGATAACGCATGACCTTCTCCGCCACCCAATCCCAGTTGAGCCCCCCCGACTACCATCCCCTGCCCGATGCCTGGGACGAGATGTGGGACGCCGAAACCGGCGTGCGGCCGCATTGGGGCGACCTGGTCGAAGGTCTGGCTGGCCTGGGCGCGCGCGACTGGTCGGCGCGCGGGCAGCGCATCAAGCGGCTGCTGCGTGAAAACGGCGTCACCTATCACGTCTACAACGACCCGCGCGGCTACTCGCGCACCTGGGAACTCGACCCGATTCCGCTGTTGCTCGACGCCTCCGAATGGCAGCAGATCGAAGCCGGTCTGGAGCAGCGGGCGCATCTGCTCGACCTGATCCTGCGCGACCTGTACGGCCCGCAAACCCTGCTCAAGCGCGGCCTGCTGCCCCCCGATCTGATCTACGCCCATGCCGGCTATCTGCGGCCGCTGCTCGGCGCCTTGCCGGCCGATCGCCGGCAACTGATCTTTTACGCCGCCGATCTGGTACGCGGCCCGGACGGCCGCGTCTGGGTCATGGCCGACCGCACGCAAGCCCCTTCCGGCGCCGGCTATGCGCTGGAAAACCGCAGCGTGATGGCGCGCACCTTCCCGGAGTTTCTTGAAGACGCCAGCGTCGCCAAGCTCAATCCCTGGCTGGAAACGGTACGCACGGCGCTGGCCAGCATCGGCGGCGGCAGTGCGCACGGCATGCGGGAGCACCCTGAAGTGGTGGTGTTGACGCCAGGCCCGGCCAACGAAACCTATTTCGAACACGCCTATCTGGCTGCGCGGCTGGGCTACAACCTGGCGCAGGGCGACGATCTGACCGTGCGCGACGGCCGCGTCTGGCTGAAATCGGTGCAGGGGCTGAAACCGGTGGACGTCATCCTGCGTCGCGTCGACGAGGAATGGTGCGATCCGCTGGAATTGCGCCAGGATTCGCGCCTGGGCGTGGCCGGGCTGGTCGAAGCAGTGCGTCGCGGCAATGTCGCTGTGGCAAATCCGCTCGGCAGCGGCCTGCTGGAAAACCCGGCGTTGATTCCCTTCCTGCCGGAACTGGCGCAGGCCCTGCTGGGCGAGAAACTGCTGCTGCCGAGTGCGGCAACCTGGTGGTGCGGCCAGAAGCTGGAGCGCGAACATGTGCTGGCCAATTTGCCGCGTCTGGTGTTGAAGCCCATCCATCGCGGCCAGTCCAGCGAAACCGTATTCGGACCGGATCTCGATCGCAAGCAGCTTGCCTTCTGGCGGGCGCGCATCCTGGCGCGGCCGCACCTGTTTGTCGGTCAGGAACCGTTGCAGCCATCCACGACGCCCGCTCTTCAAGGCGGGCGACTGATTCCGCACAGGGCCAGCTTGCGCGCCTTCCTGGTCAGCAGCGAGACCGGTTATGCCACGCTGCCGGGCGGATTGACCCGTTGCAGCAGCGGCCAGAAACTGTCGGCACAAAGCGGTGCGATCAACAAGGACACCTGGATCACCCCGACCCAGCTCAGCCTGCGCGCCGCCCTGACAGCGGTGCGTCCAGCGCAGACGCAATCCCAGTCGCAAGGGACATCGCAGGGACAAACCCAGACCACATCCGGCCTGATCATCCCGGCGCAGTCCGCGCTGGTGATACCTGCCCAGTCGGTGTTGTCGCTCAATCCGCAGAGCATCCGCGCCGAGAGCGAGATTCTCACCAGCCGCGCCGCCGACAACCTGTTCTGGACCGGCCGCTACCTGGAGCGCGCGGAAGCGGTGACGCGTCTGCTGCGCGCTGTGCTGGACGGACTCTGGGAAGAGGAAACCGCACCCGGACTGGAGCCGGTGCTGCACGCGCTGATGCGGCTGATGGGCTATACCCCGGGCGATTGCGGCTGCAAGGCGCGGGATGATCTGGCCACCTGCGTGCGTGAACTGACCACTTACAGCGAGCGCCCCGGCAACCTGGCCAACACCGTACGCAACCTGCTGGCCTGCGCCTACGGCACGCGCGAATACTGGTCAGTGGCAATCTGGCGACTGCTCGACCGGGTCGAACGTGACTGGGGTCAACGACCGCGCCGGGCGGGTGGCAGCCATGAGCGGATCGACCTCTGGCTCGGCCGCCTGGTCGATGCGCTGGCCGGTCTCGCCGGCCTGGCGTCGGAAACCCTGCCGCGTGAAACCGGCTTCCGGTATTTCGACCTTGGCCGTCGCATCGAACGCGGCCTGACCCAATCGACGCTGCTTACGCAAACCCTGCAATCACGACTGACCGGCGAAGCCGAACGCGAAAGCCTGTCGCTGGTTTTGCAAAGCGCCGACAGCCTGATCACTTTCCGCCGCCGATACCGCGCCGAACCCTTCCTGGCCGGCGTGCTGGAGTTGCTGTTGTGGGACAACGAAAGCCCGCGTGCGCTGATTTATCAAATCCACACCGCGCGCCGGCACCTGACCGAACTTGCGCACAACGGCCAGCGCTGCGGCGCCGAGCGACAATTGTTCAGTTCGGAAGAACGCCTCTATGCCGCCGAGGCAAACATCGAAGACTGGAAGGTCGATGGTCAGGCGCGCCAGGTATTGATTCGCACGCTGGGCGAAGTGTCCGGTCAGCTCACCGCCGCTTCGGATGCCATCACCCATACCTGGTTTACCCATGTCCAGGAACTGCATGCCCTGCGGCCGCAACCGCCGCGTTCATGAACACCACTACCCTGCCGCCGATGAGCCGCTTCCGCGTCGAACACGTCAACACCTATTACTACGGCCAGCGTGTCGGCCTCAACTATGGCGAAGCCCGCCTGCTGCCGCGTCAGGCGGTCGGCCAGCGGGTGCTGGAACGCACCCTGGTGATGAATCCGTTCGTCGACGATTACCGCGAACGTGACGACGCATTCGGCAACCGCGTCGTCTGGTTCAGCCTGCGCCAGCCGCATCAATCCTTGAGCGTTACCGCATGCAGCCTGATAGAGCGCAGCGTGCCACCGCAGCCGGAAACTTCGCCGGCATGGGAAGTCGTGGTCGAGCAACTGTGCAAACCCCTGCTGGGCGAGCAGGAACCCGAAGCCGAATGCGTCGCAGCGCGTGAATACTGCCTGCCGTCGCCATTGGCGCCGCTGGAAGCCGAGGCGGTGGAGTTCGCCCGCGTCAGTTTCACGCCCGGCCGGCCGCTGCTGGAGGCTGCGCTCGATTTGTCGATACGCATCCAGAGCGAATTCGCCTACCGTCCGAACGCCACCCAGATCGAAACCCCGCTGGCGGAAGTGCTGGCCGAACGGCATGGCGTGTGCCAGGACTTTGCCCATCTGGCGCTGTCCGGACTGCGCGGCCTGGGCCTCGCCGCCCGCTATGTCAGCGGCTATCTGGAAACCATTCCGCTGCCGGGTGAAGTCCGGCTGATCGGCGCCGATGCCTCGCATGCCTGGATCAGCCTCTATCTGCCGCAGCAGGGCTGGTTCGACTTCGACCCGACCAATGGCGCAATCATCGGCGATGGTCACCTGACCCTGGCCTGGGGCCGCGACTATGGCGATGTCGCGCCGCTCAAGGGCGTCATCTATGGCGGCGGCTCGCACAGCCTGGATGTCGGCGTCACCGTCACCCGCATGCTGGAGAACTGAATTGACTGCAAAATCCCGCTCGATCCTGGTCATCAAGGCCGGCGACACATTCCCTGAACTCGTCACCGAAAGCGGTAATTTCGAGGATTGGCTGATCACCGGCCTGGGCTTGCCGAAAGACGCCGTGCGCATCATCGACGCGCGCCTGGATACCCCCCTGCCCGCCCCGGCCACCTTTGCCGGAGTGGTGATCAGTGGCGCCCACGCCATGATTACCGATGACTTGCCCTGGATGCGCCGCTTGACCGACTGGACGCGTCATGCGGTCACCATGCAGGTTCCCCTGCTGGGCATCTGCTTCGGCCATCAGTTGCTGGCGCGCGCGCTGGGTGGCACGGTGGATTTCCACCCGCAGGGGCGGGAAATCGGCAGCGTATTGATCGAACTGCAACCCGCAGCCGCCAGCGACCCGCTGTTCGCCGGCATGCCGGCGCGTTTTCCCGCCCATGCGGTGCATGCCCAGAGCGTGCGCAAACTGCCGCGTGGCGCGCAGTTGCTGGCCGGCAACGCCTATGAATCAACACATGCGTTCCGGGTAGGAAGCTGCGCCTGGGGCGTTCAATTTCACCCTGAATTCAATTCGTCCCGGCTGGCCGCCTATATCGAACACTTCGCCGCCGACTTGCAGGCGGCTGGACGAGATGTCGCGCAGATTCGCGCCGGTCTTGTCGAAACGCCCGCGTCCGCCAGCCTGTTGCCGCGCTTCGCGCGCCTCGCTCTGGCAGTGGATTGCGGCTAAAGAGTTGGTCGGCCTGACCGATAACGCGCCAACCACAACGACAATGGACAGGACATGGCGCTTCCCCTGGAACGTGAAGAAATCGAGCTGCTGACAGAGGAGCTGGAAGTCATCATCGCGGCGCATCTGGCCTGGTTCAAACAGATCAACCGCACCCTGGTTTGTGCCAGCCAGGTCAACAAGGCCGACCTGGCCGAAGATGCCCACCTGCGATCGCCATTCGGTCAGTGGTATTACTCCAGCGACCCGCTGCCATTGCGGGAAAGCCTGAACTTCCAGGCCCTGGGCGCGACCCAGCAAGCCATGCATGCCGCCACGCGGCTGGCCCTGCTCGAAGTGCTCGACAAGCGCCGGCCGGAACCTGATGTGTACGACCAATGCATCGACCTCGCCCTGCGCCTCAACACCATGTTGCGGCGAGTGCAACTGGACATCATCGGCGAACTCCTGACCACGGACAGCCTCACCGGCTGCGCCAGCCGGCGCGGCATGCTGCTTCGCCTGCGTGAGGAACAGGAGCGCTCGCTGCGCATACAGCGACCCTGTTGCCTCTGCCTGCTCGACTTCGACCGCTTCAAGCTGGTCAATGACGAACGCGGGCATCCCGCCGGCGACGCCGTGTTGCGCCAGGGACTCAAGTTCATCACCGGTGTCCTGCGCAAGTACGACTCGATCTATCGCTATGGCGGCGAAGAGTTTCTCGTCTGCCTTCCCGGTACGCCGTTGAAGGAAGCCGCGCTGGTGATCGAACGCATTCGTAGCGGCCTGGAGCGTTTGCCGGTGCGGCTGCCCAGCGGAGAAACCCTCTATGTCACCGCATCCTTCGGACTCACCGAAATGCATCCGCGCCACTCGGTTGAAGAAGCCATCGCTGACGCGGACATGGCGCTGATCCGCGCCAAGGATTACGGCCGCAACCGCATCGAGCTTTCGTCCGGGGGGTAAACCGCCCGGCAACGGCGCCGTTTCCAGGTTGAATTCATTCGCTTCGGCACCATATCGGCGCCATTCGGTTACTTGCATGGAGAAGCCATGAAACGCATCTTTCTGTTCCTCGCCACCAACCTGGCCATTGTGCTGGTGCTGTCGCTCACCATGCGCCTGCTCGGGGTGGAACCGTATCTGAACGAGAACGGCCTCAACCTCGGCGCGTTGCTGATCTTCGCCGCCGTCATGGGCTTCGGCGGCTCGCTGATCTCGCTGGCCATGTCGAAATGGATGGCCAAGAAATCGGTCGGCGCCGAGGTGATCACCGACCCGCGCACGCCGGAAGAACTCTGGCTGGTGCAGACCGTGGCGCG
>CAMDGQ010000089.1 GCA_945897955.1 Tepidiphilus sp. J10 | reverse complement strand
CAGGTCAAGGGGTTTGCGTCACCATGATATAAATATTATGTCACTACTTTGTAAAATCCGGTTCAAGACAACGATTTTACTGGGCTGGCAGGGTGTCAGAAGGGCAAAAATAGGGGTTTGGAAGGGAATCTTGTTAAAGATGGGCTAAGCATCCGGTTCCATGCCGGGCATTCAGGCACCTTCTTGAAATCGTCTTTGCTCTGTTTCCAGTAATACGTGACGCCTGAGCCTGTCTCGTTGGAATGGTTTGCCAGATCGATCAACGCTGTCTTGGCGGCATCTGGCTTGTACACCTCGGACTTGAGGGCCAGGCAGTCTTCACGCGCCACCTTGTCCTTGTTGGTCTATGTGCTGGACTTCTATCAGGGCGACAGCGAGCCTTTGTTCCCTGGCCTGGGCAAGGCCAAATTCACGTTCCAGCTCTCCGACCACCTGCCGCTGTGGATGCAGATGAATACCGACATCGACGGGGTGCAACTGGATCAGATCATCAGGACACGATCTGTGCGGAAACCGCGATGACGGAATTCGGCAATCAATCTTGCTGCCGACATGGTGTGCTAAAGTTCTCTTACCAAGTAAGAGAATGAGGCAGCCATGCTGACCGTCACTGTTTCCGATAAAGGCCAGGTCGTTATTCCAGTTGAAATCCGTCGTCGCCTGGGCATTACCCCTGGTTGCCAACTCGATTTCAGCCTGGATGGGAATGTCATTCACGCCGAGGTGAAGCGCCAAGTTGCCCAAACCAATGCCGAAGAGGGCTTCGGCATGCTGGTTTGCAAGCGGCCGGGCCCTCGCCGGCTTGCCGATTTCGATGTCGCCGCCGCCATGCGGGAATCTGAAGTTGAACGCGAAGATGATCGCGCTTGATACCAACATCCTGGCGCGCTTCTACGTCGATGACCCGGACGACCCCGAGGCCGCCAGGCAGCGCCCAATAGCCCGCCGCATCCTGAGCGAGTCCCCCCAGGTATTCGTGCCGTTGACGGTGATCCTCGAACTTGAATGGGTGTTGCGGGCTTTTTATGGCTTCGCCGCCGCGGATTTCGTCCGGGTGATCAAACACCTGCTTGGCTTGCCCAACGTCAGTGTCGAGCAATGGTCGCGCATCAGCGATGCGCTGGCCTGGCATGCGGAGGGGCTGGACTTCGCCGATACCCTGCACCTGCTGACCAGTAGCCATTGCACGGAATTCATCAGCTTCGATGACCGTCGCTTCGCCCGCCGCGCCAAGCGATTGGGCGTTACGCCGGCAGTGGTTGTGCCTTCGAATTAGCGACCGCTGTTCAGCGCGGAGATGATTTGGAAACAAACGTCCAAGCGTGTTGTCCGCTCGGGTCACGCAGCGCTGGCACGTAACGATCGCCCCTCTCCCAATAATTCCCTCATGTGTGGACGCTTCGCCCAATACTCGGACCTCCCCAGCCTCGCGCGTCGTTTCAGCGTGCCAGAGGAAAGGGTGCGCGCCAATGAAGGGCCGCCCAGATTCAACATCGCGCCTTCCGCCCAAATCCTTGCCGTGCGCCTGGATGGCGAAGGACAACGGGAATTGGTGCGCCTGAAGTGGGGACTGGTGCAGCACTGGTCGGTGGAGCCCAAGACCAGTTACAGCACCAGCAATGCCCGCGCCGAGACGGTAGACAGCAAGCCGGCTTTCCGTAGTGCCTTCCAGCGTCGGCGCTGCCTGATTCCGGCGGATGGCTGGTATGAGTGGCAAACCCTGCCCGACCAGAAGATCAAGCAGCCCTAGTATTACAGTGACGAACGGTATGCCATTCTGGCCTTCGCCGGCTTATGGGAACGCTGGGAGCACAAAGAGGTCATCCTGGAAACTTGCACGGTCATCGTATGCGCGGCCAATGCCATTGCCTGACCGGTACATGACCGCATGCCAGTGATCCTGGGAGAGGATGTCTGGCGCGACTGGCTCGATCCGCATCTGCCCGCCGAGGCAGCCAAGGCGATGCTGCGTCCGTGTCCGGAGGACTGGGTTCAGACCTTCCCGGTGAGCCGGGCGGTGAGCATTACCCGCAACGAGGGACCGCAACTGATCGAGCTTCTGGAACCGGCGCCCACCATTTTATGAACGCCAAAATTGCCAACCTCAACCCGGTCAATGCGCCACAAGATGGTGATTCGCTCCAGAAGTAGCGAATATCGCCGAGCTCAGGCTGGTTTCTTCGCCTCTTGAATTGAGACAACTTCAGCGAGTGGTTTGACACCTGCCGCTGCGAACATCGCCGACGTGGCCCGTTCACCGGCGCTCACCATCAAGATTGAAGCTTGCGTACCGGCGGGGATTTATTCGAGAAGTGCGGGGAGTTGATGGACGCTTGGGCGGGATTCGTGGATACAGGGAAGCTGCCCTGTTTGAAAAAGGGCATCGCAACGTTACGCAAGCCGATTGGAGTCGGTGAGCCGATCCATGACAATGCCGACATTCCCAATGACTTCACCGCCAACATGACCTCGCCCGAACGTATCCCCAAGGCCATGGCAGAGAAATTTGCCGGCATCACGGCACTCATCGACCCATTCTGTGTCCGCTACCTGAATGAAGAATATCGCCAGTTGATTCACCACGCCGTGGGCGCGCTGGCCAGGAAGCGCCCCTCGCCGCTATCAACAGGCAGGGAAAGCGTCTGGGCAGCCGCTGCCGTGCATGCTGTCGGCCGCGTCAATTTTCTCGATGACCCTGATCAGAATCCACACTGTCCGCCGAAAGTGATCTTTGAATTTTTCGAGGTCGCGCAGAGCACGGGGCAGAACAAATCCAAGAGCATCCGGGATGCACTGAACATGGATCACTTTTCACCGGAATGGACGTTGCCCAGTCGGCTTGCCGACAATCCGATGGTGTGGATGCTGGAGGTCAACGGCCTGTTGATGGATATTCGCCAGGCGCCGATTGAGTTGCAGCGCATCGCTCACGAAAAAGGGCTGATTCCGTTTATTCCGGCCGAGCGTCAGGAAAACCTGAAATGAGCTGAATCTCGCAAAGCGCACTGGACCACGCGATCCGGGCTGTTGATTTCCACGCAATTTGGCCGCATGTGACTGCCGTTCCGGCAATGGGGACAGTGGTCGCATCAATCGATGCAGAACACGCAGCATCAACCCGCCCGGCGTTTCTGAATCAGGTCGTAGGCGAGTTGAATTTCCTTGGTTTTCTCGGTGGCCATGGCGATCATGTCGTCCGGCAGGCCTTGCCCTGTCAACTTGTCAGGGTGGTACTGGCTCATCAGCTTGCGGTAGGCGCGCTTGATTTCGCTGTCGGTGTTCTCAGGGGTGACGCCCAGGGCCTTATAGGCATCTTCGAGCGCGTTTCCGCTGTTGGGCGTCCCTTCTGCAAAATGGCCCTGGTTGAGCACCATGTCCATGAGGTGGCGGTAAGTGGCGGAGTCGTAGCCAAGCCGGGCGGCAATGTCGGCAAGCAGAGCATCCTCGGTGGGGTGGAGATGGCTGTCGGCCAGGGCCAGCGTGATCAGGAAGGAGACCAGCACTTCGCGCAGGCTGCGTGTCTGTCCACAGACGGACATGAAGCGCTCGCAAATGGCGGCCAGATCGGTGTCCAGATCAACGCCACGCTTGAACAGGGCTATAGCCTGGGTGCGGTGTTCCTGGCTCATGCCGAGTTGCCTGATCAGATCCTCGGTATGAGCGATCTCGGCCTCGGATACCCGGCCATCGGCCTTGGCCAGGCGCCCGGCTGCAATAAACAGCGTTTCCAGAAAAACCGTCTGGCGCAGGGCGTTTTGCAGGGGGTTGGCGCCGCCAGTGCCGTAGTTGCGGACACGGTCGACGAACCAGCCTGCAACGAATCCGAGGAGGGCGCCGGTAACACCAGCGAAGTAGTAGCCCGCAATCAGGCCGATGATCTTGAACACGCATGCTCCTGTTTCGATGACGTCCAGGTTGGGGCTGGACAGGAAGTTCTGATGCTAGCTTGGAACCAGGCTGATGAGGGTTTGCCAATCACCTGCTGCTTTGGGAGCGCACGCTGGCCGCGTACTTTCGACCACAGCTGCCGCACACCGTTTCCACAAAGCCGCCATCTGAGCGACCGCTGTTCTTCGAGACCTGCCGTAGAGCCAATTCACACAACTCGGCCTGAAGCGACGCTCAAGCGCATACAGCCTCGATTTCCGCTTCCTCGCTGGCGAACGCACGAACGATTGGCGCTGGTCGGTTGAATACCGAAACCGTGCCGCGCCGTTCTTCCTTGTTGCCGTCCACATCCGAGACTTCCGGCCCCAGGAGCTGGTCGGCCTGCATTCTGATCTGGTGTGAAGTGCGGTAATTTATATGCAGGGTGCGAGAGCGTTCGCGAATATCCACGCCGAGCGATTTCCACGAAAACGGTTGCTGAAAAATCCGCTGTCCCAGGTCACCAGCAAAGAAAAGGCTGCCCTCGATCCGCCCCAGGGTAATCGAGTACTCGCGCCGAATCCGGCTGCCTTCAACCACGCCCCAGCCTGCTGCCTTCAGAGCGGGATCAATGTGTTAGGCGCGGGTTTCGGCTTCGTTCATCAACCGGCTTTCCCGTAGGGAACAAATTCATTGCTGTCGCGCGTCAGCAGTTGCATCAGCTTGGGGTGGATGAACAGCTTTTCCTTCCCCGCATCCAGTTCGGTCAGCACGCCGACCCCGACCAGCTGCTTCAGATACAGCGAGGCCGTCTGACGCTTGGCGATACCCGCCTCGGTCAGGCTGCTGATACGGCAATACGGCAGTTGAAACAACAGGCTGACCAGTTCATGGCTATAGACCTTCGGCAGACTGGCACGGACATATTCGGTCGTGTGCTCGGACAAGGCGCGAATCGTCGCAATCTTGGTCGTCGTCCAGCTGGACGTTTGCTCCACGCCCTTGATGATGTAAAGCAGCCAAGGCTCCCAATCCTGCTCCCGCGTGACCTGCAACAGCAGGCGGTAATAATCCGCCTTGTTCTGGATGATGTAGCGGCTCAGATACAGAATCGGCAAGGTCAGCAATCCTTCCTGGATCAGGAACAGGCTGTTCAGCACCCGCCCCGTGCGTCCGTTGCCATCGGCAAACGGGTGGATCGCCTCGAACTGGTAATGGCCGACTGCCATGCGGATCAGGGGATCGAGCTCCGTCTCGTTGTGCAGATAGCGTTCCCAGTTCGCCAGCAGATCCCGCAACAAGCCCTCGCCTTCGGGCGGGGTATAGATGGTCTCGCCGGTTTTGTCGTTCATCAGCGTCGTGCCCGGCGTGCAGCGTACCGACATTTCCACGCCCTTGATTGTTGTGCACACCTGCTCCGCCGTGCGCGTATTGAGCGGGGTTTGTTTGAGTGCCCTGAAGCCTTCGAACAGTGAGCGGCTGTAACGCAAGGCTTCCTTGGTCGCCGAGTTGGCCTGAGCCTCGTTGCCCACATGCCGGAACAGTTCGTCCGTGGTCGTCACGATATTCTCGATTTCCGAACTGGCGCGCGCTTCAAGCAGCGGTAAGGTATTGATCAGCATGGCCTGATTCGGAATCAACTCGGCCGCCTGCTTCAACTCGGCCAGCGCCGCACGAGCGGTGATGCACTGCTTCAACACCGCACGGGTTTCCACGTCGATTACGGGGGGCAATAGAGGAAGTGCGTTGTAGGCGCGCCCAGGATTCCAGTTTTCAGCGGTCATGTTTAAATTACTTGAATTTATCGACACAACTGCACTCTATGTCGACGAAATCGACACATCAACACAATGCGTCGATTATTTTTGATTTTATCGACACGTCTTTGGGGCGTGTCGATCACATGAACATGCAGCAGCTCGGCTATTGGCCTGCCGCCGGCTTCTGGTACAAGTGCGAACATGTCCGCCATTCTTCTTGCCACGCTCAACGCGCGCTACATCCATGCCTCGCTGGGGCTGCGCTATCTCCTCGCCAATCTGGGCGATTTGAGGTCGGAAGCGTCCATCCGCGAATACACCATCAAACGTCCGGCGCTTGAAATCGTTGAAGATTTGCTGAACGGCAAGCCGCGTGTCGTCGGCTTCGGCGTCTACATCTGGAATGTGGTCGAGACGACGCGCGTCGTGGCGATGCTGAAAGCGGTTGCGCCCGAGGTGACGGTGGTGCTGGGCGGGCCGGAGGTCAGTCACGAGACGGCGGGGCAGGCGATTGTCGGGCTGGCGGATTACGTCATCTGCGGGCCGGGCGAGGTCAGTTTCGCCCGGCTTTGCCAACAGCTCCTGGCGGGCGCTGCCCCAGCCGCAAAGATCATCGCCGGCGAACTCCGCTCCCTCGATCAACTGGTCATGCCTTACCGGGAATACAGCGAGGAGGACATCGCTCACCGGTTCATCTATGTCGAGGCCTCGCGCGGCTGTCCGTTCAAGTGCGAGTTCTGTCTGTCGGCGCTGGACAAGACCGCCAGGCCGTTCGAACTGGCGCGTTTTCTCGATGAGATGGCCGCCTTGCATGCACGCGGCGTGCGGCACTTCAAATTTGTCGATCGCACGTTCAACCTGAATGTGAACACCGGCGTGCGCATTCTGGAATTCTTCCTGGCGCGACTGGATGACAAACTGTTCCTGCATTTCGAGGTGATTCCCGACCATTTGCCGGCGGCGCTGAAGACCCTGATCGAGCGCTTTCCCCCCGGCAGCCTGCAATTCGAGGTGGGCGTGCAGACGTTCAATCCGGCTGTGCAGGCCTTGATTTCACGCAAGCAGGACAACGTCAGGACCGAAGACAACCTGCGCTGGTTGCGGCAGCACAGTCAGGCGCATCTGCATGCTGACCTGATCATCGGCCTGCCTGGCGAAGACATGGCAAGCTTTGGCCAGGGGTTCGACCGGCTGGTGGCACTTGGTCCGCATGAAATCCAGGTAGGCATCCTCAAACGCCTGCGCGGCGCGCCCATCGCCCGGCATACGGAATCCCACGGCATGCGCTACAACCCGCTGCCGCCCTATGAAATCCTCGCCACCGATTGCATCAGCTTCGCGACCATGCGCCGTCTGGCCCGTTTCGCCCGCTATTGGGACATGGTGGCCAATTCCGGGCGCTTTACCCAGGTCTTGCCGCTGCTCCTGGGCGATTCTCCCTTCGCGCGCTTCCTGCAATTCTCCGATTGGCTCCATGCCCGGACCGGTATGACCGGCGACCTCGCCCTGGATCGCCTGTTTCGCTTGCTCCATGAAGGTTTGACTGTGCTGTTCGAGGTGGAAGAAAGCGTATTGCGCGCCGCCCTGGAAAAGGATTTCAACCGAACCGGAAACCGGGGAATGCCACGCTTTTTGCGCGCAGGCGTGGTGAGTGAGCCCTCTGGTTCTTCAGGTCGGGCGGCGGAGCGGCAAGGACGGCATGGCGCATAGGGCCGGGTTGTTCTCGGTTCCTCAATTGATTGGAGTGGCCGTCCAGAGACAGCGGGTTAACAGCCTGACAGTGCAGTCACTCATTGGCAGTTCTATCCGTCACTCTGCAGATTCTGTCGCAGACCACCTGTGGTCGCCGGCCGATGTGGTCCACCAGTACACTCAAACAGCACATCCGCGATCACGATTCTCCTTTATCGACCCGCCGCTGCTTTGTATACGGCATTGCGTTCACGCTTGCCGACCGCGACGACAATGACGATCAACTCGGTATGACGTACTTCGTAGACCAAACGGTAGCCGACTGATCGCAACTTGATCTTGTAGCGGTCGAGACGGCCGCTGAGCTGTGCTGTGGGGATATGTGGATTGTCCAGGCGCTCAGCCAGCTTCTTCTTGAACATGTCGCGCAGCGCCGGGTCCAGCTTGCGCCATTCACTCAGGGCTTCCGGGTGAAACCCAAGTTCATAGCTCATCCAGCGATACCTTCACGATCGCCTGGCCATCGTTCAGGCGAGCATCGGCCAGTGCATTCAGTTCCAGGTCTTCCAGCCGATCCATCAGCGCCTCCCAGGCGCCAGCTGGCACGCAATAGAACGCCGGCTCGTTGCGGTTAAGGATCGCCACCGGAAAACCCTCACCCGCAGCAACCGTGCCCATGGGATTCCGCTTCAATTCAGAAACGCTCGCGGTTGTCTCCGCCAGGATGACATGTGACATGTTCAGCTCCAGTCCAATAACGGCACCCACAATAGCACTCTAAACAGGGCTTATAAAGCTTGCGACTATGCTTGACGAATCCCGCTGCCAGCAGTTCCCAGCAAGAGGACAGAGGGGCCGCTGCACCAGTTTTCGGCACGCCGGATGCCTAAGCGGCAAAACCCGCCGCCAAGGCATCCGCTGTACCGGTCTCATCCTGCAGAACTGCAATACCGGGGTCTGACTTCACAGCACCACTTGCGTACCCAGTTCCACCACCCGGTTCGGCGGCAGGCCGAAGTAGCTGGCGGGGCTGCCGGCGTTGCGGGTCAGTGCGACAAACAGTTTCTCGCGCCAGTAGGGCATTTCCGAGTTGCGGCGGGTGATCAGTGTTTCGCGGCCGAGCAGGAAGGTGGTGTCCATCAGGTCGCAGTGGACTTCGGTGCTGGCGCACAGGTGCAGCGTGCCGGTGAGGTCGGGCCGGTCCATGAAGCCGAAGCGCAGATGTACCTGATAGAAACGCTGGCCGATGCGTTCTATCCTGACCCGTTCGGTCATGGCGACAAACGGCAGATCGACAAAATCCACCTGCAGGATCACTACCTGTTCGTGCAGGCATTTGAAGTGTTTCAGGCTGTGCAGCAGGGTATGCGGCACCTGTTCGGCATGCGGCGTCATGTACACGGCGGTGCCGGCAATGCTGGGCAGGGTGTCGGATTCGATGCCGGCGACGAATTCGCGCAGCGGCAGCGTGTCGCTGTCGCGCCTGGCGCGCAGCAGGTCGCGGCCGCGTTTCCAGGTGGTCATCAGCGTGAACAACAGCAGCGCGAAGGCGAGCGGGAACCAGCCGCCATCGGGGATCTTGGTGATGTTGGCGGCGAAAAAGGCGATGTCGATCAACATGAACGCGCTCAATGCCAGCAAGGTGGTGGTGCGGCTCCAGTGCCAGCGCTGGCGCGCCACCTGATACACCAGCAGCGTGGTGATGATCATCGTGCCGGTGACTGCAATGCCGTATGCGGCGGCCAGCGCGCCGGACGAGCCGAAACTGAGCACCAGCGCGGCGACGGCGATGAACAGCGCCCAGTTGATGCCGGGCAGGTAGATCTGGCCGCGTTCCTGGCTGGAAGTGTGCTGAACGAACAGGCGCGGCACATAACCAAGCTGGATGGCTTGATGAGTGATCGAGAACGCGCCGGAAATCACCGCCTGCGAGGCGATCACCGTGGCGGCAGTGGCCAGCACGACCAGCGGCGGCAGCAGCCAGTCGGGAACCATGTGGAAAAACGGATGCGCCAGCGCGTCTGGCCGAGTCAGCAACAGCGCGCCCTGTCCGAAATAGTTCAACGTCAATGCCGGTAAAACCAGCGCCAGCCAGGCCAGTTGCACCGGCTTGCGCCCGAAATGGCCCATGTCTGCATACAGCGTTTCGGCGCCGGTCACCGCCAGGAATACCGCGCCCAGCGAGAGAAAGGCCAGCATCGGCTGGGTCAGGAAGAAGGTCAGCGCGTGATTCGGCAGCAACGCCCACAACACCTGCGGCGCAGCGACGATGTTGGTGATTCCCAGGCCGGCGAGCACCAGGAACCAGAGGGCGGTGATCGGTCCGAACAGGCTGCCGACGCGGCCGGTGCCCTGGCGCTGGAGCACGAACAGCGCGAACAGCACGCCGAGCGTGATCGGCAGAATCCAGGGTTTGAATATCGGCGTCATGACTTCCAGCCCTTCCACCGCCGACAGCACCGAGATCGCCGGCGTGATGACGCCGTCGCCATAGAACAGCGCCGCGCCGAACAGGCCGAGCAGGAGCATGCGGCGATTGGATGTGCTCTTGCCGCCGCGCCGCTGCACCAGCGCCATCAAGGCCATGATGCCGCCTTCGCCCCGGTTGTCGGCGCGCAGGATGAAGGCGACGTACTTGATCGACACCACCAGGATCAGCGCCCAGAAGATCAGTGACAGGATGCCGAGCACGTTGTCCGGCGTCACCGGCACCGGATGATGTGCGCCGGCGAAAACTTCCTTCATCGTGTAAAGCGGGCTGGTGCCGATGTCGCCATAGACCACGCCGAGCGCGGCGAGGGTCAGCGGGGCGAGGCGCTTGGACGCGGCTGGAACCGGCTCGGACACGGCGATTCCCTCAGTCCTGAAGCACGAAGCGATAGCCGACGCCGGTCTCGGTCAACAGATGGCGCGGCCGTGTCGGGTCGACTTCCAGTTTGTGGCGCAGGCGACCGACATAGATGCGCAGGTAGTGGCCGCTTTCCGAATGGCCTTCACCCCAGACTTCGCGCAGCAACTGGCGGTGCGTGAGGACGCGGTTGTCATGGCTGATCAGTGTCGCCAGCAGGCGGAATTCGATTGGAGTCAGATGCAGCGGTGCGCCGTCGCGACTGACCGTGCGGCGCGCCAGATCAACTTCCACGGTGCCGCCGCAAAGATGAACCAGCGGTGTCACATTGTCGCCGCGCGCATGGCGGCGCAACAGCGCGCGCACCCGCGCCAGCAGTTCCGGGACGCCGAACGGCTTGCTCAGATAGTCGTCGGCGCCGGCATCGAGCGCGGCGACCTTGTCGCTCTCCAGACTGCGCGCCGAAAGCACCAGGATCGGCAGCGCCGCCCAGGCGCGCAGGTTGCGGATGAAATCGAGGCCGTCGAGGTCCGGCAGGCCTAGGTCGAGAATGACCAGATCCGGCTGCATCCGCCCAGCCTCTGCCAGTCCGGCCGCCGCAGTGGCGGCTTCATGCACGTTGCAGCCCTGACCCTCCAGCGCAAGCCGCACGAAGCGGCGGATCTGGGGCTCGTCCTCGACCAGCAGCACGCGGCTCATGCGGCCATCTCCCCGCTTTCCTCCTCGATTCGCGGTGGTGACCCGAGGGGCAGGCTGAATTGAGCGCGTGCGCCGCCTTGCGGCCGGTTATCCAGCGCCAGCACGCCGCCATGCGCGGCGACGATGGCCTTGCAGATGGCCAGGCCGAGGCCGGCGCCCGGCCGCACCGATTCGGCGTCGCCGCGCACGAAGGGTTGTGCCAGACCGGGCAGATCGGGATAGCCGGGGCCGCTGTCGCATACCGTAATGCGCGCCCGGTCGGCATCGATGCTGGCCGAAAGCCTGATTTCGGTGCCGTCCGGCGTGTGTTTGGCGGCGTTGTCGAGCAGGTTGCAGATCACTCGTTCCAGCAATACGGCGTCGAATTCCAGCAGCGGCATGGCAGGGGGCAGGTCGATACGCACCGGATGGCCGGCCAGTGCCGACCCGAGCAGTTGCAGCGCGCTGCCGAACACTTCTTCGATGGACTGCCATTCGCGCCGCAGCGGTTGTTCGCCGACGCTCAGCCGCGCCAGATCGAGCAGGTTGGTGACCATCGCCGCCAGGCGCTGGGCCTGATCGCGCAACGCCAGCGCGGTCTCGGCGTGCGGCTCCGGAATTGCGGCGGCCGTGCCCTGGCCGGCCAGCACCAGGGTATCGGCCAGCCCGACCAGCGCGGTCAGCGGGGTGCGCAGATCGTGCGACAGTGCTGCCAGCACGGAATTGCGCAGGCGCTCGGAAGCCATCTGCACCTCCGCCATGCGTGCAACTTCAACGTAATGCTGGCGCTCGACGGCAATCGCTACCAGCGAAGCGACAGTGATCAGCAGGTGATGCTGCCGGCTGGCTTCGCTCGCCGGCAACAAGGCCACCATGACGCCGCGCAACGCCATCGGCGCGCTCAATGGCAGGCAGATCAGCGCCTCGCCCTGGCCGGACATGCCGGCCTGTTCGATCGCTTCGCCGCGCGTGTAGACCCGTTTGGCCAGCGCGGCGTCGCCCAGTGGATAGGCATCATCAAGGGCGGCGAGCGACCCCTCCGCGTCCGGCAGCCACAGGCTGCATTGGGCGCCCGAGACGTCGCGCAGGAAGCGCCGCGCGATCTCGGCCACCTGTTCCAGCGCGGTTGTGCCGGCCATCTGGCGTGCCATTTCGTACAACGCCAGGGTGTCCTGCTCGCGCAGGCTGGCGTCGTCGGCGTGCTGCCGCAATTGCGCGACCAGGTGCCCGGTGGTGAGCGCCACGGCCAGCATGACCAGGAAGGTGATCAGGTATTGCGCATCGGCCACTGCGAACGACAGATGCGGCTGCACGAAGAAGAAATCGAACAGGCCGACGCCGGCGAAAGCAGCCAGGATCGCCGGCCCGCGCCCAAACCGCAGGGCGACCAGAAATACCATCAGCAGGAACAGCATGATGATGTTGGCCTGGTCGATGAATTCGCTCAGCGGCTTGGCCAGCAGGGCGGTACTGGCGGCCGCAAGCGCGGCGAGAACGTAGCCGGCTGCGGTGCGGCGGGAAATGCCGAGTCTGGATAGATGCTCGAAGTTCAAGGGGGACGTCGTGTCGGTCGGGATGCGGCCATGATGGCACCCGGCCTGTAAAAAAGGCGTAAACGCGGTCAGCCTCTTACATCGCGAGCTTTCACAGTTTCCGAGCCGAATCGTAGGGTGGATAAGCGCAGCGCATCCACCAGCCAGGGGCAGCGAAGGTGGATGCGCTAACGCTTATCCACCCTACGGATGAGCATTTCCAGGGATTTTCCTTCCCTTTCAGGCTTCGACGATTTCCACTGGCGTGAAGGCCGGTACCGCGTCGAACAGTTCGACCAGATCGTCGTTGCGCATGCGGATGCAGCCGTGCGAACGCGGGGCCTGCTCGAACAATTCGTCCGGCGTGCCGTGGATGTAGATGTAACGGCGCATGCTGTCGCACCGGCCCAGCCGGTTGAAGCCGGGCTCGGCGCCGGAGAGCCATAGGATGCGGGTCAAAATCCAGTCGCGATCCGGTTGGCTTGCGCCCAATTCCGGGGAATAGATTTCACCGGTCGGCCGGCGGCCGGCAAACACCGTGTTGAGCGGCTGCTCGGCGCCGATCCTGGCGCGCACGATGTGCCGGCCGCGCGGCGTGCGGTAGCTGCCGGCTTCCTCTCCGGGCCCGTTGACGGCGGTGGACACCGGATAACGGCGCAGCACGGTATCTTCGTCGTCAAGCAGTTCGAGTTCCTGATCGGCCAGGTTGATGCGGAGTTTCATGATTTCGCCTTCGCGCGCCGCTCGGCGAAGAAACCCGACAGCAGCGCGCCGCATTCTTCCGCCAGTACCCCGCCCAGCGTTGTCGCGTGATGGTTCAGGCGACTTTCAGCGAACAGGTCGATGACGCTGCCGGCTACGCCGGTTTTCGGATCGCACGCGCCGAACACGACGCGTTCGACGCGGGCATGCATGATTGCGCCGCTGCACATCGCGCAGGGTTCCAGCGTGACGTACAGGGTGCTGCCGGGCAGGCGGTAATTGGCCAGATGCAGGCCGGCGTCGCGCAACGCCATGACTTCGGCATGCGCGGTCGGGTCATGCGACGAGACCGGCTGGTTGTAGCCGCGCCCGACAATCTCGCCGTCCATCACCAGCACCGCGCCCACCGGCACTTCATCAGCCGCGCGCGCAAGTTCGGCCTGCGCCAGCGCGGCGCACATGAAACGGAAATCATCTTGCTCGGTCATGGGCATCCAGCGGATAACAACTTTTGATCTGAAGACATGAATTTTCAGCGAAATCGTCATGTTCGGGGTCTCGGCCGAGGCGCATGATGACGAAATCGCATTGCATGACAGTTCGCCGGTAGATAGTCCAGTAAACAACGCTACTTAGACTGAATTACCTATCCATTTCAGTCTGGAATTACATTAATCTGCTCCGGCTTCATTTTTACTTGACCTTCTGGTTGTTTCGCTTTGCGAATACAAGAGAAGCAGCGTTGTAGCTTTATCCGTTATCCAAATCGAAGGAGACAAATATGCTGAAAAAAACCTTGCTTGCGCTTTCTGTCGCGCTGGCAGTGACTAGCGCCGCCAACGCGGGTCCGGGCATGCTGCCCGAAGATGTTCTGGACGGACTCATCAAGAAGAGTAATTCCACCTATCTGACCCAGAGTCCGCAAAACCTGATGATGATGCCGGACAACCCCGCCTGGGAAGTTGCCGAAGCGGGCGAGAAATTGTTCAAGCAGGCGCGCGGCCCGAAGAATGCCTCCCTCGAACAGTGCGATTTCGGTAAAGGCCCCGGCGTGCTGGAAGGCGCGCACGCGGAATTGCCGCGCTATTTCGCCGATAGCGGCAAGGTGATGGACCTGGACACCCGCCTGGTGCATTGCATGAAGACCCTGCAAGGTTTCACCAGTGACGACCCGGCGATCAAGCAGAAACACGGCTCCAAGTCCGACATGATGAAGCTGCAAACCTACATCGCCAGCAAATCCAGCGGCTACGCCTGGAACCCGCCGATGAACCATCCGCTGGAAAAAGCCATGCGTGACGCGGGCGAAGTCATGTTCTATCGCCGTTCCGGCACCATGGACTTCAGTTGCGCTACCTGCCATACCCAGACCGGCAAGCGTATCCGCGCGTCGGTCCTGCCCAGCATTTATGACGCGTCCGACTGGACCAAGGCGATATCCTGGCCGTCACACCGTACCAGCCATGAAGAAGTCCGCAGCAGCCAGCATCGCGTGCTTGAGTGCCTGTGGCAGATGCGTTACCCCAACATCAAGATCGGTTCCGATGCCTCGATTGCGATGATTTCGTTCTGGACCGACGCAGCGCGCGGACAGCCGGCTATCGTCCCCGACCTGAAACGCTAATCGCCCACATACGAGGAGAATTCATCCATGTTCAAGAAAACCCCCATTGCGGCGCTGGCCGC
>CAMDGQ010000088.1 GCA_945897955.1 Tepidiphilus sp. J10 | reverse complement strand
TCGCGCAGCTTGTGCAGAAACTCGACGCGCAGATGCCGGCGATAAATGTCCTGATTGAAGTTGAACAGATGCACTTCCAGAGTCGGGCGGCCGTTGGCATGCACCGTCGGGCGCGTGCCCAGGCTGGCGACGCCGGGCCAGTCAGGCTCCCCGAGTCCCTGCACGCGCACCGCGAAAATGCCCTTCACCGGCGGCTTGTTGTGTTTCAACTGAATGTTGGCGGTGGGATAGCCGATCTTGCGGCCGAGCTGGTCGCCGCCGACGACACGGCCGGAAATCGAATAGGGCCGCCCGAGCAACTGCGCCGCCATCGCCATGTCGCCCGCCGCCAGCGCCTCGCGCACGGCGGTGGACGAGGCGCGCTGGCCGGCGGCTTCGACGGTATGCAGCGCTTCGGCTTCGAAGCCATGCTCCTGGCCGAGTTGTTGCAACAACGCGAAATCGCCGGCGCGGCGAGCGCCGAAACGGAAATCGTCGCCGACCAGCACATAACGCGCGTTCAGGCCGCGCACCAGGATGCGCTGCACGAATTCTTCCGGCGACAACGCGGCGAAGGGTTTGCTGAAGCGGCAGACATGCACATGCGCGACGCCGAGCGCGCGCAGGATTTCCAGCTTCTCGCGCAACGAGGTCAGCCGCGTCGGCGCCGAATCGGGCGTGAAGATTTCACGCGGATGCGGCTCGAAGGTCAGCACGGCGGGCAATGCGCCGACCGAGGCCGCGCGCGCGGTGAGACGGGCCAGCATGGCCTGGTGACCAAGATGAATGCCGTCGAAATTGCCGATGGTCACGGCGTTGGGGCGGCTGGCGCGGCAGCGGCTGTTTTCCAGGCTGCCAAACGTGCCGTGGGTCATCAACATGAACAGGGTTACTCCGTGAACCAGCTTGTGCTGGACAAGCCCGCGAAATATTGGAAATCGGCCGGATTGCGGCTCACCAGGGTCAGCTTGCGGCTCGCCGCCACAGCCGCGACCTGCCCGTCGCGAAACGGCGCGCTCAGACCGGCGGCGGCCAACCGGGCGCGCTCGCGCGCATGCCAGAGCGCGGCCTCCTGGTCATAGGGCAGGATCGCCATGCCGCAATCGACCAGGCCGCTGACGAAACGCTGCAAGCGCGCCTTGCGCGCGCTTTCGGGCAATTGCGCCACGCCAAAAGCCAGTTCGTGCAGCGCCAGCGCAGTGGTCGCGCAGGCGGCGCGATGCTCCGCCAGCCTGGCCATGACACCGGCATTCGCCTTGCCATGGGTGAGTTCCGCCAGCACGTTGCTGTCGAGTAAAAAGCTCAGGTTTCCCATGCGAATTCCCTGCCCGCCGCGTGATCGCGCGCGGCATCGATTTCGGGCTCGGAGATGCCCTGCCAGTCGCCTGGCAGGGTGCCGCGCCAGCCCTGCACGAAATCAAGCAGATCGCCGCGTGTTGCGGCGTTCTGGCGCAAATTCTGGTAATCCGCTTCGGACAGCAGCACGGCAACCGGCCGGCCATGCCGGGTCAGATGCACGACTTCGCCGCTCTCGACCTGATGCACGAGGGCGGTAAAGGTGTTCTTGGCTTCGGTGATCGGGGTTTCCAGCATGGGAACAGGGCTAATCTGGCTATTTGGTGGCCATTTTAGGCGGGAGCGAGGGGGTGTGGCAATGACCGCGAGCTTTGTCCGTTAACCGACAGACAGGCCCCTAAAATGAGGCTGATGATTCAACCTTCATGAGCCGCCCTTGCCCGCTTTGCCCGTCAAGCCGTTTTTCTTCCGCGTTCTGCTGTGCGCCTGGTTCTGCGCCGGGACGGCGCATGCGCTGACGGTGGAGGTGGACGCGCCGGACGAGCTCAAGCCGTTGTTGACGCAACATCTCGAAGCGGCGCGCGCGGCGCGGCTGGGAGAGGCGCTGGGCGGCGAGGAAGTGGCGCGCTTGCGCGAGCAGAGCCTGGCGACCGCGCGTGAACTGCTCGCGACGGAGGGCTACTTTGCGCCGCAGATCGAGGCTGTGACATCGCCTGACAAGGAAGCGCCGTTGCTGCGTTTTGTGGTGACGCCTGGCGCTCGCACGCTTGTGCGCGCCGTCAGAATCGACTACAGCGGCGCACTGGCTGTGGCAGGCGAGACAAATGCGCGGCGACGGGCGCGCGTCGAGCGTCTGTTTACGTTGCAGCCCGGCAAGCCCTTCCGGCAGGCCGACTGGGAAGCGGCGAAAGCTGCGGCGCTGCGTCCCTTGCTGAGCGGGGTGTATCTGGCGGCGCGGATCGAGGCGAGCGAGGCGCGCATCGATCCGGAAGCGCGCACGGCCGACCTGTCGCTGACGCTGGACAGCGGTCCGGCCTTTTTCTATGGCGAAGTGGAGATCAGCGGCAATCAGCGCTATCCCGCCGCCATCATCCGCAACCTCAATCCGGCCAGGCCGGGGCAGCCCTACCGCCAGCAGGATCTGCTCGACTATCAGGCGGCGCTGGAGTCCAGCGGTTATTTCGCGCAGGCCGTCGTGCGGATCGAGCCGGACCCGGCGCGGGCGGCTGCGGCGCCGATTCTGGTCGAAGTGGTGGAAAAGCCGCTGAAGCTGTTCAGTCTTGGCGCCGGCATCAGCACCGACACCGGCGCGCGGGTGCAGGCGTCATGGCTGCATCGCGATCTGCGCGATCGGGGGCTGCGATTGAAACTGGACGCGCGCCTGGAAGAGTCGCGCCAGAACGGCGCCGCCGAACTGGCCTGGCCGCGCAACAGCAGCGGCTACGAAAACAGCATCGGCGCGCAACTCAAGCAGGAGGACATCGAAGGCCAGGAAACCCGCGCCAGCGTCGCCTCGATCAAGCGCAGCCGCGCGCGCGACCAGATCGAAGTCACCCAATCGCTGCAATACCAGACCGAAAGCCAGCGCATCGGCAATGTCACCGAACTGCACAACCGGGCGCTGACCGCCAATCTGGCCTGGACCCGGCGCACGCTCGGGCGCGCGTTCTACCCGCGCCGAGGCGACGTGCTCAGCCTGCAAATAGGCGGCGCCGCCAAGCAACTGATGTCGGATACCTCGTTCCTGCGCCTGTTTGGTCGTTACACCGAGTACTTCAGCGCCGGCGAGAAAGGCCGCCTGATCCTGCGCGGCGAACTCGGCAGCGTGCTGGCCGATACGCGCATCGGCATTCCGACCGATTTCCTGTTTCGCGCCGGCGGCGACAACTCGATTCGCGGCTATGCCTACCAGAGCCAGGGCCGCGCGCTCGGTGGCGGTGTTGCTTCGGTGCGCTATCTCGCCACCGGCAGTGCCGAATACAACTATTTCTTCGCGGGTAACTGGGGCATGGCGCTGTTCGTCGATGCCGGCGACGCGGCCGATAGCCCGGCCAGTCTGTCGCCGGTGTTCGGCTACGGCGTCGGGGCGCGTTACCGCTCGCCGGTCGGGCCGATCAATCTCGATCTGGCGTATGGCGAGGCGACTGACGAATTCAGGCTGCATTTCTCGCTCGGGGTTTCGTTTTGAAGCGCCTCGTCCGGCTGCTGGTGGTCTTGCTCGTCTGTGCACTGGTGACAATCGCGTCCGGCATCTGGCTGACCACGACCCCGTCGGGCCTGCGCTGGCTGACCCGGACGGCCGCCACGTTGAGCCAGGATCGCGTCCGCTTCGAAGCGGTCGAAGGCCGGCTCGACGGCACGCTCGAAATTGGCCGGCTGACGCTGCTGAGCGACACGCTGCGGATCGAAATCGACAAGCTGCGCCTGCAATGGCAGCCTCGCGCGCTCTGGCA
Source organism: Tepidiphilus sp. J10 (assembly GCA_945897955.1). Taxonomy (GTDB): domain Bacteria; phylum Pseudomonadota; class Gammaproteobacteria; order Burkholderiales; family Thiobacillaceae; genus PFJX01. The sequence goes on along the minus strand of CAMDGQ010000088.1, from coordinate 11,104 downwards.
ACGCCGCATCGAAGTCGATCTGCTGGCCGCGCACGCGCTCCGCATCACTGAATTGAAGCCCGACCCAACGCCGCCGACGTTGCCGTCCAGCCTGCGTGCGCCCCTCGATTTACACGTTCGCGCGCTCGACCTGGCGCGTCTGGACATCGTCCGGCCAGGACAAAACCTGACCTTTACCTACCTGCGCGCCGGCCTTGATGCACGCGGCGACCGCTACCGACTGAACGGGGTCGGCGCAAGCGCGCCCTGGGGCGAAGCGCACGGCGCATTCGAACTCGGCAAGGACGCGCCGTTCGCCCTGCATGGCCGCATCGCGGCCGGCGGCCGGGAGCCGTATCCGGTCACGGCCGAACTCGATGTCGGCGGCAATCTGTCGGCGCCGACATTCCGCCTCGACGCCAGCGCCGAAGGCATGCGTTTGATGGCCAATGGCGAACTTGCGCCGTTTGCCCCGGTGCGACTGACCCGGCTGCTGCTGGCCGGGCAGGGCATCAATCCGCGCCGCTTCCAGGCTTCCGCGCCGAATGCCGACCTGGCGTTTTCCGGGGTGTTCGAAGGCCGGCTGGAGCGCGATCAGTCCGGTGAAAGCCTGCTCGGAACCTTTAGTCTGAGCAACCGCCTGGCGGGGCGACTCGACCAGCAACGCCTGCCGCTGGCCAACCTCACCGGTGCGGTGCTGGGCGACAGCGCGCGCGCCGATTTCAGCGCCTTGCTGATTGACCTCGGCGCGGCCGGCCAACTGACCGGAAGCGGACAATGGCGCGCGGGTCGCGTCAGCCTAGACCTGACCGGCGCGAGCCTGAACCTGGCCGGCCTGCACGCCGATTTCAATCCAACCCGCATCAAGACGGCGCTGCAACTGGCCGGCGACGCAAAGCAGCAACTGCTCAGCGGAGAAGTTAGTGAAAGCTGGGGCCGGGGCGATTTCAGGCTGGTGCAAGATGCCGGTGCGGTGCGACTGGAAAGGGCCGCTTTCAGCGGCCAGTCCGGCCGGCTGACGGCGAAGGGCGAAATGCGGCTGGATGCCGGCCACGCGTTTTCCGCCGAGTTCGACGCCGCCGGGATCAATCCGGCGCGCTTCGGCAAATTCCCGGCCGCGCGGCTGAATGCGCGCGGTCAGGCCAGCGGCACGTTGCTGCCGGAGATGAATCTGCGCGCCGATTTCATGCTGCCGCCGGGAGAACTCGAAGGCCGCCCGATCAAAGGCCAGGGCCGCTTGCATTACACACAACACCATCTCGCCGAGGCCGATATCGACCTAGATCTGGCCGGCAACCGGGTTCGTTTCAAGGGCGCTTATGGCCACGCCGGTGACCGCCTCGACTGGGACATCGACGCGCCTGCGCTGGCTCGTCTGCGGCTCGGTCTGGCCGGGCGGCTTAACAGCAGCGGCAGCGTCAGCGGCGACCCGAGGCAGCCGAGGATCGACACCCGCCTTGAAGCCGGCGGTCTGCGCCTGCCGGGCGGTTACGCCGCCGCCAGTCTGAATTTGAAGCTCGACCTGCAAGCCGCCGCCAATGGCGCGTTCACCGGCCGGTTCACTGCGCGCGATGTCGAACTGGCCGGCCGACACCTGCAACAGATCGATGCTGCCGCCAGCGGCCGGCGTGACGCGCACACGCTGACGCTGGACGCGCATCAGCGTGACTGGCGGCTGAATGCGGGCTTTAGCGGCGGCCTCGGCCTGACGGATCGGATACCGGTCTGGCGCGGCAGCCTCAATCGGGCCGAACTGCGCGGCGCATGGCCGCTGCAACTGCTTGCACCCGCCAGCCTGAGCCTGTCGAGCGCGCGGCAGCAGGTCGACGGTCTGCTCCTGACGCTGGCCGGCGGCCGTCTGGAGATCGAGCAACTCAGCCGCGAGGGCGCGCGCATCGTCACACGCGGCGCGCTGACCAACCTGCCGCTGGCGCCGCTGTTCGAGCTACTCGATCAGCCGCTACCGTTGAGCACGAGCCTGCGCGTCAACGGCGACTGGAACCTGAATCTGGCCGAGAAGCTCGATGGCAGCCTGCGCTTGCGGCGTCAGTCGGGCGACGTGCGTTTGCGCGAACCGGACCTGCAACTGGGTCTTGGCACGCTTGCGCTTGATCTTGCCGCAGCGGCCAGCCGTGTTTCCGCCCATATCGAGGCGGATGGCACCGGAATGGGGAAATTGAGCGGCAACGGCCAGTTCGATTTGCTGCGCGAAGGGTGGGCATTCAGCGTGCCGCGTGGCGCGCCGCTGACCTGGAACATGCGGCTTGAGATGGCCGACCTGAGTCCGCTGAGGCGCTTCATCCCGCCGGGCATGCGCGCCGAAGCCCGCCTCGAGGCTCGACTCGGCGGCGCCGGCAGCCTGGCCGCGCCGCGCATCGAGGGGCGGATCAATGCCGGCGGGATACGCTTCGCCATGCCGGAGCAGGGTATTTCGATCATCGACGGCAGGCTCGAACTCGATCTGGCCGACGACCGCGTTCGGGTGCGCGAAGGTGTGCTCAATGGCGACAGCGGCCGTGTCGTGCTCAGCGGCGAGGCGCAAATGAAGAACCCGCAGGCCGGCCTCACGCTCAATTTCGAAAAATTCTCCGCCAGCAATCGCGGCGACCGCCGCGTCACTGTTTCCGGCACCACCCGTCTCAACTTCGATGGCAAGCGTCTGCAACTGAGCGGTGAACTCGGCGCCGACCGCGCCCGCCTGGAAATGCCGGAAGCCAGCCGGCCCACGCTCGGCTCGGACGTGATCATCGTCGGTCGCGCGGCGCAGGAAAGAGCGGTTGCCCGGCACTATCCGCTGGCGCTGGATCTCAAGCTCAATCTGGGCAAGGACTTCCAGTTCAGGGGCGGCGGTCTGGATGCCCGCCTTGGCGGCCAGTTGCGCGTGTTCACCGGCAGCGATGCGCTGCAGGGCGAAGGCAGCATCCGGGTCGAGGAAGGTCGCTACGCCGCCTATGGCCAGTCGCTGGTGATCGAGCGCGGCATCCTGCGTTTCAGCGGCCCGCTCGACAATCCGGGGCTCGATGTGCTCGCGGTGCGCAAGTCCGCCACAGTCAAGGCCGGCGTTCAGGTCAGGGGCACGGTGCGGCGTCCGCTGGTCACGCTGTACTCCGATCCGGCGCTGCCGGATACGGAGAAGCTGTCCTGGCTGGTGCTGGGACATGGACTTGAAGGCGGCGGCCAGCAGGAATTTGCGTTGTTGCAGATCGCGGCCGGCGCGCTGTTGAGCAAGACGGAATCCGCCAGTTTCCAGTACCAGCTCGCCGAGGCCTTGCGCATCGACAGCTTCGACCTGCGCGCGGGCGACGGCCAGGACTTCACCAGCGCCGTGGTCAGTGTCGGCAAGCGGCTGTCCACGCGTGCGACGTTGAACTACGAGCAAAGTCTTGATGGCCTCAGCCAGGTCGTCAAGGTGATCTACCAGTGGTCGCCGCGTGTCCGCCTGGAAGCGCAGGCCGGGCAGCAGAGCAGCATTGATGCGTTCTACAGTCTGGAATACGACTAGCAGCCGCATCACACTGGCCGCCTGGAGGGCGTTGGCTTGAAAATCTTGCCGGCACGGCTGCTGCTGTCCAAGTTATTCTGTCTCGGTTCCCGGGGGTACAAGAAACCATGCTTGACGATTACAACCTGAACGCACTGGTCGTGGATGACATGGCCACCATGCGCAGCATGATGAAAAACCAGTTGGCCAGCATCGGCGTCACCCGGTCGGCCGGCACGCCCAGCGCGGCTGGCGCGATCGAGATGCTGCGCGCGGCGCAATACAATCTGCTGCTGCTGGACTACTACCTCGGCGATGCCACCGATGGCCAGCAGTTGCTCGAACTGATCCGCAACGAACAACTGGTGCCGAGCAGCGCGGTGATCGTGATGGTGACCGCTGAAAAGAACTACGGGCTGGTCGCCCAGGTGGCCGAGCATTCGCCGGATGCCTATCTGATCAAGCCGTTTACCGCCGAATCCCTGCTCAATCATTTGCAGCCGGTCATCGAACGCAAGATGGGCTTGCGTCAACTCAACAAGAAAACGCCGGGTCTGAAGCCGATCTACGATCAGTTCGACGCGAATCGATGCGATGCGGTGGTGGCGCTGGTGGACGCCTATACGCAGAAGGAAGGCATCCATGCCGACACTGCCCGGCTCAAGGGCGAGGCATTGATGCGGCAAGGTGATTTCGTGCCGGCGCTGCAACATTACCTGTCGTTGCGCGCGACCTATGCCTGGGCCGCTCTGGGCGTGGCGCGGGCGCGCCTGAAACTGCATCAGACCGAGGCCGCCATCGCCACGCTGGAGGAACTGGTGGCGCAGACCCCGAAATATGTGCATGCCTCCGATGTTCTCGCCGAGGCGTATATCCAGATCAGGCAGCCGGAAAAAGCGATGGCCGTGCTGGAAAAAGCGTGCGCCAATTCTTCGACGGTGAACCGTATGCGCGCCGTTGCCAGGCTCGCCGAGCAGATGGACGACGAAAACCGGGTCATTCAGTGGGGTGGCAAGGTGATCGACGCGAACAAGTTCGCGCTGGCGCAGGATTTCACCGACCACGCCCGTCTGCTGCGCGGCCTGGTCAAATCCGGGCAGGCCGACAAGGCGACCGCCGCGATGGTCCGATTCGAAACGGAGATTCCCCACATCAAACAGTCCGCCTGTGTGCAGGCGGCCAAGGTTTACACCCTGGCGACGCAGCTTGCCGAGGAAACCGCTGCACTGGCCAATGCACCGCCGGCCATGAAGGAACGTCGGATGGCAATTTTGTCGGACCGGCAATCACGCCTGAACGAACTGACCGCCAGGCTGGACAAGCTGGAGACCCGGCCGGAGGAGGCCGTCTTCCTCGCCGAGGCGCACATCGCCACCGGGCAGACCGAACGCGCGGCGGAAGTCGCTGCCGCCGCCATGGCGCATGGCCATCACCTGCCGGGAAGCGTGGGCGATGACGACTGGCGCCGGCAGGTCGAGACGCAAGCGGTGCAAAAAACGCGCGCCCGGATCAAGGAAGGACTCGACATGTTGCGTGTCGGAAAAACCCGCGATGCACTCAACCTGTTCATGCAACTGGTCAACCATACGCCGGCCGATCTGACCGCGATGTTGCTGGCCAACGTCGTCTCCACCGTCGTGATGCTGCGCCAGAAAGGCGAACCGGTGAATGAAATCCTGCCCTTCGCGCGCATTGCGCTGGAGCGGCTCAAACACGAGCACCCGGATTACGAACGCCTGCCCGGCTTGATCGAGACGTTTGAGCGGCATCCATCGGCCGAGGGATGAACTGGTGCGGCAGCTGGGTAGGATGGGTCAAGCGAAGCGGACCCATCATTGCCACGTTCCGATGGGTTCGCTGCGCTTGACCCATCCTACAAACTCATGAGATTCGCCTCGACGGCTCAGTCGTCGTCGTGGCGGCCCTTGCGTTTGCCGTGGCGGCGGTCGTCGTCGCGCGCTTCTTCTTCGTCTTCGGCTTGTTCGTCATTTTCGCAGGCCACCGGGTTGTCATCGCAGCCACCGGAGCCACGTAGGATGGGTCAAGCGAAGCGGACCCATCATTGTCACGTTCCGATGGGTCCGCTGCGCTTGACCCATCCTACAGACTGGTTTTCCTCGACAGCTCAGTCGTCGTCGTGGCGGCCCTTGCGTTTGCCGTGGCGGCGGTCATGGTCGCGCGCTTCTTCTTCGCCTTCGGCTTGCTCGTCATTTTCGCAGGCCATCGGGTTGTCATCGCAGCCGCCGGAGAAGTCGTGGTTGGCCGTGAAGACGGCGATGGCGAGCAGCAGCGCCGCCGCGACGCCGGCGCGCAAGCGGGCGGGCTGGGGCGTTTGCGGGCTGATATCCGCAGGCTTGAAGCCGGTCACCATCGCGCGCGGCAGGTTCTCGCGATGCAGCAGGCTGCCCGCGATGACGCCGGCGAGATGGCCGAACACCACCAGCAACATCGCGTTGGCGCAGAACTCATGCACTTCCTCCAACGCGTCTTCCCAATCCGACGCGACCAGACCCGCCAGCGGGCCGAGATGCTTGTCCGCGCCCAGCAGCGCCATGCCGCTGACCGCCGTGGCCAGGCCCAGCGCGAGCAGGGCGTAGATCGCCAGTGCGCCGGCCGGGTTGTGGCCGAGATAGTGCTGACCGGAGTTGGTCGGCAGGTTCTTCAGATAGCGCAACGCGCCGGCCGGGTCGATCGGGAAGGACCGGAAAAGGCTGAGTTCCTCGCCAAAAAATCCCCAGAACAGCCGGAATACGATCAGTCCGCCGGCCAGATACCCGAAATAGCTGTGCCAGCCCAGCCAGTCGTCCTCGCCGCCGAGCGTCCAGGCGACAGCGAAGGCCAGCGCGAACAGCCAGTGAAAAATCCGGGTGGGCAAATCCCAAACGCGTAGCGGGGTCATGCTGCTCTCCTTGCAAAGGGGATGGGTTTACCCCCTTTCCGGGGAAAGGTTAAGCCGGCATGGGTTTATTCCGTATCGTTTTACTTGTCCCGCGCCGCCAGCCACGCGCGCCAGCCGCCGTGCATGCTGATGTCCCTGGCATCCGCCACGCCGATGGGTTCGCAGATGAAACCATTTACCAGCGTGCCATCGGCCAGCTCCAGTTTGCCGATGCCCAAGGGCGCTGGAATGCCGGCGACGAAGGAACCGAATTCACGCGCCGGCATTTGCCAGACCTCGCATTCAATCGAAACGCCGCCTTCAGCGACCTGGATCAGGCCCGGACGCTTGCCGTCGGGCAGCGCGTAGATACGGTATTTCGGCGCGGTGCGGGTGGCCGCGACCAGGCGGGCATGGCGCTGCGCGAGCTGGAAGTTAAGCGCCAGTCCGGACAGATGCGCGCCGACCACGGCGACCTGAAGCTGGCCGCCGGGCAGGACGTTCAGCATTTCAGGTAAAGGCGGAACATGCTGGGTTGCGCCCAGTTTGCCGCCCAATGTTTGATGCATCCGCGCGGCCAGGTGCAGCAGGGGCGCATCCTGATGCGGCGGCGCGATCAGCGTGACGCCGAATGGCAATCCATCCGCCTGAAAACCGGCAGGCACGGCGGTGGCGGCGAGGTCGAGCAGATTCATGAAGTTGGTGTAGTAGCCCAGATTGGCGTTCAGGCGGATCGGGTCGGCCTGCATTTCCGCGACGGTGTAGATCGTGCCGGCGGTGGCTGTCAGCAGCACGTCGATGTCGTTCCAGACCGTATCGCATTGCGCTTTCAACGCGCGCAACCGGTACATTCCGGCGAAGGCATCGGCGGCGCTTTGCGTCTTGCCGCCGGCGATGATCTCGCGCACCGGCGGGAAAACCTGATCGGCCTGAGCGTCGAAGAAATCGCGGATGGCTTGATAGCGTTCCGCGACCCAGGCGCCGCCGTAGAGCAGGCGGGCGGTTTCCAGAAACGGTGCGAGATCGATCTCCACCGGCGTGCCGCCGAGCGATTGCAGTTTTTCCACCGATTCGCCAAACAGCCGGGCTGCGTCGGCATTGCCGAAAAACTCCAGGTCTTTCGCCATCGGCACGCCGAAGCGGAAAGCAGCGGCGCGGCCGAAATCAAAACCGTGCGCGGCGAGCGGGCGCGAATACGCGTCTTGCGGATCATGACCGGCAGCCACCGCCAGCACGCGCTCGGCATCCTCGGCGGTCAACGCGAAGATCGACACTGCATCGAGCGAACGGCAGGCCGGTACCACGCCGCGCGTCGAGAGCGCGCCGCAACTGGGCTTGTGCCCGATCAGATTGTTGAACGCCGCCGGCACGCGGCCGGAGCCGGCGGTATCGGTGCCGAGCGAAAAACTGGCCAGTCCGAGCGCCACCGCCACGGCGGAACCGGAACTGGAACCGCCGGAAATGAAATCGGGATTGAAGGCGTTACGGCATGCGCCATACGGCGAGCGCGTGCCGTTCAGGCCGGTGGCGAACTGGTCGAGGTTGGTCTTGCCGAGCGGAATCGCACCAGCGTCGATCAGGCGTTGCACGACCGGCGCGGACTCGGCGGGCGTGTAGGCATAGGCCGGGCAGCCTGCCGTGGTCGGGATGCCGGCTAGGTCGATGTTGTCCTTGATCGCGAATGGAATGCCGTACAAGGGCAGGTTGGCGATGTCCTTGCCTGCCAGCGCGAGGGCATGGGCGCGCAGTGTTTCGGCGTCGAGGCGGCTGATCCAGACGTGGTGGCGGTCTTCGCGGCCCATGCGTTCGAGCAGGTGGTCGATCAACGCCAACGGCGTCAGTTCTCCGGTGCGATACAGGCTGTGCAGGTGGGCGATGTCGAGGCTGATATTCATGGTTATTCCCCTTATTCGCTCACGAGCACCAGTAAATCCTGCCCGGCGCTGACCTGGCCGCCTTCGCGGCAGAACACCTTGTAAATCGTGCCGTCGCACGGCGCGGCGACGCTGAATTCCATCTTCATCGACTCGACGATGACCAGCGCATCGCCGGCCTTCACCTTGTCGCCGTCCGTCGCCATGACTTTCCAGACATTGCCGGCGACGTGGCTGGCGATGGCGCGGCCGTGTTCGGGCAGGTCGAGTTCGCTGTCGGTGGCGGCTTCGGCGACATTGGCGTCGGTGGCGTAGTCGGCCTGGCCGGCGGCTTTCCAGCGTTCGCGTTCGGCTTCGAACGCGGCTTGCTGCTGCGTCTTGAAGGCGGTGATGGAATCGGCGTTGTCGGCCAGGAAGCGGTTGTAGTCGGCCAGCCGGAAGGTGGTTTCCTCGATGCGCAGTTTGTAACGGCCGAGCGGGAAGTCCTCGCGGATTTGCAGCAATTCCTCGGCGCTGACCGGGTAGAAGCGGATCTGGTCGAAGAAGCGCAGCAGCCAGGGCTTGCCTTCGGCGAAATGCGCGGCGCCCTGTCGTTCATCCCGCCAGCGGTTCCACATCTGCAAGGTGCGGCCGACAAACTGGTAGCCGCCCGGACCTTCCATGCCGTAGACGCACATGTAGGCGCCGCCGATGCCGACCGCGTTTTCCGGCGTCCAGGTGCGCGCCGGGTTGTATTTGGTGGTGACCAGCCGATGGCGTGGATCGACCGGCGTCGCCACCGGCGCGCCGAGATAGACATCGCCCAGACCCATGACCAGATAGCTCGCCTCGAACACGATGCGCTTCACCTCCTCGATGGAGGCGAGATCGTTGATGCGGCGGATGAATTCGATATTCGACGGGCACCAGGGCGCGTCCTTGCGCACCGATTGCATGTATTTCTCGATCGCCAGCCGGGTCGCCGCGTCGTCCCAGGACAGCGGCAGATGCACGATGCGGGTCGGCACTTCCATGTCCTCGATGGCGGGCAGTTGCCGCTCCACCGCCAGCAGCAGGTCCATCAAGGTGTTCAGCGACAGCACACGCGAGTCGTAATGCACCTGCAGCGAACGGATGCCGGGCGTCAGATCGAGGATGCCGGGAATGGCCTCGGCTTCCAGCCGGGTCATCAGCGCATGCACGCGGAAACGCAGGTTCAGGTCGAGCACCAGTGGCCCGTATTCGACCAACAGGTATTTGTCGCCGGCGCGGCGGTAGACGACTTCGACCGGGTTATCGGAGAGGGGGGTGCGGTGCAGGATAGGGGTGGCGGGTAAGTCGCCCTCACTCCCGCTGGTTGGGGAGGGAGGCAAACCAGCGATGGCCGCGTCCTGCGCGGTTTCCAGCCGTTCCGCTTCGGCCTGCGACAAGCGCATGAAACGCACCGTGTCGCCCGGCCGCAACTGGCCCATCTTCCACAATTCGGCCTGCACGATGGTCGCCGGGCAGACGAAACCGCCCAGGCTGGGACCATCCGGGCCGAGGATGACCGGCATGTCGCCGGTGAAATCGACCGCGCCGATGGCATAGGCGTTGTCGTGGATGTTGGACGGATGCAGGCCGGCTTCGCCGCCATCGCGCCGCGCCCATTCCGGCTTCGGGCCGATCAGGCGCACGCCGGTGCGGCTGGAGTTGTAATGCACCTCCCAGTCGGTGGCGAAAAACATGTCGATGTCGGCATCGGTGAAGAAATCCGGCGCGCCGTGCGGGCCGTAGAGGACACCGATTTTCCAGGCGTGGGTGTAGGTGGGAATCGTGATGTCGCGTGCTGGATTCCCGCCTGCGCGGGAATGACGATCCGCCAGATGCAGTACATCCCTCACCCGCAACGTCCTGCCCGCATGTCCGCCAAACTGCCCGAGCGTGAAGGTGGCTTTGCTGCCGAGATAATCCGGCGCGTCGAAACCGCCCTGCACGGCCAGATAGGTGCGGCAGCCGGTGTCCTTGATCGCGCCGAGTTTCAGGATCGAACCCGCCGGTACGGCGTGCGCGGACCAGTTCGCCAGTGCCACGCCATCGAGTTCCGCACCCATATCGGCGCCGGCCAGCGCGATCACTGCATCGGTATTGAAGCGCAGGGTCGGGCCGGCGACGGTGAGTTCCAGCGCAGCCGTGCCTTCCGCATTGCCCGCCAGCCGGTTGGCCAGGCGGAAAGCGAGATGATCCATCGGGCCGGAGGGCGGCACGCCGACGTTCCAGTAGCCGGTGCGGCCGGGCCAGTCTTGAATGCTGCTCTGAACGCCGGGTTCGATTACATCGATGGTTGCCGGGCGGTAGCGGAAGGCGTTCAGGTAGCGCGTGGTCTGGCGGCCTTCGGCAAACACGCTGTCGGCCAGAATCTGGCGCAGGTATTCCAGATTGCATTCGATGCCGGCAATGCGGGTGTCGGCCAGCGCCTGTTGCATCTTGCTCAATGCGGCGGCGCGGTCGTCCGCCTTGACGATGATCTTGGCCAACATAGGGTCGTAGAACGGCGGCACTTCGCTGCCGCGTTCGACCCAGGTTTCGATGCGTGCCTGTGGGGAGAATTCGACCTGCGTCAGTACACCGGCAGCCGGTTGGAAATCCTTGCCGGGGTCTTCCGCATACAGACGAACCTGGATCGAAGCGCCCTGCGGCTTTGCTTGGAAGTCGCTCAAATCCAGCTCGCCGGCGGCTTCCCGCACCATCCATTCGACCAGATCGACGCCGCTGACTTCCTCGGTGACGCCGTGCTCGACCTGCAAGCGGGTGTTCACTTCCAGAAAATAGAACTGGCCGCTCTGCGTGTCGTAAACGAATTCCACCGTGCCGGCGGAACGGTAGCCGACTGCCTGGGCCAGCCGCACGGCGGTGTCGAGCAGGTTCTGCCGT
>CAMDGQ010000087.1 GCA_945897955.1 Tepidiphilus sp. J10 | reverse complement strand
CCGCAACAGGCCGACATGGACATAATCCAGTGCCAGCGTTTCCGCCGCATGCCGCACCAGCGCTTCGATGAAATCGTCACGACTGGCGCGGGAAACGAATTCCGCAGTCGCGGCCAGCGCCAGTTCTATCCGTTTGCGCGGCGTGATATCGGTAATCACGCCATCCAGCCAGCGCACCCCGCCCAGGCGATCGAATGCGGCCTGGCCGCGCTCGTTCACCCAGCGCAGTCCGCCGTCGGCATGCACAATGCGGTACTCCATGCTGAAGGGGGCGTGGCGGGCGACCGCCTCCCTGACCGCGAATTCCACCAGTTCGCGGTCCGCCGGATAAATGATGCTGCCGTAGCTGCGCACCCGGTTGGCGATGAAATCCGCAACCGGATAGCCGCTCAGTTCCAGGATGTAATCGCTCATGAAATGGATGGTCCAGTCCGCATCCATCTGGCAGCGATACACCATGCCCGGAATGCTCTGCACCAGGCTGGAAAAGCGGGCTTCGTTTTCGCTCAGCCGGCGCTTCGATTCCAGCGCCTCCAGCGTGCGGAACAGAATATTGCCGGCTGTGCGCAACAGGGACTCGTCATGCTCATCCCAGGCTGTACCGGGGCGGCGGCAACCGATGCTGATAAACCCGATCAGCCGACCGCCGGAATCGACCGGCACGCACAACAGCGACTCGATCCGGCCGGACAGGCGCTCGCGCAGATCGGCCATGGCATCCGGCGAGTCGTCGCGCAATTCGGCCTGACTGGAGAACTTGAATACCTCGCCATGCCGCAGACGACTGATGGTCTGGCGAAAGTCGTGTTCGGGCAACGCCTGAAAATGCTCGCGCAGTGACGGCATGCCCAGCGCCAGCCACTCGTGCGTCATGCTGAAGCTGGTTCCACCCGGGTCGATATGGAAGATGTTCGCACTATCTGCGCCGGTAGCCTGGCCCAGGCGAGCGAGCGACCAATGCACCGCGTCATCGGGCTGGTCGGCGCTGTCCAGTTCGATGCAATGCGTCGCCACCTCGGCCAGAACCAGTTGCCGCGCCACACGTTGATTCAGCTCGGCGGTGCGTTCCTGCACCTGCCGCTCCATCTCGGCGGTCAAATTCTCCAGGCGCTCCCGCGTCAGCCGGCTCTGGCACAGCGTGCGGGCAAGCTGATAGACCTCCTCGCGGGTAAACGGCTTGCGCAGCATGACCACATCGTGACCGAGCGCTTGCTGCAACTGATTCACGTCGTAATCGGAAAACGCCGTGGCAATGATGATGTAGATCGCCGGGTCCAGCGCCCGCAGCGCCACTGCGGTTTGCAGGCCATCCCAGCCGGGCGGCATGCGCATGTCGATGAACGCGATCTGATGCGGCCGGCCCGCAGTCAGCGCCAGTTTTTGCAACGCTGCCGCCGTTTCGCCCTGGGCTGCCTCGGTGACCTCGAATTCCGCCGCCTGCGCGGTGGCCGGTGCGCCGGATATCAGCGCTTCCAGCGCGCCCAGACCGGAGCCTTCGGGGCACAGTATCTGGCGATAGGTCTCGCGGATGGAGGAATCGTCATCCACCACCAGAACACGAAAAACCTGCTTCGAGCTTGTATTCACTGCATGCTCCCGGACAAAGATGCGGCCGCCGCGTCGGCAATCCCGGAGGCGGGCGCAAAGGGCAGAACCAATTTTAGCGTAGCACCCCGCATGCGACCCGGACTGTCGAGCGAAACACTGCCGCCGACCTCGCGCGCGAACAGCGCGGCGGCATGCAGGCCGTAACCGGTGCCGCGCGGCTTGGTCGTATAGCCGGACTCGAACAGCTTCGCGCGCGCGGCGGGATCGGAGTCGATGCCGATGCCGTTGTCGCTCAGGGTCAAACGGAAGAAGGCGGCATCCAGCGCCTCGCCGCGAATCTGGATACGGCCAGCCCCGGCCTCGATTGCCTGGCGCGCCTCGATCGCATCCTGGGCATTGCCGATGACATGCAGCACGGCTTGCAGCAAACGATTGCGCGACAGCGTCACCCGCGCCAGCCCCGCATCCAGATTCACTTCCACCTCGATGCCATGCCGGGTCAGACCGTCCTGCCGCATGGCCAGTGCGTCACGCAGCAACTGGCCGAGATCGCAGGCCTCGCCCGCCGAGCCCGGCGTTACCGCATCCTGCCGCAGGCTGACCATCTCGGCGATGCGCTCGACGCTGTCGCCAATGCGCTGGCTGCGCGCCAGCAGGCCATCCGCAGCCAGTCGCCGGATCACCGTCATCGCTTCCTGTTCGATGGCCAGCAGACGTTCCACCTCGGCGCGACCCGGTTCCGCACTGCCCAGGCGCGCGCGAACCGCCTCCAGATCGGCCGCCAGCAATTCCGCCAACTGCGTCAGATCCGACGCCGCGCCGCGCATGGCCTTGGCATCCATCAGCACCGAGGTGATCGCATTGCCGACGTTATGCAGCACCGACACGCTGTTTTCCGCGATGCCGGCCTGAAATGCGCTGTAGCGCTCAAGTTCCTCGCCATGCAGGCGTTCGCCGATATCGCGGGTAACGCCGAGCACGACAACATGGCCGCTCTTCTCGTCGAGGCGATAGCGGGTGATCACTTCGGTCCAGACGCTGCCGCCGTCCTTGCAGGGCTGCTCGACCTGATTGGTATAGAAATGGTCGGACGGCGTCTTCCCGGACAGCAGGGCCGCCGTTCGTTCCAGGATGAGTGACTTCATCACGGCCGCCACTTCGGGGGTGAGTGCGGCATCCACCGGCTCGGCAAGTATCTCCTCGACGCTGAAGCCGCGCAGGCGTTCCACGCTCGGGCTGACATACAAAAAGCGCAGGGTTTCGGTATCCAGCGTCCACACCACATCCTTCATGCTCTCGGCCAGCAGGCGGTATTGCGCTTCGCGTTCGGCGAGCTCAGCCGTGCGCTGCTGCACCTGCTCTTCAAGATGGTCGGTCAACTCCCGCCGCGCGCGCAGGCTGCTGTTGAGCACATGCGTCAGGGTGCTGATTTCGTCCCCCGGCGAGGTTTCAACCGCTTCCACAAGTTCATCGCCGCGCAGGACCGACTCGGTCAACCGCTCCAGCCTGCGCGTCAACCGCGTCGCCAGATGCCGCGAGACGGCCCGGATGAACCCGATCAAAACCGCCGCCACCGTCAGATAGACCGCCAGCAACCACAATGCCGGCGTGAACCATTGCAGATCGCGCGCGAACATTTCGAGCTCGAACCGATACAGGCCGTCAATCTCCTTCGAAGCCAGCACCATGTGGCGGCTCAGATGGCGGGGCGACCCGGCGTCCGGCAGAACCAGCAGTTCTTCGCCGCGCGCGTCATGCAACGCAACGCCATGGTTCTCGCCCAGGCCGTGCACGCGCTGACTCAACAGTTCGGCCAGCCGCACCTCCGCCAGCAGGATGCCGATCACATCCTGAGAATAGGGAAACAACACCGGAAACGCCAGGATCAGGCGCTCGCCGCGCGCCGCTATCCGCCCAACCGGCCGCGCCCGCGTGCTGGCCTGTTCCATCGCCGCGCGCAGATCGGCGTCGCTGGCCGGATCGAGCCGGTTGCGCACGCCGGCGATATAGCGGCCTCGGTAGTCCAGCAGCGTCATCCGGGTCAGCCGATTCAGCGCGCTCTGGCTGCGCATATAAGGCTTCAGGTAGGCTTCGCGGCCCTCGCTGTCGGAAATGGCCGTCCACACCAGCGGGCTCTGGCTGAGAAACTTGAGCTCGTCGCCGATGCTGTCGAGCTGATAGCGCAAGTCGGTCTCCAGCACCCGCAACGTGGTGATATGCGCCGACTCGGCGTTATCCCGGATATTCATGAACTGGGTCAGCAGACCGACACAGCCCAGCACCCCCACCAGCAGTGCCGAGAAGCCGAACACCGCGCGCTGAATGCCCTCCGCCAGCCGGGGTGACCCCCGCTGCGACGCAAACGTGCGCGGCAGCCAGGCCAGCAGGCGCTCCAGCGGATGCACTACAGGGATCATTTTCGCCGCCAGCGTATCGGCATCAGCCGGTCATCGGCGCTGTAACGCGCCATGAATATCTGTTCCGGTCCAAGCGCATCGTGGCGCGTCGGGGTAAACGGCCGGCTGTACCGGCGCACCAGGCCATCGTAGGGACCGAGACGCTCAAGCGCATCGCGAATGCGCGCGCGGTCGGTACTGCCGGCCTTGTCGATGGCGCGCGCCAGCAAATGCGTCAGATCGTAGGCATGCGCAATACCGACCGGGCTGATGATGCTTGCCGCATCGCGCACGCCGTAGCGCGCCTTCAGCGCAGCCAGCACGCGCCGCGCGGCGGGAGAGGTCGCGTCGATGAAACTGAAAGTCTGGATCACCGAGAAATCGACCTGATCGAGCGCCGCGCCGGTCATTTCGGCAAAGCGGCCGCCGGTCACGCCCCAATGGCTGATGATCGGCAGACGCCGCGCCGCCGGCAAGGCCGCCACTTCCTTGACCAGAATCGCCCCTTCCACTTCGTTCGCCACCAGGATGATGGCTTGCGCGCCCGCCGCCGCCAGATCCTGGTAAGCCTCGATCAGGCTGCTGTCGCCCCAGTTGTACCAGCGTTCAGCCGCCACCTTGACGCCGGAAGCCGCACTGGCCTTGGCGATGGCGGCCTTGTTGCTGCGACCCCAGGCGGTATTGGGCAGCAGCAGACCGACCTTTCTGGCAGCGTGATGTTGTGCCGCGAAACGCAGGAACACCGGCCCGGCCCATTCATCCTTGAGAGACAGACGGAAACTGTAGCCGGGCTGATAGGCGGACTCGGTGATCTGATCCGCCGAACTCCAGGTCGCAAAGATCGGCAGGCCGAGTTCATGCGCCGGCTTCAGCCATTCCACCAGAACCGGGCTGAATTTCGCCCCGAACACCCCGACCAGTTCCGGCATGGCCGCCAGTTCCTTCAGGTTGTCCACCGCCATTGCCGGAATCGAGCGGTTATCGCGCACCACCAGTTCCAGCTTGCGTCCACGCAGCACCCCGCCGGCGCGGTTGATTTCGTCGATGGCGATCTCCATGCCCTGGCGCACGGCTTGCGCCGAAGTGCTGGTGGAATGGCCGAATTCCGCGTCCAGCCCGATCAGCACCGGCGGTCGATCCGCCGCCCGCGCCCCTGGCAAGGCTGCTAGCAGGGCCAGCGCAAGGCCGGCGCGCAGCAGCGCGCGTCGGGACGCAGACCCGACCTGGCAGGAATGGGTAGCTGAAGTGGTGTGCGTCATGTCGGATTTCCCTTCGTTCGTTGGTTTACCGGCTCTTGGGCCGGGTTGATATGCAGCGGCAGTTCCAGGACCAGGCAGGAACCCTGGTTGTTCCCCTCGCTTTGCAGTTCGATGCTGCCGCCGAGTTCGCGCGCAAACAGCGCCGCGCCATGCAGGCCGAAGCCGCTGCCGCGCGCCTTGGTCGAGTAGCCGAACTGGAACAACTGCTCGCGCTTGTCCGGTTCAATGCCGATGCCATTGTCGGTCACGCTCAGACGCAGGCGGTCCGGCGCGACCCGCTCCGCCCGCAACACGATCAGGCCGGGCGCGCCATCCAGGGCCTGGCGCTCACCGATCGCTTCACGCGCGTTCTTCAGCACATTGACCAGCGCCTGCATCAACGGATTGCGTGGCAGGGTCAGCGCTTCCATGCCGGGATCAAGGTCAAGCTCGACCTCGATGCCATGTTTCTCGAACGTATCGCCCTGCATCGCCAGCGCATCGCTGATCACATCGGCCAGTTCGAAACTGCTCGCGCTGGCATTGGGCAGCGCGGCCGACTGCTGAATCCGCACGATGTCGGCGATGTGCTGCACGCTGCGGGTAATCCGGCGGCCGCGTTCGGCGATGCCCTGCCGGCACAGCCGCTCGATCCCCGCCGCCGCTTCGCGCTGGATCGCATACGCGCGCTTCAGCTCGGCCTCGACATCGCCCGCATTCGCCTGTCGGGCAGCGCTTTCGTCGGCGCCGCGACGCAACAGTGCGGCCACTTTTTCCAGGTCTTCGCCGGTCTGGCGCATGGCATCGGCGTCCGCCACCACGGCGGTAATCGCATTGCCGATGTTGTGCAGCACCGATACCCCCATCTCGGCGACGCCGGACTGGAACGCGGCATAGCGCTGCAAATCCTCGTTGCGCTTGCGTTCGGTGATGTCGCGCGCGATGCCGAGCACGCCCAGCAATGCGCCATCCTGTGCGAACACCGGCGTCTTGACGGTTTCGACCAGTTCCCGGTGTCCGTCGCTGGCGAAGGTAAGCCATTCCTCGTTGACACTGGGCTGGCCGAGTTCCGCCGCCTTGCGGTCGTTGGCGCGGAAAAAATCCGCCAGTTCGCGCGGGACGAAATCGTAATCCGTGCGGCCGACGAGATCCGCCTCGCGCGCGCCAAAAAACTGCTCGAAACGCGGATTGCACGACAGATAGACCCCGTCCGGATCCTTCAGCCAGACCAGGTCGGGAATCGCCTTCACCAAAGCCTGGCGCAAGGTCAACCCGGCGGCTACTTCGGCATCGCGTTGATCAAGGCTGTCCAGCATGGCGTTGAAGTCCTTCGCCAGCGCGCCCGCTTCGTCTTTGCCCAGATCGGGCGCGCGCGGATGCCGGCCGGAAACACGCACGCTGTCCGCCACATCGCGAATCATGTACAGCTTGCGGGTCAGCCGCCGCCCCAGCCACCCTGCCAGGAACGCGCCGGCAAGGATGGCGGCCAGCGCGTAATACATGCCGTTGCGGGTGATTTCCGCCAGACGATCGCCCACCCTGCGCTGGCCGACGCCAACCCTGACCCAGCCGATTGGTTGGCTGCCCAGGCGCACCGGCTTGACGACATCGACCAGTTCGGCCGAACGCGTGACCAGCGCCGTCTCGAACGTGGCAGGCAGGTCGCGCACATAGCGGCCGATGCGGGCATGGTCGCTGTGCGCCAGAATCTGCCCGTGCTGATCGAGCAGCATGGCGAACTCGACCTCAGGATAGTCGCGCTGGGCGTCGATGAGCTCCTGCAAACCGGCCACATCGCGCGCCGCCAGCCAGCCCGCCGCCGATACCGCGAGCGATGCCGCCAGCGATCCGGCCTGCTCCTCCTGACGTTCGAGCAACAGCGCTTCATGACGCTGGGTCAGATCGAGCACGAACACGCTCATCATCAGCGCATGCACCAGCGCGACGCCGATGACCAACTGACCGCGCAGGCTGCGCAGCCAGGTAAACGGCTGGCCAAGCGCATTTTTCCGGAGCGGCTCGCTCATGGCTGCACCACCGGCCGGACCGCAGCCTCGAAGCGCTCGATGAACGCCCTCACCACCGCGTAATCGGCATCGTCGGCAACGTGGAAGCGCGCCGTCTCCATGCCGGCCAGAAGCGCCCGTCCCGGCGCCTGCGTATGCAGTTCGGCAAGCCGGGCGCGTACCTTCACGCGCAAAGCGGCCGGCACATCGTCGCGCGCCATCACCGAGTTGTTGATCAGCGGCGGCGTTTGCCAAAGCACCTTGAGCTTCGCCGCTTCCGCCGGATGCGTCCTGACGAAGGCGCGCCAGGGCGGCGGCCAGGTCACGCCGACATCGGTCTGGCCCAGATAGGCATTCATGATTGCCGACTCCTGCGAGCCGACGTAGCGGCTTGTGGTATCGCGCATCACATCGAGCCCCTGCTGGCGCAAATACCATTGCGGCATGATGCAGGCCGCCAGTGCGGTCGGCGACGGATAGGCCAGCGTGCGGCCCTTCAGATCGCCGACCGACTGGATCGGGCTATCGCGGCGAACGATGAACAGCCCCTTGAAATCGGCCGCGTCACCGGCCATCGCCAGCACGCTGTAGCCCACCCGCATCGCCTGCAACGTCTGCCAGGGATTGGGCAACAGAAAGGCGGGCGCGCGAGCGCGTATCTTGGCCTCGTACTCGGCGTAATTGCGCGAGGCCTCGATCTCGAAGCGCGCTTCCGGAATCGCCGCGTTGAGGCTGTCGGCGAGCGGTTGATATGCGCGCAGCAACATGGCCGGGTTGTGCAGCGGATGCACCGCCAGGCGGTACACCGGCTTCGGCGGCTGAACCGGCGCATCGCCATAAACCGGCCCGCGCGTCGGCTCGGCCGGCTCGCAGCCGGCCAGCGCCAGCAGCATGCCGGCAAGCACGGCGCGGAACAGGACGGTGAACCCTCCGATGCGGGTCATTCCGCCCCCTCGCTGTCCGCCGACTGATCGATCGGCAGTTCCAGGCTAAGTCGCGCGCCGAGGCCGCGTCCGCCGCTTTCCAGACGCAGACTGCCACCGCATTCGCGGATGAAAACCGCCACCGAATGCAGTCCGAAACCGCTGCCGCGCTGTTTGGTGGAAAAACCGAACTGGAACAACTGGTCGTGCAAATCGGGGGCGAAGCCGATGCCGTTGTCTTCGATGATCAAGACCAGACGCGCTTGCTCCAGTGCTTCGGCGCGGATCGTCAGCCTGCCCCGGAATGCGGTATCGGATTCAACCAAACGCGCCTTTTCCCTGATCGCTTCGATACTATTCTTGAACACGTTGACCAGCACCTGCAACAGCCGGTTGTGCGCATGTCTGATCTGATCGACCGCCGGATCGATCTCGACCACGACTTCGATGTCGAGCTTGCGGAACACATCGCCCTGCAACTCAAGGGCGGACTGCACGGTCTGCATCAGGCTGAAACTGCTCGCCTGATTGCCGGGCAGGGCGGCGTTCTGCTGAATCCGCACGATATCCGCGATGTGCCTGACACCGCTGCCAAGGCGGCGCGCACGCTCGCGCAAGCCCTGCTCGCCGATCTGCTGGATGGTGCGCGCCGCTTCGCGCTGGATGGCGCATTGCCGACTGGTCAGGGGCGCCAGCGGACCGGCCGCTGCCGCCTCGGCCTCGCTGCCGGCAGCATTGGCGGCGAGCAGATCGGCCACGCGCAGCATGTCGCCGCTGGATTGCTCGATGCCCTCGGCCTCCTGTGTCACGGCGGTGATCGCATTGCCGATGTTGTGCAGCACCGAGGTATTCATTTCCGCAATGCCGGCCTGGAAGGCGCTGAAATGTTCGAGTTCCTCGGCCCGCTTGCGCGCGGTGATATCGGTGACGGTGCCGACATGGCCGACGACCCGGCCATCCGGCCCGATCTCCGCGCTGGCCCGGCCCAGCACCCAGAGCACCTCGCCGGTCGGTTTCAGGAAGCGAAATTCGCTGCTGAAGGTCTGGCCGGCCGCGCTCGCCGCCTGCCATTCGGCCACGACGCGCGCGCGGTCGGCCGGATGCAGCGCACTTGCCCAACCCTCGCCGCTGGATGCCGCCGCATCGAGTCCGGTGATCTGCTGCCAGTGCTCGTTGACATAGATGCAGGCACCCTGCGCATCCGTGCGGAACAGTCCGACCGGCGCAAGTTCCGCCAGCGCCCGGCTCTTCGCCTCGCTGGCCGCGAGCGCGCGATCGCGTTGCAGCACAGCTTCGGCCATTTGATCGAAACCGTTGCCGAGAAGGTCGATTTCATCCGTGCCGACCTTGCCAGCAACCTTGCCGGCATAGTCACCCGCCGCCATGCGCCGTACCGCCGCGCCGAGTTGGTCCAGGCGGCGAATGACCAGACGGTTGAGCAACAGGCCAAGCACGGCCAGCAGGCTCAGCATGAGGACAACATGCTCGATGAATTCGGCTGTCCAGTTTTTCATGACACGCTCGTTCAGTTCGCGCATCGGAATCTTGATGCTCATCACGCCGCGCAGATCGCCGACCCTGTAGCCGTAGGCCTGGCCGTAACGCCGGCTTATGGTCGCCGGCGCAGCAGCCTGGCTGGCATGGCACTTCAGGCAATAGGGTTCGGTCCAGATTGGCGCGGTGAAGTGGAAATAGTCCTCGCCATCGGCATCCCGGATTACCGCGATACGCTCGCTGGCCTTGGCATGGTCGCGATGCCAGGCCATCGCCGCGAGTTCGTTTGCGTCGGCCAGATTGGCCGGATTGCGCGGCCGGTCGGACACATTGTTGAAGCGGCTGCGGCTGTCGCTCCAGTTCTGGATATCCGCCGAAATGCGCGACATGGCGTGCGCGGGCAGAAAACCCAGGGTCTGGTCGGTCAGGGGCAGGCCGCTGCGCAGGAATTGCTCGTGATAAACGCGCCGCGTCGCCATCACCACGGCGCGCAGTTCCAGCGCCTGGCGACGCAAGTCGGCGCGCGCAGAATCCTCGGCTTCACGCAGTTCCAACACGTTGAACACCGCCAGCAGCAACAGCATGACCAGGCCGAGAATCAACCAGATCTTGAGCTTCAGTTTCATGCCGGCGCCTTTGGTGTGTCAGACCCGCTCGTGCGCGGCAGCCGCGTCAAAAATCGAACGCAGCAGTCGCAGCAGAAGCTCGGGTTGCACGGGTTTGGCCAGGAAGCCGCGGATCGCGGCGCGATTGATCGCCTCGACCACGACAGACTGTTCGCTGGAGCCGGAGACGACAATACTCGGCACCTCGGGATAGAAGCGGCTGATTCGCTCCAGGATATCAACGCCGGTCTCCTTTTCCAGGTAGTAATCCGACACGATCACGTCGATCGCCTCGGCGCCCATCAGCGTAATGGCGCTATCCAGATTGGCCGCGATATAGACCCGATAACCGGCATCCTCCAGCAGGTCGCGCATCAGCATCTGTTCGACCAGCTCGTCCTCCAGCACCAGCACGCCATGCGTCCTGATCTGTAGTTGCGGATTGAGCGGGCGCAGGTCGCTCCGCTCCATCACCGCCGTTTCGACCACCGCCGGCTCGGTCGGCCGGCTGAACAGATAACCCTGCATCTGGTCGCAACCATAGCGCGCCAGGAAACGTAGCTGCGATTCGGTCTCGACCCCTTCGGCCAGCACGCGCATGCCCAGGTTGTGGGCCAGCGCAATGGTCGAACGCACGATGGCGGCATCTTCCGGAACGCGATTGACGTTGCGGGTGAACATCTGATCAATCTTCAGTTCATCGAACGGATAGTGCTTGAGATAACCCAGGCTGGAATAGCCGGTGCCGAAGTCGTCCAGCGCCAGGCCGACCCCCATGCGCTTGAGATCGCGCAGCGTTTGCGCGGCCAGTTCGGGATTCACCAGCAATGAAGACTCCACCACTTCCAGTTCCAGCAAATGCGCCGGCAGGCGGTTGCTGCTCAGCGCCAGGCTGACATCGTCGAGCAGATGCCCGGAGGTGACATGGGCCGAGAAGATGTTGACCGCCACCCGCAACGGCCGCTGCCGCTCCATCCACTGTCTGGCCTGGCGGCAGGCGGTCTGCAACACCCAGCGACTGACCGGCTCGGCCAGATCGGTGCCCTCGACGACATGGATGAAGTTGCCGGGCGGCACCACCTTGCCATCCCGACGCCAGCGAATCAGGGCTTCGACGGCGCTGACCCGTCCGGTCGCGGTATCGATCTGCGGCTGGTAGAGCAGGAAAAACTCATCCCGGCCCAATGCTTCGCGCAGGGCGGCCTCGGTCTCGAACCAGTCGATCGACGCCTGCGCCTGCTTGCGATCGAAAAAGCGCGCCTGGTTGCCCTTGTCGGCCTTCGCGCTGCGCATCGCATCCTCGGCCGCGTGCAGCAGCGCATTGGCGTCCGCCGCATCGTTCGGGTAAAGCGCGATGCCGATGGAGACGGTCAGCAGAACCGGTTTTTCCGCCGCACGCGGCTGGATCAAACCTGACAGGTTTTGAGAACCTGTCAGGTCTGGTTTGTCCCCCTCGTGCGGCTGGTTCAAACCTGACAGGTTTTGTAAACCTGTCAGGTTTGGCGTGTCCCCCTCGCGCGGCTGCACCTGACCTGACAGGTTTTCCAAACCTGTCAGGTCTCGCGCCTCCGCGCGCAGCTGGATCGGCTGCCGCGTCGCATCAATCAGACCGGCGGCGGTTTCGATGATGCTTTCGGTATCTTCGAAATCCGTCCGCAATATCACGAACTGATCACCCGCCAGGCGCACCAGCACGCAACCATCCGGCAATGCGACGGACCAGCGCTGCGCCAGAGTCATCAGTACCAGATCGCCGACGGAGCGTCCGAGGCTTTCGTTGAGTTGGGCGAAACGGTCGATATTCATCAGCAACAAAGCCATCCTGCTGTCGGTGCCGGCCTCGATCAATTGCTGCATGCGCGTGAACAGCCAGCGCATGTTGGGCAATCCGGTCAGTGCGTCGAAGTGCGTCGCCTGCTCCAGTTTCGCCTCGGACTGCTTGCGTTCGGTGATGTCCTGGACCGTGCCGAACAAGCGCTCGACCCTGCCTTCGGCATCCTTGCCTGCCTGTCCGGTATACCAGATGTAGCGGATTTCCCCGTCCGGACGCACGGCGCGGATTTCGTTCTGATAGGGCGTGCCTGCCTCGACTGCGGCACTTACATCAGCCTCGTACAGCGGGTAATCCTCCGGATGGAACAGGTGCCGGTGGTTGGCAAAATCGGGCGGCTCGCTCGCCGGATCGAGCCCCAGGATGCGGTAAACCTGCTCGGACCAGGTCACTCTGCCGGTTCGCAAATCGAGCTCCCAATCGCCTAGTCGGGTGATGCGCTGCGCCTGCATCAAACGTGCGTTGGCCTGAACCAGAGCCTCTTCGGCGCGCTTGCGCGCCACCATTTCCATCACCATGGAAGCCAGTTGCTGCGCGGTTTCGACATCTTCCGCGGTGTAATCCGCACTCTTGTTGCCGACGCCGAGCACGGCCACCACCTTGTCGCTGCGCAGGATCGGCACCACCAGTTCGCGCACCACCTCGGCATGCTCCTCGGGCATACCCTTTTTGTCCGGCAGGCTGGCGTAATCGTTGTGGATCAACGGCATGCGCGTGCGCACCGCGTCGGCCCAGACCCCGGCCTGACTCACCGGGTAGTGCTGACCCTTGCCTTCCGCGTTGCACATGGATTTCAGGGTATTGCTCGACCAGGCTTGCAGGGTCAGCGTCTCCTGGTCGGGATCAACGAAATGGAAGAAGCCGATCTGGCTGCCGGTGTAAAGCTCGATCATGTCCAGCGCGGCCTGCATCAGTTCGTCGAGACTGGAACCAAAGGCCAGATCGGACAATTGCAGGCGCGTGCGCAACAACGAATCGGCGCGATTGCGGCGTTGTATGTCGCGCAGGAAAACAAAGAAGCGGCCGCCGAACAGCGACGAATAACTGGCGGTTACCTCGACCTGCCAGACGCTGCCATCCTTCGCCCGATGCCGCGACTCGAACAGATCGCCGCCTTCGCGGATCATTTTTTCGGCGTGGCGGGCGACGGCGGCCGGGTCTTCGTTGATTTCGAAATCGGAGATGCGCTTGCCGAGCAGTTCCTCCCGGCTGTAACCGGAACGCCGGCAATAGGCTTCGTTGACTTCCAGCACTTGGCCAGTCGTGTCAACGATCCAGAAGCCGTCGGCTGAGGTCTCGATGACGCCGCGATACAAGGCTTCACGCTCTTGCACGGCGTGTTCCCCGGCGATGCGTTCGCTGATGTCGGTGCCGATGCCGACCATACTCATCGGCTGGCCCAGGTCATCGCGAATCAGCGTGGTGCGCAGGTCGATGAATCGCTTGGCGCCGGAATGATCGAAATTGACGATCTTGCCGCGCCAGCCGCCGCTGACAAGTGTTGCATGGGCAATTTCCGCCTGGCCGGCATCGGCCTCGGGGTCGCTGCCGAAGAACTCGGTGTTCAGGCCGATCAGTTGCTCGCGCGCCAGGCCGGAGCCTTTGCACAGCGCCTGATTGACGTAGGTGATGACGCCATCGAGATCGGTGATGGTGACCGTGTCCTGGATCTGGTCCATCACCAGCGCCTGCATCTGCAAACGGGTTTCCACCAGCTTGCGTTCGCTGATGTCGCGCACGGTCAGGTGGAAATGGCGCATCCCGTGCAACTCGATGACATGCATGTTGATATCGACCGGGAAGCGGTTGCCGTCCCTGCGCACATGCTCGCTTTGGTAACTGAGCTCGCCGGCGGCGAGAGCATCCTGGCGGCGCTGGTAGAACTCGGCCTGGCGGTCCAGCGGCAGCAGAATGAACAGCGACTGGCCAAGCAGTTCCTGCTCGCTGTAGCCGTACATCAGCTCGACCCGCTTGTTGATTTCGAGAATGATCGAGTCGTCGTCAAGCAGCAGGATGCTGTCGATGGCGTAGTGCGACAGCGTGTCGTAGCGCCGCTCCAGCACCCGGCGCTCGATTTCTTTTCCGAGCAGTTGCGCGTTCTGGCGGTTGCGCTGTGTTTGCCACCAATGACGGAAGAACAGACCGCTCAGCAGCATCAGCAATCCGGTGCCCAACGACGAAACCAGCGCCAGCCGGGCGATCGGCGCATCGATTTCGGCCTGATCCTGCTTGGCGACCAGTATCCAGTCGCTGCCGGGAATGTGGCCGCTGAACGCCAGCACGGCATGGCCGCGAAAATCGACTGCGCCGCGCAGCAAACCGTGCTCGTCGCGCAGCAGCCTGTCGCCGACCTGACCAGGCTGCGGATTCAGCAACCGAGTCTCGGCTTTGCCACCGTTGCGGCTGCTGTAAAGGATTTCGGTCTGCGTGCCATTCCTGCGCACCAGAACTGTCTCGCCGGTTTCGCTCGGCGTCGGCCAGCGGTCGAGTTGCCGGAACAGGCTGGTCTGTGCGGTCACCCCGACAAACATGGCGCCCACCACCGGCGCATCCGGGCCCGTGCCCTGAATCAGCGGCGTGATCATGCCCAGCATGGGTTCCCTGTGTTCCTTGCCGTGCTGGTGAAAATCGACCAGCACGGCCTCACGCAAGCGCATGGCTTTCAAGGCATCGGGCTTGTGTTCGGCCATGACCGGATCGAGATGATCGCCATAGCGGTAAATCCCCGCCGTATCGAACAGGCTGACACTGTGATAGCCGAAACCGGCCTGGAACGAATCGAGTCGGGCGCGGATTTTTTCCACTCTCGCCGCGTCCTGGTAGCCGCTGGCGGCCCAGGCCGCAAAATGATCGGCAACCTGGCCGCCCTGGCTGAAGAATGCGCTGGCCTTGCGCGTCTCGCGCAGCCAGAGGCTGATCTGTTCGATGCGGAATTCGCCGATGGCCCTGATCTGCGCT
>CAMDGQ010000086.1 GCA_945897955.1 Tepidiphilus sp. J10 | reverse complement strand
GGACTCAAGCAGGTCTCCGACAGCGGCGCAATCGAGAAGATCATCGACGAGGTGATGGCCGCCAACGCCAAGTCGGTCGAGGAATTCCGTTCCGGCAAGGAAAAGGCGTTCAACGCACTGGTCGGCCAGGTCATGAAAGCCAGCAAGGGCAAGGCCAATCCGCAACAGGTCAACGACATGCTGCGGCAGAAACTCAACGCTTGATGGACTTCAGCTCCAGATAGCGCTTCGTGTCTTCTTCGTAGCGGGTGTGGAGATCCTCGATAGCCTTGGTTCGCAACCGCATGGATTCGCTGATCAGGGCCAACTCTCGTTGAGCCTCATCGCGCATCTGCGTATATCCCGCCGGTGAAGCTTTGCCGGCATTGCGGAACCGCGCCAGATTGCTGTTGGCGTAGGACAATTTCGCTGCGGCCGCATCCATCCGCGTTTGCAGGCCGCGTATGTTCAGATTTTCCAGTTCGATGGCGCGATCCCGCGCCAGTTCGATTTCCTTCTCGTTCGAATAGGTCGCGAGCAACGCCCGGTCGCGGCGTATCAGATCCACCTGCTTGCGTTTTTCCGCTTCCTGCCGCGCGGCCGCTTCAGCCTGGCGTTCACGCTCCTCGGTAATCTGGCTGGCGCGTTTGACTTCCTTGATCACCCGTCCCTGCTTGTCCAGTACAGTATGTCCAGTCTGGCTGGGCGGCATGACATCGCCGTATTGCACCTTGCCGTTCTGATCGACCCAACGATAAGTAGCCGCCTGCGCCGGGGCGCAAGCAAGCAAGCTTGCGGATAAAAAGGTGAGCAATTGAAGCTTCAATACATTCACCAGAAGGTCAGTCTCCAGTTGGTGCGAGCGAACAAAGCGGGATTTGCACGATAAAGTCTGAACATAATCAGTGCATTACAGTGCTTCGACAGGGTGAACCCGGCAAAATTCCTTCAACCTTGATTCGTCTGTTGAACGCGGCCAGACGGCTTGGCAGCCCCGCACTCGGGCGCGTAGCAGGGTCACCCGAATGGTGAGTGTGATCGAAGGCGCTAACGCTTGTATTCATGGGACATCTCGAAGGCTAAGGAGCGGTCAACAGAGGAATCAAGGTTCAAACTTCTCCGCCGACTTGTACGCCATATCGGCCACGATAGGCCTGAATTGAATCCAGTGTGTCACGCCAGTCCGGTTTTCCATCCAGATAGCCGGCCAGATCATTCAGATTGACGATACCGATCACTGGAATGCCGTAATCGCGGCTGACTTCCTGTACCGCCGAGAGTTCGCCCAGGCCGCGTTCCATGCGATCCAGCGCAATGGCCACGCCGCAAGGCGTAGCGCCGGCGGCACGGATCAATTCGACGGATTCTCGTACTGAAGTACCCGCAGAAATGACGTCATCGACGATCAACACGCGTCCGGCCAAGGGCGCGCCGACAATGCTGCCGCCTTCGCCATGGTCCTTGACCTCCTTGCGGTTGTAACTGAACGGAATGTTGCGCGCCGGCGCGGCGATTCCAGCGGCAAAGGCGATCGCGACCGACGCCGCCAGTGGAATGCCCTTGTAGGCGGGTCCAAACAGGCCATCGAAGACCAGACCGGAAGCGGCAATGGCGCTGGCGTAGAATTCGCCGAGTTTTTTCAGCGAATCGCCATCGTTGAACAGGCCTGCATTGAAGAAATAAGGGCTCATGCGCCCGGCCTTGGTCTTGAATTCACCGAACAGCAGGACTTTCTGCTGGATGGCAAATTCGAGGAATTCCCCTTTAAAGCTTTGCACTGAAAAACCCTTGTCTAATGCGTGTAATTAGCCTGAATCTTAACGGAATACGCTCCGCTGCCAGCAAAGGTGTTTATGCCTGGTTGCAAACTCAGCAAGCCGACCTGATTTGTATGCAGGAACTCAAGGCCCAGGCTGCCGACCTCAGTCTGGAAATGCTCAATCCGCCGGGATACATGGGCTACTTTCACTATGCGGACAAGAAGGGCTACAGCGGCGTCGGCATCTATTCGAAAAAACAGCCTGATCGGATCATCGAAGGCCTCGGGATTGCCGACATTGATGCCGAGGGCAGATATATCGAGGCTGTCTTCGGCAACTTGTCGGTCGTCTCTCTCTACCTGCCATCCGGCTCCTCGGGCGAGGAGCGCCAAACCGCCAAGTTCGCTTTCATGAAGCGCTTCCTGCCGCGCCTGGAGGCGCTGGCAACAAGCGGTCGCGAATTCATTCTGTGTGGCGACTGGAACATAGCGCACAAGGAAATCGACCTGAAAAACTGGAAAGGCAATCTGAAAAACTCCGGCTTCCTGCCCGAGGAACGCGCCTGGATGAGCGACCTGTTCGAACGCGTAGGCCTGGTCGACGTCTACCGTCAACTCTATCCCGAGCACGCGGGCGAGGCCTACACCTGGTGGAGCAATCGCGGCCAGGCCTGGGCGAAGAATGTCGGCTGGCGCATCGACTACCAGATTGCGACGCCGGACATGGCCGCCAGGGCTACGCGGGCTAGCGTCTATAAGGATCAGCGCTTCTCCGACCATGCGCCGTTGATCATTGATTACGACACGAGTGATTGAGGTGCTGCCAACAACAGAAAGGGGCGCATAAAGCGCCCCTTTCTGTTTCTGACCGCGACGAGTGCCGCGCTTGACCTGGGTTATTGCGGCTTCATGTACATCTGCATGAAAGCGGCTGGGTCAAGCGGCGCAAGTGCACCGTCAGCCGGCTTCGTCTCCGGGACTGCTTCCTTTGCCGGCTTGGGAGCAGGCTCGGCGACCGGCGCGGCGGAAACTGCGGGAGGCGGAAAGAAGAAAAATGGCAGGGCGATCGGCTGCTGTGCCGAAGGCGGCGTAGTCACTTGCGGCTTGTCGACTGGCTCGGCCGGCTGATGTGGCGACGACGGCTGGGTTTGGGGGGGCAGTTGCCATGGCAATGACATATACGGCGAAGCTTGCTGGACAGTCGGCTGCTGGGCAGGCTGGGCAGGAGGCTGAACCATGCCGAACAGATTGGGCATGCCGGGTTGTTGCTTTTGCACGGGTTGTGCAGGC
Source organism: Tepidiphilus sp. J10 (assembly GCA_945897955.1). Lineage (GTDB taxonomy): Bacteria > Pseudomonadota > Gammaproteobacteria > Burkholderiales > Thiobacillaceae > PFJX01. Next base: position 12,301 of record CAMDGQ010000086.1, on the reverse strand, counting down.
ATGCCGAAGAAGTTGCCCGGCGACGGTTGCTGTTGAACCGGCTGCTGCTGCATGCCGAAGAAGTTGCCCAGGGAAGGTTGCTGCTGAACCGGCTGCTGCTGCATGCCGAAAAAGTTACCCGGCGATGGTTGCTGTTGAACCGGCTGCTGCTGCATGCCGAAGAAGTTGCCCAGGGAAGGTTGCTGTTGAACCGGCTGCTGCTGCATGCCGAAGAAGTTTCCCAGCGACGGTTGCTGTTGAGCCGGTTGCTGCTGCATGCCGAAGAAGTTGCCTAACGACGGTTGCTGCGGTTGTTGTGCGCCATACGGCATGAACGGATAGCCCTGCTGTTGCATGCCCATCTGCGGCTGCATCGGGTAATAGCCACCCGGCATCATGTTCTGCTGCGGTGTAGAAAATGGCATGCCGGGCAAGGATGGCATCGATGGGCTGAATGCCGGCATTCCATACTGTTGCGGCTGGGTCGAGCGCGCAAAAGGATTGCCAGGGAAAGTGTTGCCTCCATAGGGCGCATTATTGAACGGACTGTTGCCAGGCAGGCTTGGCGTCAATGCGTTGAGTGCGCCCAGCGCGCCGAGGCTCAACGCGGGATTCGACAGACCGCCATAATTATTCCAGGGGCTTAACGGATTGATGCTGTTGAGCGGATTCAACGGGTTCAGCGCGCCGAGGCCGAACGGATTGGAAAGATTGCCATAACCGCCTGACCATGGGCTGCTTTGGCCCGGGGCGAGCAGCGTCAGAGGGTTACCGATATTCTGGGCAAGAAGGGGCTGTGTCGTTCCGGCGACAGCCAAGAGAATCAAGGGGGTGAAGCGTTTCATGCGCGTCTCCTGGAGGGTAGATGACTTGCCGGGAGGATTCGATGAATCCTGTTGATCGAAATCTCGATGAGTGGCTTATTGCGCGTGAGACCGTAATGACGCAACAGGGACTGGAGAGAAGTAAACCGGAAAAACCGGGAAATCGGTATCAAACGATTTCCCGGGTGCAGATTTTTACAGGTCGCCGTCGGCGGCGGCCTTCATGATGATGTCCATCTTGTCGCGGATGTCTTTGGCGTGCTCCATCAACTTGTCTGGTGCGCCCATCTTGCCGGAGAGGGAATCCAGCCAGGAAGTGTTCCAGTCCAGGGTCAAAATCCAGATGTTCTTGTCGGCATCTTCCATGATCGCGATGCGGCAAGGCAGGTAAACGATGGATTCAGGCGCGTATTTCAGGATTTCACGGCCGGCGGCGATGTCGCAATAGTGATAAACCTCCATGCGCGGTGCATCCGTGTCTCCCAGGACAGCCTGGATATCTTTCCACATCGGGCTTTCGCCGACTTTCTTGAAGTTGAGTTTGTTGGCGCTCAGTTCCATGGAGGTCTTCACGTCATCGAAAGACAGACCCTTCTTGGCCGGATACTTGATGGCCATCAGGTTCATGACGTCTTTCACGTCCATGCTCTTGACCATGCCCATCATCGGCATGATCTGCTTCATCAGCTTGGCTTTCTCATCCGGCGAGACCGGCTTGGACATTTCATACGGACGCATGCCGCGACCAGCGGGGGAAACCGGCAGCGTGATTGGACCGGCGGAAAGCGGCACATTGGCCAGATAGGGATTGACTGCTTGCTGGGCGACGGCAGGGACGCTCAGGGTCAGTGCCAGGGTTGCGATCAGGACGCTTTTCTTCATGTGTGACTCCTTCCTCGTGGAAACCGATGTGGGTTTGGTGTAGGTCTCGGACTTCTCAAGTCCCGATGTTCGGGGCCGGATTGAATGCCCCACGCAGTGCTGATGCAATAGGCCAGGCGTGGGGCGACTTGCCTGTTACAGATCGCCGTTGGCGGCGGCCCGCATGATGTTGTCCATCTTGTCGCGAATCGTGACGGCGTGATCCCACAGCACATCGGGCGTACCCATCCGGCCCTTGACGGAATCCAGCCAGGTGGTATCCCAATCCAGGGTCATCACCCAGATGTTCTTGTCCGCGTCTTCCATGATGGTGAAACGGCAAGGCATGTAGACGGCGGATTCAGGGGAGTACTTGAGCATTTCGCGGCCGACGGCGATGTCGCAGTAGTGATAGACCTCGATGCGCGGCGCCTCCATGTCGCCCAGCACGGCCTGGAAATCCTTCCACATCGGGCTCTCGCCGACTTTCTTGAAGTTGAGCGAGTTGGCGCGCAACTCCATGGAAGTTTTTACATCGTCAAAGGTCAGACCCGGCTTGGCTTTGTACTTGATGGTCATGAGATTCATCATGTCCTTCAAGTCCATGCGCGTGGTCGCATTCATCAAGGGCATCATCGACTTGATCAACTTCGCCTTTGTTTCCTGCGGAACAACGCCCGACATCTCGTAGGGGCGGACACCCTGAGCCGGGAATTTCGGGATCGACGGGAGCAAGGAAGGAAGCGACGGAAGTGACGGAAGCGACAGACCGGGAGAGGCTGGCATGTTGGCCAGGTAAGGGTTGACCGCGGGCGCCGGATCAGCGGCCAAGCCAGGAATGGCCAGACTCATGACCAGGGTGGCGAACAGAGTCTGTTTCAAGCTGATGCGCTGCATTTATGTATCCTTCATTGAAAAAACACGTTTGGTTGTTATGGTCACTAAGGTGCAACAGTGGTCAGGCCCAGCATTTTCCAGTCCTGTACGCCGCCACGATACCACTTGAGCTTGTGCGCCGGATAACCCATTGCCATCAATTGCTTGATGTTGGTGGGAGACTGGCCGCACCAGGGGCCGTTGCAGTACATCACCAGCGTCTTCGCGTTTTCGAAATTCCACAATCCGCCCTGACGGACCGCGCCGAAACGGAAAATCAGAATATCGGCGATCTTGTCCAGGTCATTGTGGGCGGGATGCAGTTCCTGCCAGGGCAGGCGAACCGCACCGGGGATGATGCCGGAGCGTTGCGGCCAATCGCCATCGCGTGAATCAATGACCAGAATTCCGGCATCCTTGCTGCCTTTTTTCAGGTATTCCAGCATTTCCAGTTCGCCGATTGTCTCCACACCGGGAGCCAGGGTCATTGGTTGCACGCAGAACGGCGGACAGGGGCGCGAAGTCAGCGAATAGTCCGGATCGAGCATGTTTTCGGTATCCGGATTGCGTTCGATTTTGACCTTCTTGCCCTGATGCAGCACCTCCACCGCCGCAAGACTGTGGGTAATGTTGACGTCTGTTCCCGCTGCCACAGTCCGGCCGGCGACCAGACCAAGACTCAGCAACAACGCCAGGGACACCGATTTCCGCAAGTTCATGTTCGCCTTCTCCGTGTTTATGAAAACGTAATGCGCTCGTTCAAATGCAGTCAGCGGGAATTGTCAGTCCATGTACTCGAACACTTTGACAACTCTCGAGGTGCCGCCGGTACGCGCCGCGACTTCCGCCGCAGCCAGGCCTTCGTCGCGCTTGACCAGGCCGATCAGGAACACGGTTCCCGCCTCCGTGACCACCTTGACATGGTGGGCATTGAAACGCTTGTCATCCAGGAAGCGTGCCTTCACCTTGGTGGTAATGATGCCGTCGCTGTAGCGCGCGGTAATAGTCGAAGGTGTGCCGATGACCAGTTCATTCAAGGTTTCGCGCACATTCGGCACCGCCCTGGCAATTTCCTCGACCTTCGCACGCACGGTGGCATCGGGCGCTTCGCCGGTCAGCAACAGGCGTCGGTTGTAGCTGGTGACGCTGACATGGGTGTTTTCGCCAAATTTCTCGCGGATACGGCTGGCCGCCTTGAGTTCGATTTCCTCGTCCATCAGGTAGGTGCCCGAGGTGCGGCGATCTTCCGCCATCAGAACGCCGACGCCGATGCCGCCGGCAACAATGGGCACGCAGCCACCAAGCGTCAGCAGCGACATGCTGGCGGCGGCCGCGACGGAAAGGCCAAACAAGGTACGCATAACGCGTGTTTTCATGATTCAGGCTCCAAGCAATAAAAAATCGATGCCATCGCATACGGCATGGATGGCGAGCAACAGTGTTTCATGGATGCGCGCGGAAGAGTCGGCTGGCGCGCATATCAGCACATCCTCCTCGCGCAGTATCTCCGCCAGCGCCCCGCCTTCACCACCAACCAGGGCGATCACCCGCATATCGCGCTCGTGCGCGGCGCGAACCGCTTCAACCACCGCCGGCGACTGGCCGAAAGTCGAGATCGCCAGCAGGACATCGCCCGGATGTCCCAGCGCCGATATCTGGCGTGCGAAAGAAGGGTCGGCAGGTTCCGACGCCGCACCCGACGCGGCTCCGCCAGTCAAAACCAGGGCAGCAAGTCCGGGACGTTCCCGGTCCAGTCTGTCCGACAGGATCGCTGCCGCATAGCGCGCCAACAATCGGGACGCCCCCGCGCCGCATGACAGAATCTTGCCCTCCCGCATCAGGCAATCGGTGATCAACTGTGCCGAGTGGGCGACCGGTTCGGACAACAGTTCGGCCGCATCCACCAGCGTGTGAATGCTGGCCTGGAATTGATCCTGAACGCGTTGATTGAGTGGCATGGCGGTGGGAGGTTGAGGACTGACGGGCTGGATTATATTGATTCGGCCCGATTATCCGAGATTGCCAGCCGGATCGTAGGGTGCGCCGTGCGCACCATTCAGCCGATCGGTGCGCATGGCGCACCCTACGGTTTCGTGGATAAATCCGGCTGTATCAATAACGACCTCGCTCAAGCCTCGAATGCCGCCCGCAACCATTGCAGGCGACCGGCTTGCAGCAGCACGGCATCGAAACGGCACGGTGCATCGACACCATGCCGGGCCAGATAGTGCCGCGCCGCAAGGATGATGCGGCCCTGCTTGGCGGTGGAAATACTTTCGGCAGCCCCTCCGAAATCCACTCGCGAGCGGGCGCGAACTTCGACAAAAACCAGGGTCGCGCCATCACGCATGACCAGATCTATCTCCCCCCCGCGACACCGGAAATTGCGCGCCACCAGTTGCAGGCCCTGGCGAAGCAGGTACTCCACCGCCTCCTGTTCCGCTGCCGCGCCCTTGTTGACGGCGCTACCATCGGCATTGCCCTTGTTCATGCGATCTCCCGGTTTGGTTACACTGCCTGCCCGAAGTATCCGGCGAAATTCACAGAATTTCCGCTTTCAATCTCATGTTCGATACCCCCCAGCCGGCCCGCCCAGGCGTGCTTCACATCGTCGCCACTCCCATCGGCAACCTGCGCGATCTCAGCCAGCGCGCGCTTGATGTGCTGAAGACGGCGGATATCATCGCGGCGGAAGACACCCGTACCACGCAGGGCTTGCTCAATCTGCACCAGATTCAGGCCGGAAAGCTGACGCCCTTGCATGACCACAATGAACAGGCCGCCGCCGGACGCCTGATCGAATCGCTGCGGCAGGGAAAAAGCGTTGCCTATGTCAGTGATGCCGGCACGCCGGGCATCTCCGATCCAGGCGCGCGCCTGGTCGCCGCCACGCGCGCCGCCGGCTTCACGATCACACCCATTCCCGGTCCCAGTGCCGTTGCCGCCGCGCTGTCGGTGGCCGGCATCGAGGGTGCATGGATGTTCATCGGGTTCATGCCGGCCAAACCGGCCGCGCGACGCAGGATGCTGGAAGGCCTGGCGGCGCGCGCCGACGCGCTGGTGTTCTATGAAGCCCCGCATCGCATCGAGGAAACCGTGGATGACCTGCTGGCGGCGCTGGGTGGCGATCGCACTATCCTGTTTGCGCGCGAACTGACCAAGAAATTCGAACAGCTGCATTGCTGTCCGCTGGCCGAAGCACCGGCCTGGCTGGCGGCCGACGACAACCATCGACGCGGCGAATTCGTGCTGGTGGTCTCGGCGCCGGAAGCCGCTGTCGAAGACGACAGCCAAACCCGCGAAACCCGCCGCGTGCTCGATATCCTGCTGGAGGAGCTGCCCCTCAAGCAGGCGGCGCATCTCGCCGCGCGCATCACCGGCGCACGCAAGAACGCCGTGTACGAGCTCGCGCTGACGCTGAAGAAGCAGGCTTGAACCTTGTCCGTAAAGGCAGTTTCGCCACGGCTTCATCCCCGCCTGGCGAATCAATCCAGGGCAGCCGGCCCGGCGCCAAGTTCACAAGTACCGGTCGCCTGCTTATACTTCGGCGCCGTTCAATCTTGAAAACCGAATCAACCGCGTGGGCCGCTCTCCGTAGTGGCCTTTTTGTTTTCATGCCTGGCGCCGGCTTTCCGCAGGCGTTCAACTGGGCAATCCAGGTTCAAAGCAATATGGATATGGGTTAGTCATGTCTCTTCCCGGAACCCTCGCCAGCCTGATCGACGCCCTGCGTGCGTTGCCTGGCGTCGGCCCCAAGTCGGCCGCGCGCATGGCCTATCACCTGCTGCAACGCGACCGCGCGGGTGCAGCACGGCTATCCGCAAGTCTGAGCAATGCACTCGACAAGCTGCATCACTGCCAGCGTTGCAACAATTTCAGCGAAACGCCTGTGTGCGAAATCTGCGCCAGCCCGCGTCGCGACCCGCGCCAGTTATGCGTTGTTGAAATGCCGGCGGATCTGAATCGGCTGGAAGAAACGCAGGCCTACAAAGGCCTGTACTTTGTCCTGATGGGACGCCTCAGCCCGCTCGATGGCGTCGGGCCAAACGAAATCGGCCTGGAAAGACTGATTGCGCGCGCGCGCGATGGCGTCACCGATGAAGTCATTCTTGCCACCAACTTCACCGTCGAGGGGGAGGCAACCGCCCACTACGCCGGGGAACTGCTGAAAGCGCGCGGCCTTGCGGTCAGCCGCATTGCGCGCGGTCTGCCGGCGGGAGGCGAACTGGAACACGTCGATGGCATGACCATCGCGCAAGCGCTGCTGGATCGGCGCGCAGTCTGAAAGAACACATGGACCAGGAACGCGAAAATACTCCGCTTGAGAACCTGTTGGCCGAAATGGACAAGGGCGGCGATTTTCCCGCCCTGTCGCGCACCATTACCGAGATCAACCATGCCGTAGGCGACGAGAACAGCCGCGCCAGCCGGATGACCGAAATCATCCTGCGCGATATCTCGTTGACGAAAAAACTGCTTCGCCTGGTCAATGCCGCGCACTACGGCACGCATGGCAGCCAGCCGATCAGCACGATCTCGCGCGCCGTCGTGATCCTCGGCTTCGAAACCGTGCGCAATGCCGCCGTCTCGCTGATGTTGTACGAACACTTGCAGAACCACGCCAATGTCGATGTCCTGCGCGGCGAAGCGGTGGACAGCTTCTTTCGCGGCGTGCTGGGCCGACTCCTGGCCGGCAGCGCGGGAGTGCGCGATTCCGAGGAGGCCTTCATCAGTGCGCTGTTTCGCGATCTCGGCCGGCTCATGGCGCGGTTCCATTTCTTCGAACAGACCGAGCAGGTCAGCAAGCTGATGCAGGAAGATGTGCTCGACGAACAGAGCGCGAGCCGGCAGGTATTTGGCGCGGACTACGATGAAATCGGTCTTGCCATCGCCAAGCGCTGGCATTTCCCGCCCGCCATTCTGCATGCCATGACTCCCTTCCAGGGTTCCGCGCCGCTGAAGAAACCCGGCGCGGGCGACAACGAACGCTTGCGCATCGTCGCCAACATGGCCCGCGACCTGCATCGCAGCATTGCCGGCCGGCAGAACGAGGATCAGGCGCAGTCGATCGACGCCCTGTTTCTGCGCTATCGGGATGCCGTTCAGATCAGTCATGAAAATCTGATGGAAACCGCGCGCAAGGCGGCGCATACCCTGCAAGCCGAATCCACCGCCCTCAACGTCGATATCCGCAAAAGCCCCCTGATGCGGGAACTGCTGCGCGCGCAAGGCGATGAATCCGCCGCCGATGCGAGCGAGGATGCCGAAACGAGCCCCGAGGCGCTTGACGACAGCGCCGACAATGACCCGACCAACGTGCTTGCCCTTGGCATGCAGGACATGACCGCGATGATGCTCGGGCAATATCACCTGGCCGACATATTCAAACTGGTGGCGGAACTGTATTTCAGGACAGAACTGTTCGATGACGTGGTGGTTTGCGTGCTGGACCGTACCAGCCAGACCCTGGTCGGCCGCGTCAGTCTGGGCCGCAATGCGGCGCGCATGCGTGGCGCCTTTCGCATCCCCCTGTCGTTCGCGCCGGACGTTTTCCATGCCGCCACCGCCAATGGCCAGGACATTCTGATTTCCGACGCCACGGCGGATAACATTCGCAAGCGGATTCCGGAATGGTACAAGCACGCCTTTGGCGGCCCGACGCATGCGCAAGCCTTTCTTCTGTTGCCGATCATGGTCAACAACAAGCCGCTCGGGCTGATCTACGCCGACAGAATCGGCCAACCCTTGCAGGTGTCATCACAACTGCTGGGGTTGCTCAAGGCCTTGCGCAATCAGGCCGCCCTGGCGCTGCAACTGAAACTTTGAACTGAAGCGAGAACATCATGGAACTGAACGCCGTAAATGCCCTGAGTGAACTGAGTGCATTGAGCCCGCTTGATGGCCGCTACCGCCGCTCCGGCGCAAAACTCGCGCCCTATTTCAGCGAATTCGGCCTCATCCGCTATCGCGTCCGGGTCGAGATCGAATGGCTCAAGGCGCTCGCCGCCGAGCCCGCCATCGCCGAGGTGCCGCCCTTCAGCGCCGCTACCCTGAGCGAACTGGACACCATCGTCGGCAGCTTCACGCTGGCCGATGCCGAGGCGGTAAAGACGCATGAGAAAACGACCAATCACGATGTCAAGGCGGTCGAGTACTTCCTCAAGGACAAGCTCGCCGGCAACCCGGAGGTGATGCGCGTCAGCGAATTCATCCACTTTGCCTGCACCTCGGAAGACATCAACAACCTGTCGCACGCGCTGATGCTGGAGGCCGCGCGGCGCGATGTCATGCTGCCGGCCATCCTCAATCTGGAAACCCGGCTGCAGGAACTCGCCGTCAATCTGGCCGACCTGCCCATGCTCGCCCGTACCCACGGCCAGCCGGCCTCGCCGACCACGCTGGGCAAGGAAATGGCCAACGTGCTTTACCGCGTGCGTCGCGCCACGCAGCGCATTGCGCGGGTCGAAATGCTGGGCAAGATCAACGGCGCGGTGGGCAATTACAACGCGCATCTGTCCGCCTACCCGGAGTTCGACTGGGCCGCCTTCGCGGAAAGGTTTGTCACCGGCCTGGGCCTGGGCTTCAACCCGTACACCATCCAGATCGAGCCGCACGACTACATGGCCGAGTTGTACGACGCATTTGCCCGCCTCAACACCATCCTGATCGACCTCGACCGCGACGTCTGGGGCTACATTTCGCTGGGCTATTTCAAACAGAAGGTGAAGGAAGGCGAAGTCGGTTCATCGACCATGCCGCACAAGGTCAACCCGATCGACTTCGAAAACTCGGAAGGCAATCTGGGCCTTGCCAACGCACTGTTGCGACATCTCTCCGAGAAGCTGCCGATCTCGCGCTGGCAGCGTGACCTGACCGATTCCACCGTGCTGCGCAACATGGGCACCGCGCTGGGCTACACGCTGCTTGGTTACGAAAGCCTGCTGCGTGGCCTGGGCAAGCTGGAAGCCAACCCGGCGCGCCTGGCCGACGACCTGGACCACAACTGGGAAGTGCTGGCCGAACCGATCCAGACTGTCATGCGTCGTTACGGCCTGGAAAAACCCTATGAGCAATTGAAAAAACTGACTCGCGGCCAGGCCGGCATCACCCGCGAATCATTGGCCGTGTTCATTCTTGATCTGGCGATTCCGGATGAAGCCAAGCAACATCTGCTCGAAATGACGCCGGCCAGCTATACCGGCCAGGCGACGGAACTGGCGAGAAACATCGTTGAAGCCAGGTAGTCCCGCAGGCTGATTTATCGCTTGCCCGTTTACGCGGGCAGGTTATCGAGAACAAGGGGGCAATATGTCCAGACTCGAACTTCATCAGCAAAAACTCAGTGAACTGGCCGGTATCGAAGTTACCGGCCCGTTCGAGGACAGCCTCTACCGCCTCACCTGTATCGTCGGCGAATTGCTGGCAGCCCGCCGTGTTTCCCTGATGCTGCTCGACATCGCACCTGGCAACAAGGGCGCCCGTCTCAAGCTCGCCGCGCTGTTCGGCGAACTGCCGGAAGCCGCCTGGAAAGAAGAGCCCGCCACGGGACAAGGCATCGCCGGCCAGGTGCTGGTCAGCGGCCACAGCATCCGCGTCGCCAATATCAATCGCTCGGACTGGAAGCGGCACGCCCGCCATGCCGAAGAGCAGGGCGGCTTTCTCGCCTGCCCGGTAACGCTGGCCGGTCGCCCCGCAGGCGTGCTCAACATCAGTTTGCCGATTGATCGAGGCAGCTTCTCTGCCACCGACCAGGCCAATGCGGAACTTGCCGCGCTGCTGATCGGCCGCGCCATCCAGGTCGGCCGCCTCAATCGCATGCTCGATTCCCGCTTCGCCCAGATGGCTTTCACGCTGGAAGGCGCCACCGACGCCTGCTCGGTCATTTCCCTGTCCACGCATGACCCCGACAAGGTCGCCAAAATGCTCGCACGCGGTTTCTACCGGGAAATGCGCCATTGCGGCTTCACGCCGAACCAGGTCATTCACGCCGCAGGAGAAATCATCTCCGAACTGACCGGCAGCCTGAACCGGCACAAGAAACGGCTGGGGAGTGATTGAAGGTCCGGAGGATGCAGCCGAAAGGTCAAGCGCGCTAAATCCGCAACCCTCCGGCCGGCGCCAGTTGCGCAATCCGGGTTCACGCAAACGCTATCTGATCGCCTGCAGCGTGCCTGAGTGACAGGGTCGGTGCCGAGCCTCAGCTATTGACGTCGAGCAGTCTGTTCGGGAACGGCTGGACGATACGTCCTGCGACATCTATTGCCATACTAATTGGAGTGCAATCACAAATGCGCATTGCGCCCCAAGGGACAGGCTTTCGAAATTGCAGGGGTGAAAAGCGACTGGCTAACCGCCCCTGCCTGGACTGGAGCCTGGCTCAGACCTTGCGGCGACGTGCCACAGCAGCCAGAGCGCCCAAGCCTGCAAACATCAGCGCAATGGAACCGGGCTCGGGAACCGCAGTGATCTGGCCGCGAATCGCGCTGCCCGGGAATGCATTGGTGTGAATATCGAAATAGAGTCCAAGGCGTGTGCCGGGCGTTGCCGCCAGCATCAGGGGCGCCCAGTGGGTTCCCAGGCTGCCAATGGCCGTATTGGTACCGACGGCCGAGGCGGGATTGCCGTCATTCAAGTCCCAACTTCCGACGATGCGCGCGCTTGAGGCGCTCAGGATTGTGATGACGGGATCAACGCCTGACTCAAAGTCGGGCTGCCGAACAGAATAGGTCAACGGTCCGGCTATGCCCGCGTCGCCTATGTGGATATGAAAGTTGCGCACATCATCTTGATCATCAAGGGGGGTAGTGGGCACGCCCAGCAGCAGCGCGCCGAAGTCGTAACCTTCGAAGGTCACGTCGTACTGAAACGACCATGTTCCCGGCCCGCCGACCAGTGTCGCAGTGCCGAACCCGGTTCCGGGGGAAGTGCTGCCGCCCACGATCTGGGATGCATCTATCGTGGCGTTAAACATGGTCGCGGCATTGGCGCTGGCGATGGAGAGGGTGGCAAGCGTGCTGATCAGGGCAAGTTTGGCAATTTTCATGAATGTATTCCTTGAGGTGATGTTCTGTTGCATTGAAGGATGGTTGGCGAGCAGCAGGAGGAGGTACATCCATACTGGTACCAGCTTATTAGACTCAGTCTACAAAAGTCAATCAAGATTCATTCGCAACATGGCATGTAACTGAAGAAATCCGATGGGAACGATCCTGGGAGGCCCGGCAATCGTTCGAACGAAGGCAGGCTGGTCAATCTCTGGATTGGCGCCAAGTACCTGGGCGTCATGGTGGGCAGACTCGATGCAGCCAGAGGTTAAGCCCGGCATATGTCATCGGATCGCCTTGCAAGCGCGAGATCGAACGGTTTGCCGATTGCGTGGAAGGCGTCGGTCCGGCACTCAGTATTTCCAGAGTGCCGGCGACCAACTCGATTCCATCCTTGACCCTGGCTGTGCCTTTGCTGCGTCCTGACCGATTGATTCCAGCGGTCCAGTCGCAAGCTGTTCAGGAAAGTGCGATAACCCGTTGAGAATTAAGTGGTGCCGGAACCTTAATCGAACAAAGCCTGCAATGCCATGTTTTTGCTGCATTCTTTCATTCTTCTATTTTTACGTAATGCATCCCGTAATGCATAAAAAGATTGATGCTTTTCTCACCGTCGCATCGCCGGCATGAATACATGCCCTATCTGGTTACGCTGTAACCGGCAGGCGGTCGTTTCTTGGGACGACATGCACCTGCACCTCAACCGTGCCGTATGCC
>CAMDGQ010000085.1 GCA_945897955.1 Tepidiphilus sp. J10 | reverse complement strand
AAAGGTCGGGAATGGGCTTGGAAAAACAAGGACTGGGATAGTGTCGAACACTTTAACCGAGTGCAAAAGAAGTGGTCATATTGGGGCGTGGTAATTGTTATTGGTGTATTTGTAGTTGGTGGCGTGTTAGCCGCAATTGCCGTCCCGGTTTATCAAGATTATATTGAGCGTGCCAGGCAAGCTGAAACTAATCAATATGGAGATATAGGGCAACAATGTTAATGGACAATATATAAATGCCTAAGGAAAGAACAACGAGCAAATCGATAAGTGACTATGACAAATTCAACATGTCTTTGATAAGATCCAATTCAGTATCCGCAATAGCGCAGTCCAACTCCGGGCAGAATACAGGCGACGTAGCATTCCAGTTCTTGCCGCGATTGATATTTAGTGAGGGAATATGAGTCTTCAACTAGCAGTAGTCGTCGGTACCGTAGGTGCTTTAGGTGCGTTTGCCGGCGCCTTCAGCGACGCATTTTCTCAATCTAAAGAGATGGTTGCTGCTTTAACAGGGTGTTGAAATTCGCTGCCCCGCAACCCGCATGAAATCGTTGGCGCGAGACGCATAGAATAACGTAAGTATTTGTATTTATTGTTAAAATAGTATCCGTCAAGAATTATGGCACGGACAGCGACATGCGCGGAGCGGATATTACCCAGGCCTCGATCTTCAGCTATCGGACGCTGGAGGAACGGATTCCCAGAAAGCACCCCCTGCGCAAGCTGCGGCTGGTAGTAGACGGTCTTCTGGCTTCGATGAACAAGGAACTGGATGCCATCTACGCCAGGACCGGTCGTGACTCGATTCCCCCTGAGCGCCTGCTGCGCGCCAGCCTGATCCAGACACTGCATTCGATCCGCTCTGAGCGCGCCTTGGTTGACCACCTCGAATACAACCTGCTGTATCGCTGGTTCGTTGGTCTGGGTATGGACGAAAAGGTCTGGCACCACTCCACCTTCAGCGCCAACCGGGATCGACTGCTCAATGAACGGGTCGCCCGCCTGTTCTTCAACAAGGTTCTGCGTCTGGCCGAGTGGAAAGGCCTGGTCTCGAACGAGCACTTCACGGTGGACGGCACCCTGATCGAAGCCTGGGCCTCGATGAAGAGCTTCGTGGCCAAGGACGGCGGTAGCAAGCCGCCGGAGGATGGCGGGAGCAATCCCACGGTGGACTTCAAGGGGGAGAAGCGTTCCAACGATACCCACGCCAGCACCACGGACCCGGAAGCACGGCTCTACAAGAAAGCGGAGGGCGACAAATCCCACCTGGCCTATCTGGGCCACGCGCTGATGGAGAACCGCAACGGGCTGGTGGTGGATGCGGAAACCACCCAGGCGACCGGGACGGCGGAGCGGGAAGCGGCCAAGGCGATGGTGGCCCGGACGGTGACCCGATCCGAAGCGACGCTCGGCGCGGACAAGAATTACGACACCCAGGATTTTGTGAAAACGATGCGCGGCCGGGGCGTGACACCGCATGTGGCGCGGAAGAACAAAAGCAGCGCCATCGACAAGCGCACCACGCGGCATTCTGGCTATGGTGTGAGCCTGAAGATTCGCAAGCGGGTCGAAGAGGTCTTTGGCTGGAGCAAGACGGTGGGGCCGTTGCGCAAGGCGCGATTTGTTGGGTTGGCGAAGGTGAAGGCTCAAACGCTGTTCACCTTCGCCGCGTACAACCTGACCCGCATGGCGACGATTTTTGGCTGGCGTTTGTCGACCGCATAGGTCGAGTTGTGTCTGTTGTTCGCCGATAGGCGAACCAAAACCCGGTTCGGCGGCAAAAAAGCCGCCGAAATTGGGTTACCAGGCTGGAATTGGCGTCATGCAGGGAATAATCTGCCGTGGGGGCGGTAAAAGCCGAAGGCATGGCTGTGATTTTCAACACCCTGTTAGACATAGGCGTATTGATCCAAGGAATACGTCAATCTATTCCGTTATCGACAGCCGTAATCTGTCTCCTTCCTGTTCCATGCGTATCTGGCGCAGGGCGTTCATGCCGAGCAGGGCTTCGCTGGTCAGGTTGGGGAGGATGGCGACGGCAGCGTTGCCGATTCTGAACGGGCCGAATTCGAGTTCCGAGACGCGGCTGGTGCAGCCTTTGACGACGCCGTTGGCGGTGCGGAAGCTGGTGCTGACGTCGCAGCCCAGGCCGATGCGGGCGGCGAGTTTTTGCGAGATGGATACGGTGCTGGCGCCGGTGTCGATGAGGAATTTGATCGGTTCGCCCTGGATGGCGCCGTCGATGTGGAAATGGCCGTCGCGGGAGCGGCCGAGGTCAATCCGGTCGGCGCCGACGACTTGCGTCGGCGGGGCTTCCTGGCGCAGGAAAAAGACGTACATCAGCAGGCCCAGGGCGAGCCAGATGCCGGCGTGCAGGAATGTTGCGCCCAGCTTGTTCAAGTTTGGCTCGTCGAGCGCGGCATGGGTGCCTGTTTACTCGCGGTAGGTCTTCTTCTTATCGACCACCAGCCTTTCGATGACCTTGCTGGCCCAGTCCTTGGCGCCGAGGCCGAAGGCGATGGCGAAGGCGAGGCCGACGGCGCCGAAGGCGATGATGAAGGCGGCGGTGAGCAGTTCGTTGGCGATCTGGAGTTGCTCCATGGCGATGAAGAAGACGAACACCATCATGGCGTATTCGGAGAAGGTGGATACGGTCAGCGCGCCGTCGAACTCCATGTTGGACAGCCAGGCGAACACCAGGCGGTTGATGAAGCGGGCGAGGATTGTGCCGAAAACCAGGACCAGGATCGCGACGATGACATTGGGGATGTACAGCACGACCTTGTTGAACAGGTCGGCGACCATGTGCAGGCCGAGCGAATTGGCCACAGTGACGATCATCACCAGGATGATCAGCCAGTAGATCAGGTTGCCGATGACGGAGGCGACCGACAGGTCGAGGTCGGCATGTTTCATGAAGGCTTCGAGGCCGGATTTTTCGGTGGCCCGGTCGAACTTCAACATTTTGAGCAGCCGCATGACGCCGGTGCGCGCCAGCTTGGCCAGCATCCAGCCAAGGAGCAGCGCGACGATTGCGCCGAGCAGTTGCGGGACAAAACTGGCCAGTTGGGTCCAGAAAGAGGTCAGAGAAGCGACGAAGATGTCGATTTGTTCCATGGCGGACTCCATACGTTGGGCGGTGCTTCCAGAAGGATAGATGAGGGTTATTGCAGCAGTTGTTCGCGCGATACGAGGAATACGGTATCGGTGCTGCCTTCGATTTCCGGCCAGGTCAGCGCCAGATCGGGGAAGGCGGCTTCCAGAGCGTCCCGATTGTGGCCGATTTCCACCGCCAGCAAGCCGCCGGGGTTCAGGTGGCGCGCGGCATCGCGCAGGATGATCCGGGTCGCGTCCAGGCCGTCGGCGCCGGAGCCCAGCGCCAGCGCGGGTTCGTGGCGATATTCGGCGGGAAGGGCGGCGACACTGGCGGCATTGACGTAGGGCGGGTTGGCGACGATGAGGTCATAGGTCATGCCTTCCAGCGGCGTGAACATGTCGCCCTGATACAGGGTGATCTGGTCTTCCAGGCCGTAATCCGCGACGTTGCGCCGCGCGACTTCGAGCGCGTCGGGCGACAGATCGACCGCGTCGATCTCGGCATCCGGGAAGGCTTCCGCCAGCAGGACGGCGAGGCAGCCTGAACCGGTACACAAGTCGAGCGCGACGGAGACCGCTTCCGGTTCCGGCAGCCAGGGTTGCATCTGTTCCAGGAGCATCGACGCCAGAAAGGAGCGCGGCACGATGACGCGCTCATCGACATAGAAGCGGTAGCCCTGCAACCAGGCTTCATGCGTCAGGTACGGCGCCGGCAGGCGTTCATTGACGCGCCGATCGAGCATGTCGGCGATTTGTTCGCCTTCTTCCGGCAGCAGGCTGGCGTCGAGGAAGGGTTCCAGGCGATCCAGCGGCAGATGCAGCGTGTGCAGGATCAGATAGACGGCTTCGTCATAGGCGTTGCTGCTGCCGTGGCCGAAGAACAGGCCGGCGGCGTTGAAGCGCGAGACGGCGTAACGCAGCCAGTCGCGCACGGTGATCAGGTTTTCAAGGGGGGAATCGGCTTCGTGATCAGACATGCAGTAATCGCTCCAGCACGCCCTGGTAAACGCGCGCAAGTTGGGCCAGTTCTTCAATGCCGACGTTTTCGTCGATCTTGTGAATGCTGGCGTTGATCGGGCCGAATTCAACGACTTCACGCGCGATGTCGGCGATGAAGCGGCCGTCGGAAGTGCCGCCGGTGGTGGAGAGTTCCGGGCTGATGCCGGTGGTTGCCCGGATCGCGTCGGCGAGTGCGTCAACCAGACCGCCGCGCGGCGTCAGGAAGGGCTTGGCGCCGAGTTCCCAGACCAGTTCGTAGTCGAGGCCGTGCCGGTCGAGGATGGCGCAAACGCGCTGTTGCAGGCCTGCGACCGTGCTTGCGGTGGAAAAGCGGAAATTGAAGGCGATGTCGGCATGGCCGGGAATCACGTTCATCGCACCCGTGCCGCTGTGCATGTTGGAGATTTGCCAGGTGGTCGGCGGGAAGTATTCGTTGCCAGCGTCCCATTCGGTGGCGGCGAGTTCGGCGATGGCCGGCGCGGCGAGGTGAATCGGGTTGCGGCCGAGGTGCGGGTAGGCGATGTGGGCCTGGATGCCTTTGACGCGCAGGCGGCCATGCAGCGAGCCGCGGCGGCCGTTCTTCATCATGTCGCCGAAACGGCTGACGCAGGTCGGTTCGCCGACGATGCAGTAGTCGATCAATTCATTGCGCGCGGCGAGGCGTTCAACGACTTTTACCGTGCCATCGACCGCCGGGCCTTCTTCATCCGAGGTGATCAGCCAGGCGATGGAGCCGGCGGGGTTGGGGTTGGCGGCGAGATAGTCTTCGACGGCGGCGAGGAAAGCGGCGATGGAGCCTTTCATGTCGGCCGAGCCGCGACCGTAGAGCTGGCCGTCGCGTTCGCTGGGCGTGAACGGGTCGCTTTGCCACTGTTCGAGCGGGCCGGTCGGCACCACGTCGGTATGGCCGGCAAAGCAGAGCAGGGGGGCAGTGTCGCCGCGACGCGCCCAGAGATTGACGACGTCGCCGCTGTTGACGGTTTCGATGACGAAGCCGAGCGCGCCCAGTTTTTCCGCCAGCCATGGCTGGCAGCCGGAGTCTTCCGGCGTGAGCGAGCGGCGGACGATCAGTTCGCGGGCGTAGGCGAGCGCTTTACTTGCCATTCAGCGCGGCCTCGATGGCTTGGATGACTTCGTCCTCGGCCTCTTTCAAGACCTTCGCCGCCGGGCTGCCTTGTGCGATGGCGGTGGGGCGGTTGAACAGCACGGTGGTGACGCCGGCCTTGTGTGTCAGCGTGACGTGCAACGGGCACAGGCCGAGCAGTTGCGGATCGAGATTGCTGACCTGGTTGACATACCAGCCGCTGCAGAACACCAGCGAGGTAATGCCTTCAAGCTGGCTACGGTTGTAGTCGTCGCCCCATTTCTTCGCCATCTTCCTGAGGTTGTTCGAGATGGCGAGTTCATCGACCACGGCATAGCCGGCGTCGTCGAGCTTGTTGCTGACCGCTTTTACTGCTTCGTCGAACGGCAACCGGGCGGAGTGGGCGAACACCGCAGGATTGATGGCGACTTCGGGCGCGGCGAATGCGGAATTGAATAATGCAATTAAAACAATGAATAAAAAGTGTTTATTCAAGTTCATTCTCCGAAAAACGCGGCGTAGTTTTCATCGCTGAAACCCACCTGGTATTGGCCATCACGATCCAGAATCGGGCGCTTGATGACGCTGGCGTTCTCCTGCATCAACGCCAGTGCGGCTGAATCGCTGGTGATGGCGGCCTTGCGCTCTTCACTCAGCTTGCGCCAGGTCTGGCCGTTCCGATTGACGATGGATTCCCAGCCCAGCAGCTTGCTCAACGTGTTCATCAATTCAACCGGCACGCCCTGCTTCTTGAAGTCGTGGAATTCATAGGGAATGTCGCGCTCTTCCAGCCAGGCACGGGCTTTCTTGACGGTGCTGCAATTGGGGATGCCGTAAAGTTTCATGGCAAACTCGCTCGAGTTGAAAACCGCGCCATTTTACCTGCCTCGCATGTCTCACGCCTTCATCGTTCGCGCCGCCGACTGGAATCTTGACGAGTCCGGAATTGCCCAGGTTCGGCGCGCGGTGTTCATTGCCGAGCAAGGCGTGCCGGAAGCATTGGAGTGGGAGGCGATTGATGCGCAATGTGCGTGGTTTGTCGCGCTTTCACCGGCTCAAGCGGTGGTCGGCATTGTTCGCTTGACGGCGGCCGGACGTATCGGCCGTATGGCGGTGATGCCGGCATGGCGTCGGCGCGGAGTCGGCCGGGCCTTGCTGGCGGCGGTTTTGCAAAGGGCGCGCGATCTGGGCATGAGCGCGGTGCATCTCTCCGCGCAGACGCACGCAGTCGGCTTTTATGTCAGCCACGGTTTCATCGCCGAAGGGCCGGAATATCTGGATGCGGGCATTCCGCATCGCAGCATGAATTTGAATTTGAAGGATGCGGCATGAACATTCGTATAGGCCACGGTTTCGACGTGCATGCCTTCGCCGAGGGGCGCAGGTTGATCATCGGCGGTGTCGATATTCCCTACGATCGCGGCCTGCTTGGCCATTCCGACGCCGATGTGCTGCTGCACGCGATCTGCGATGCCCTGCTCGGCGCGGCCGCGTTGGGTGACATCGGCAAGCATTTCCCGGATTCCGATGCGCGTTTCAAGGGCATCGACAGCCGGAAACTGTTGCGCCATGTCGCGGAATTACTTGATGGGCGCGGCTGGAAGGTCGGCAATGTGGATGCGACGATCATCGCGCAGGCGCCGAAGATGGCGCCGCACATCGCCGCCATGCGCGAACACATCGCGGAAGACATCGGCATCGCCGCCGAACAGGTCAACGTGAAAGCCACAACAACCGAACATCTAGGCTTTACCGGTCGCGAAGAGGGCATCGCCGCCGAGGCGGTGTGCCTGATCAACAAAACGGTGTGAAGTGGCCGGGGCCGCGACAACGCGGGTGTTTTTCGCGCTCTGGCCGGATACCGCAGCGGCTTCGCGTTTGCATGCGCTGGCGCGGCAACTACATGCGCGCCTGGGCGGTCGCCTGATGCGCGAGGATACGCTGCATGCGACGCTGGCATTCATTGGCGATATCGCGCCGGAGCGTGTGGCGGATTTGCGGGTCGCGGCCGATGCCGTGCAGGCGCCAGGATTCGAGCTGGCCTTTGATGAGTCCGGTTGCTGGCGCCACAACCATATTGCCTACCTCGGCATGCGCCGGATTCCGCAAGCCTTGCATGGCCTGCAATCCGATCTTGCCGCGCGCCTGCGCGAGGCCGGTTTCAGGCTCGAAGCGCGCCCATTCAGCCCGCATATCACGCTGTTGCGCAAAGCCGAATGCGCGGGAATGAGCAAAGAAAAGGAAAAAGAAAATCCCGCAACGGAGCCAGTTGGCTGGTCGGTGCGGGATTTCGTGCTGGTCAAGTCCAGCATCAGCGCGAATGGCTCGCGCTATGAGCAGATCGGCCGTTGGCCGCTGCTATAAAGGTACGCGACTTCTGATCTGTGCCGTCAAAGCCGTTGCCGGCAGACGGGTGTAGTCCTTGTCGATGCTTTCCGATAGCCTGCTCCTGACCTGTCCCGGTAGGTGTTGGTTGACCAGCCCCACAAACGGGGCCGAGGCCACAAGGATGAGCCGGTCATAGGCATTTTTTGCCGCCAGACCTTGTGCCAGTTCCCGGGTGATTTCTTGGGCAAAAAGCTCAGCCTCATGGTGCTTTGGATCGGTCGCCTGGGCAAATACGCCATGCCCTGTGCCGGTTCGCGAACCGGAACGGTCGCTGACCAGATTCGATCTTTTCTCGCGACTTTCCGGATGGGTCAACTCCTTGATAAGTCGAAGCTCCCTTTGCGGTCCGGTATTGGAGAAGAATCTGGCAAGGCTGGCATTGGCAACCATGACCCATGTAAGCGACATCGAATCCTCCAAATATATAATTAAAACATAGGGATAAAACGCTTTCTTGAAGCTCCGCTGAAATTACAGCAGAGACAATCTCAGGCTAGCAGCCAGACCGGTTTCGTCAAGAAATTGAATTGACCAGTTCTCTGGCAAGTCGTGAGAAGGTTTCCGGGTCGGCCGCCGGGAGTTGCAGCGTGGCGGCGGTAAGCGCGCCGACGTAGTTGCGATCGAGCGAGCGGGTATAGGCCGGGTCGTAATGGTGGATCAACAGGTCGGCGACCAGTTCATCCCAATGCCCCGCGCGCGACTGCGCTTTCCAGCTTTCAATGCGTTCCTTGCCCTGGATGGCAATCAGACAGTCGAGTTTCCGGCCGAGCAATTCGGCGTCGCCGAGAAAGTGGGCGTATTCCTGTTTCAGGAGTTCGACCCGCACCGGGATGTCCGCATTCAGGTTGATGCAGGGCGCGGCGCGCATGCGTTTGAGCAATTCTTCCGGCGTATGCAGGTTGCCGATTTTCTTGCTCTCCGATTCGACAAATATCGGCCGGCCGGGATCAAACCCTTGCAACGCGAACCAGACGCGCGATTCGAACAGTTTCTGCGCCGGCTGCGGCCGTTCCGGGTAGGCGCCGAGCACCGAGCCCATATGCGCGGCGAGCTCTTCGAGGTCGAGCACCTGGGCTTGGCAGGCCTTCAGTTCGCGCAGAAAGCGGCTTTTTCCGACACCGGTGGGGCCGCAGATGACGCGGAAATCGAGATGCTCCGGCAAGCGCGCCAATTCATCGATGACGTGGCGACGGTAGGCCTTGTGGCCGCCTTCGAGTTGCGCTGCGTTCCAGCCCACCGAACGCAGGATCGTGGTCATCGCGCCACTGCGGCTACCACCGCGCCAGCAATAGATCAGCGGCCGGTAATCACGCGGCTTGTCGTGAAAATAGCTTTCCAGATGCTGCGCGATATTGCGCGCGACCAGTGCCGCGCCGACTTTCTTGGCGTCGAACGCGGAGGATTGTTTGTGCAGCGTGCCGACCAGAGCGCGTTCCGCGTCATTCAGGACGGGTAACGAGAGGGCTCCCGGCAGGTGGTCATCCTCGAATTCGCCGGGTGAACGGGCATCGATGATTTCGTCGAAATCGAACAGTTCGTCGACGCTGGCCTTGCCATCCTTGCGGTTGGCTGTCGAAGCGCGGTTCACGCGTTCTTGTCCCGCATCAGCCGGGATTTCTCGCGTTGCCAATCGCGATCCTTCTGCACCGCGCGCTTGTCGTGCAGCTTCTTGCCCTTCGCCAGGCCGATCTCGATCTTGACCCGACCCTTGCTGAAATGCAGGTTGAGCGGCATCAACGTGTAGCCCGCCTGCTGCACCTTGCCAATCAATTTGCGGATCTCGTGCGCATGCAGCAGCAACTTGCGGCTGCGCACCGGGTCCGGGTTTATATGGGTCGAGGCGGTGGGCAGCGGGCTGATATGGCAACCGATCAGCCAGACTTCCTCCTGCTTCAGCACCACATAGGATTCCTTGAGATTGGAGCGGCCGGCGCGTATGGCTTTGACTTCCCAACCCTCCAGCATCAGGCCCGCTTCATAGCGTTCCTCGATGAAGTATTCATGGAAGGCTTTCTTGTTATCGACAATGGTCATGGTGCGGCGCGGTGGCTGGGGCAAGTTGGATTTCGTGCTATTTTAGCAGGCCGTTCCAGTATCCCTTTGCGCCCACTATGGCTGAAGTTGTTAAAACCGTCCTCGTACCCTATTCGGCGGAGGAAATGTTCGTACTGGTAGATGGTGTCGAGAGCTATCCGCAGTTTCTGCCCTGGTGTGGCGGCACCGAATTGCATCTGCGCGACGATGTCACCACCGAGGCCACAATTCATATTCATTATCTACAGGTGAAACAGCACTTCACCACTCAGAACAGCAAACGCCATCCGGAAGAAATGATCATTCGGTTGAAAAGCGGGCCGTTTCGCAAGCTGGAAGGCTCCTGGCATTTCAAATCGCTGTCAAAGGAAGCCTGCAAGATCGAATTCGTCATGCACTACGAGTTTTCCAGCGGATTGCTGGAGAAGGTGCTTGGACCGGTATTCGGCATGCTGACCAACAATATGGTGGATGCCTTCGTCCGGCGCGCGGAACAGGTATACGGTGAACGATGAGCGATCAGATCCAGGTTGAAGTGATGTACGCCCTGCGCGACCGGCAAAAGGGTGTGCTGGTTCGGCTGCCGGCCGGCGCTACAGTGCGCGAAGCCGTTGAACGATCCGGCTTGCTGGCCGAGTTCCCGGAGATCGATCTGGCGGTCAACAAGTTCGGCATCTGGAACAAACTGGCCAAGGTTGACGCCGCCTTGCGCGACCACGACAGAGTTGAAATCTACCGCCCGCTCATCGCCGACCCGAAGGAAGTTCGTCGCCAGCGCGCGGCAGAAGGCAAGGTCATGAAGAAAGGCGGCGGCGACGCGGAAGCGGCCTGATCCAATGCCGGAAACCAAAAGGGCGGCCCACGCGGGCCGCCCTTTTGCTTGGCGTCTGCTTAAAAGCGCAGACCCAGCTTGGCGCTGTAGGTCATGTTGTCGCCGGTTTTATCGGCTTCGATGGCGATATTACCCATCGCGATATTGAAGTTCAGGCCGGCGAAAACCTTGGAAGCCTTGATTTTTTCGGTGACCAGACCGACGACATTCGGATTGCTGTCGGCCCAGACATGGCCGACGCCGAGAAACGGCGTCAACATCGCGAAACCCTTGGATACGGAAACATCGATGCTCTTGGTCGAGAAATCGAGTTGATCAACGCCGCTCAGCTTGGTGTAAGCCCCGCGCACAGCCAGCGCCGGGCTGATCGTGCTGCCGGCGAGAATGGCGTAACTGGCTTCGGCGCCCCACAGCTTGATGTTGCTGTCCGGAATCTGCGTGTAGAAACCGCCGACATTGATGTCGAACGGCAAGCCCTTGCTGATATGGAGTTTGGGAACCGGCAACCAGTTTTGATCGCTGCCAGTGGCGGTCAGCCAGGCGGCGCTGTTTTTCATCTCGGTGACGCCCAGTTCGATGCCGATATCGAAGCCGGTGAGGCCCATCGCCTCGGCCGGCTGAACAGCTTTGTAACTGAGCGCGCCGGTCAGGTCTTTGGATAAATCCCTGAACCCGCCCTGGGCAAGGGCGGCCAGATTGTTGAGATCATTGGCCAGGACGGCACTTGAAAAAAGCAGGGAACACAAGGTGGGGAGGAGGACGCGTTTCATGTTTACAGTCTCGTGGAAAGGTATTGGCAGTATAACCAACCCCGTTTTCCCGGCCTTTCGAGAACCTTGAAAATGCCGATATCGGCCGCAACAAACAGGACTGAACACTGCCCGCTGACGGAAACTTGAATGAACAAAGATCACGAAACCATCGAGGGTGAAATCGTCAAACCCGGTGAACCGGGCGGCGCTTCTCCTACCCCGAATCTGCCCGCACAAACCCTGCCGGCGACGATCTACATCCTGCCGCTGACCGAGAAGCCCTTTTTCCCGGCGCAGACCCTGCCGCTGATCATGAATGAAGGCCCCTGGATGGAGACCGTGAAGCGCATCGGCGATGCCGGCCATCATCTGGTCGGCCTGGTCATGGTGCATGGCGATATTTCCGATGATGCGCGGCCGGAGGATTTCTACGGCACCGGCACATTGGTGCGCATGCATCACCCGCTGCGCTCGGACGGCAAGATTCAGTTCATCGCCGAGGGCATCACGCGCTTCAAGGTGGCCGAATGGCTGTCCGCCAAAGCGCCTTACTACGCCCGCGTCGAATATCCGGCTGAGACCCGGCAGGCCACCAGCGGCGAGGAGATCAAGGCCTATGCGCTGGCGATCATCAATTCGATCAAGGACTTGCTGCCGCTCAACCCGCTGTACAGCGAGGAACTGAAGTTCTTTCTAAATCGCTTTTCGCCCAACGAGCCGGCCTTGCTGGCCGATTTCGCGGCCAGCCTGACCACTGCGCCGAAGGAGAAATTGCAGGAAGTGCTGGAAGCGCTAAACCTGCGCAAGCGCATGCAGAAAGTGCTGTTGCTGATCAAGAAGGAACTGGAAGTAGCCAGGCTGCAAAGCCACATCCAGGAAAAAGTCGAAGAGAAGATGACCCAGCAGCAGCGGGAATTCTTCCTGCGCGAACAGTTGAAGGCGATTCAGAAGGAACTCGGCATCGCCAAGGACGACCGCACCGCCGATCTCGATCTTTACCAGAGCCGCATCAAGAAGCTGAAACTGCCGCCGCACGCCGACAAGAAGATCGGCGAGGAAATGAGCAAACTGTCCGGCCTCGAACACGGCTCGCCGGAATACACCGTTACCCGCAATTACCTGGATTGGCTGACCAACCTGCCCTGGGGCAAGTACACCAGGGACAAACTCGATCTGGTGCGCGCGCGCAAGATTCTCGATGCCGACCATGACGGCCTCGACGACGTCAAGGAACGCATCATCGAGTTCCTCGCCGTCGGCACGCTGAAGGGCGAGGTGGCCGGTTCCATCCTGCTGCTGGTCGGGCCGCCCGGAGTAGGCAAGACCTCCATCGGCCGTTCGGTGGCGCGCGCGCTGGGGCGCAAGTTCTATCGCTTCTCGGTTGGCGGCATGCGCGACGAGGCCGAGATCAAGGGCCATCGCCGCACCTACATCGGCGCCATGCCGGGCAAGTTCATCCAGGCGATCAAGGAAGTCGAATCGCAGAATCCGATCATCATGCTCGACGAGGTGGACAAGATCGGCGCCAGTTACCAGGGCGATCCGGCTTCGGCACTGCTGGAAGTGCTCGACCCGGAACAGAACTCGGACTTCCTCGACCATTACCTCGACGTGCGTTTCGATCTGTCGAAGACGCTGTTCATCTGCACCGCGAACCAGCTCGACACCATTCCCGCGCCGCTGCTCGACCGGATGGAAGTGATTCGCCTGTCCGGCTACCTGATGGAAGAAAAGCTGGCCATCGCCAAGCATCACCTGTGGCCCAAACAGGTCAAGAAGGTCGGCCTCAAGCGCGGTCAGGTCAGCATCACCGAAGCCGCCGTGCGGAAAATCGTCGATGGCTATGCGCGCGAGGCCGGCGTGCGGCAACTGGAAATGAACCTGGGCAAGGTGCTGCGCAAGAGCGTGGTCAAGATCGTGCGCAAGGAAGCGGAAAAACTGCATGTCACTGCCGCCGATCTAGCCGACTACATCAACGAACCACCGTACATTCCTGAAAAGCCGCAAGCCGGCATTGGCGTTGTCACCGGCCTGGCCTGGACTGCACTCGGCGGTGCTACGCTGACCATCGAAGCAACCAAGGTGCATACGCTGAATCGCGGCTTCAAGCTCACCGGCAAGCTGGGCGACGTCATGAAGGAATCCGCCGAGATCGCCTACAGCTACATTTCCAGCCATCTCAAGCTGTACAAGGCGGATGCCAAATTCTTCGACGAGGCCTTCGTGCATCTGCACGTGCCGGAAGGGGCGACGCCAAAGGACGGTCCTTCCGCCGGCATTACCATGGCGACGGCGCTGCTGTCGCTGGCGCGCAACGAGCAGATCAATCGACCACTGGCGATGACCGGAGAACTGACTCTGACCGGCCAGGTATTGCCGGTCGGCGGCATCCGCGAAAAAGTCATCGCCGCCAAGCGCGTCGGCATCCACGAACTGATCCTGCCCAATGCCAACCAACCGGATTTCGACCGCCTGCCGGATTACGTCAAAGCCGGCCTGTCGGTCAGCTTCGTCAAGCACTACAAGGACGTGGCGAAGCTGGTGTTCGGCGCGTAATGCCGCTGCTGCACCCCAGCGGCGGTCTCAACTATCACCTGCGCGCCTGGCGCTGGAAGCACACGCGCTGGCTGCCGTTTCACAGTGAAGTCGCGCGCTGGCTGGATGCCTGGCGTCCCGAGGCATCGCACCTGGTGCTGATCGGCCCGAGCGGCGGCTATGCGCTGAATGCTCGTTTTCTGGCGCGCTTTCGACGCATTAGCGTGTTGGAACCGGATGCGCTGGCGCGCCATCTGCTGCGCAAGCGTTTCTCCGACTTCGAGTTTGAATTTGCCGATGCAGCCTGGCTGGCGCAGTCAGATGGCCCCGCGATGCTGGCGCAACGCCATCCGGATGCCGCTTTCCTGTTCTGCAACCTGCTCGGCCAGAAGCTGGTCGGTCAAAGCGGCGGGCACGATCGGCAAACCTGGCTGGCCGCGCTGCAAACGGCCTTGCATGGCAGACAATGGGCCAGTTGGCACGACCTTGCCTCCACCGCGCGCCGGCCAAGCCGCTTTGTTCAGCTCACCTTGCCCCAGGCAGAACCACTGGACGACCTGCTGGCCCGGTTCTGGCTGGGTGGCGAACTGGAAATTCACGATCACGAATGCGCCGGCATGCAGCCGCAATCGCCCCGGCAATACACCCTATGGCAACTCGCGCCGGGCCGCTTTCATCTGGTGGAGTGGCTGCGGGCTCCGGCCAATACAATCAATGAAGAAACAAGGTGCAGACCATGACCCAGACGATAAATGAATTTACCCTGCCCAGCCTGACCGGCGGCACTCTGCGCCTGGCGGACTATGCCGGCCAGGTGATGTTGCTGGTCAACACCGCCAGTGAGTGCGGTTTCACGCCGCAATATGCCGGCCTGGAAACATTGTGGCGGGCATACCGGGAACGCGGTTTCGTCGTAGTCGGATTTCCCTGCAATCAGTTCGGCCATCAGGAGCCGGGCGACGCCGCCGACATTGGCCGGTTTTGCAGCAGGAATTATGGCGTCAGCTTTCCCATGTCCGCCAGGATCGAGGTCAATGGGGCCCAGGCGCATCCGCTCTATCAATACTTGACGCATGCCGCGCCCGGTTTGCTCGGCAGCGAGGCGATCAAGTGGAATTTCACCAAGTTTCTGGTAGGTCGCAACGGTCAAGTGGTCGCGCGCTATGCTCCCACCACCAAACCGGCCGAGCTGACGGCGGAAATCGAGCGGCTCCTGTCGGTTCCTCCGGTTGAGGTTTGATTGAGTGCAGCACTTGCTCGAAATTGATCGTCTTGCGCGCCGGTTCAACGGCCGCAGCGTGCTGCGCGATGTCTCGCTGCAACTGCACGCCGGCGAATATGTGGCCATCGTCGGCGAATCCGGCGTCGGTAAATCGACGCTGCTCAACCTGATTGCAGGGCTTGATCGGCCGGATGGTGGGCGACTCGTTCTCGATGGCGTCGATTACAGCCAGCTCGATGAAGCGGCGTTGACGCGGTTACGGCGCGACAAACTGGGCTTCATTTTTCAGGCTTTTCATATCCTGCCGCATCTCAACATTCTGCAAAACGTCGCGTTGCCGCTCTGGTTGCAAGGCGAGAAGGAGAATGCGGTTTCGGATGCGGCGGCACAGCAGTTGCTGAATGCCGTCGGCCTTGGCGACCGGCATGCCAGTTGGCCGCGTGAGCTTTCCGGCGGCGAAATGCAACGCGTGGCCATCGCCCGGGCTTTGGTGCATCGCCCGCGGCTGGTGCTGGCGGATGAACCCACCGGCAATCTCGACCCGGCCAACGCCGCCAAAGTG
>CAMDGQ010000084.1 GCA_945897955.1 Tepidiphilus sp. J10 | reverse complement strand
CAACTCTGGCTGCGTTACGTCGAAGCGTTACCCTTCATAACATGGATGCTTCAAGCTTTTCAGTCCAACCATCTGGTGGGCCAGTCCTCAAAGGCATTCGTCATGCCACTGATAAGCTCGTGGAATTGGTCGAAGCTGCACGCGACACTAAGTTTGGTTAGGCACAAAAGTGATGCAATTCAGTCACGTAGAGTCGGACTAAGCCGGCAAACAAGAACCTAAGAAGGGGTTAGTGGGTTGCTTGCAAGCGAGCCAGTTTTCTCTCCGTGCTTGCACGCAGGTTATCTCCCACCGCATCAGAACGCCTGGCACGCGGCTTTTTGGTAGGAGGCTCGGATTTCACCACTTTGCCCTCGGCAGAAGGTTCCTTCAACCGGTTCGACAGCCACCCGAAGAAAGTATCAGGGTGCCAGTAGACGCGGTTACCAAGTTTCACCGGGGCAGGCATGATGCCTTCATTTATCCAGTTTTCGACTGACCGGACAGAGAGGCCGAGATGGTCAGCGACTACTTGCTTTGTGAGTGGGACGAATGCTGCGTGATGATGTGTCAAGACGGGACCAATGTTGTTACGGTCCAGCGTATAGCTACTGATGTGGGCGACGTTGCACGGTTTCGCGCAGGGGAGCGATTTATTGTCCGTCCTGGCTCTGCCAGGTTAGTGGCAATTTAGTGGCAATCAGGGGTGGATTGCCACTGCGCGCAGCTTCGCGAAACTGAGCGAAGACAAACGCAACTCCTTGATTTACAATGAACCTATCGCAACGCAGGACACCGTTTTAGGCAGGGATAGCCCGTTCGGGACGTGGAGGCCGGAGGTTCGAATCCTCTCACCCCGACCATCAAACATTCCCTTATCCCCTATCTGCACGGCTTTCGCGCGATTTATGCATAGCCGCGCAAGCAGTGCGGCATCAGGTCGGTTATTGCTCCGATATCAGTTTTTCAAGCTCGTTGACGGTTTCCGGGCTGTCCCATTCGATCGAACCGAACAAGCCGAGCCGCAAGCGTCCTTGCTTGTCAACGACATAGCTGGTCGGGAATGCAAAGACCTGCCAAGGTTTCAGGTAAGCGCCTTCGGTATCAAGCAGGATTGGGAAGTTGACCGGTACCTGCTTGAGGAACGCGCGGATTTCTTCCGGGCTTTCTCCTTCGTTGACACCGAGTATGGCAAATGGCTTGCCTGATAATTTGGTCATCAAACGGGTCATGGAGGGCATTTCTTTCCGGCAAGGCGGACACCAGACCGCCCAGAAATTGACCAATACCACCTTGCCGTGTAGCTGCTTCAAATCCATGCTTGCCGCATCCAGAACCGGCAGCATCATGGCTGGGGCCGGGCGCATCGGTACCGTCTTGAGCTCCGCAGCCCAGGATTGCATTGCAAGCAAGGCCAGAAAGATCGAGCAGACCCAGGATTTCATTTCTTTTCCTTGTTTATCAATGGCTTCAACGCATCAAGCATGATCTGGCCGAGGCGCGCGGCAGCGGCGGTTTCGTGCGCGGTAATGTCGCCACGTCGATAGAACCCGTCGCGCAAGCCCGGCAAGACCTGCATCCTTACATGACTGCCGGCTTCTTCGAGGACACCCTGTAATCGATCGCGCCACCAGTAACCCGCAGAAGATTTGGGTTGCAGAATGACCAGGTCAAGTTGCGTCTGCTTGACCACCGGGTCGTATTCGGGTTCCTGGCCTGGTACCAGTTCCTGGTAAAGGAGTGGAAACATCAGCAAGGCGCCACCGACTACCTTGCTGTTGTCCGGGCCGAGTCGCTCTTGCCAGCCGCGAACGGCGCGAAGAGCCAGGCTGGAAACGCGCCCGGTGGCCACCAGAACGATGCGGCGTTCTGGGTTGCGTTGACGTACCGCTTCCAGCCATTCGACCAAGTCCTGGTCAGGCACCTGACTCAGGCTGCTTGGCAGCAGCGGCAGAAAATACGGCGCCAAAAGGTCTGCTACCCAGGTTTCCACCCCTTGCTCAGCCATTTCAGCCGCCGCTTTGTGCTCTTCCTCGGTACGGCCGTATTGGCCGGTAATCCAGATGGCGACAACATCGCCTGCAGCGGCGTAACGCTGGCAAACCACTTCAGCCCCGGAGCGCAAATTGAAAACAACTTCGGACGGCGCGGCAGAGGCCCAATTGGCACTCAGCAGCAAGCCAGAGATTGCCAGCCTGCACACGGATAATGCGAGTTTCCTGATGTCGAAAAATTTATGCATTCGCAGTCTTCATCCCGCTTCGGTATTTCGGAGAAACAATGCATGGAACAGGGGCAGCAAACCTTTTCCGGCTTTAACACTTTGATATTAAGGACTATGCTGGTATCGGATCGAGAATTCGTTAAGTGGTTTCAATGGTTCTGAATGTAAATTTGCGGTCGCCATCAAGGCAGCAGGTTTGTGTGTAAAGGAGTCGGGTCATGGAAATATCATCACTGAATGCACAGTCTGGTGCTGTTGCATCAATCATCCCACAGGCGCTTGCGCAGCCCCAAGAACAGCAGGCGCGCAATTTGCGGAGTGAGCGGGAGTCGGTGGAATCGGTGCGCACCAACGATCAAGTCACATTGAGTGGCGCTTCGCAGCAGGTTGCAGCGCTCGGGACCGATCGGGTATTGCCCCAGACTGAAGTTCCTCCCGCCGCCGATCAGCAGAATGGAAGTGACCGTGTCGAACAGGCTCGTCAGGCCGGAACCGAATCAGGGCAAGCCGAGCCGCCTTTGTCGCGCTCGGTAGTTCGTGCATTGGAAACATATTCGCAGGCGGCTGCACTGAGTAATTGATTTCATAATCAACATTGCTCCAGACCATGGAAATCAGCGCCATCAACTCGACTTCCGGTTATCTGCTGCCGGCATTTGCAGAACCTCGGGTTCCAAGGGAGGCGGCGCAGAAGGTTTCCGTTGCGCGAGAAAGTGTGGTTTCGATCAACAACGACCGGAAAGACCTGCCGGAACAACGAACCGCCGCACCACGCCAAAAGGATAGCGTCCGGGTCGATCAGGCGCAGGCCGCCGAGGACGTTCGTGTCGAAAGTGAAGCTTCACGGGCGGACCGGGCCGCCATCGCCGCGTCGGAAAGAGACGCAGCGCTCGCCACAAGCGGCGGGGTCAAGATGGATGTTGAAGATGGGCATCGTGTGCTCAAGGTTTTCGATAGCAAGGATATTCTGATCTACCAACTGCCCCCCAAGGGCGCGTTGATGCTGATTTCAGCGCAGGAACAGTCTCAGCAGTCGCAGGTCAGAACCAGCGCTTGAGCTTTTCCGCTCACCGTCGCGGTACTTTCGGTTGCATCCTCTACGGACATGCTTTCGCCCCATACAATGGCGGCCATGTCCACGACTTCCATTCAGCCTTACGCCCAGCTCACCCCGGATACGGTGCTTGATGCGCTGGATGATGTCGGCTTGCGAACTGATGGCCGTCTGCTGGCCCTCAACAGCTATGAGAACCGGGTTTTTCAGGTTGGTCAGGAAAACGGTCCGCCAGTTGTAGCCAAGTTCTATCGGCCCGCGCGCTGGTCGGATGCCGCGATTCTTGAAGAGCATGCTTTCACGCTGGATCTGGCCGGCCGCGAGATACCGGTTGTTCCTCCGCTGATACTCGCTGCCGGGGCCAGTCTGCATGTACATCAGGGCTATCGTTTTGCGGTTTACCCGCGTCGCGGGGGGCGCATGCCGGAATTCGATCGCGGCGAAACGCTGGAATGGATGGGGCGTTTCATTGGCCGTATTCATGCCGTTGGCAGGCTGCAACCCTATATCCACCGGCCCACACTCGATATCGCCAGCTTTGGTGATGAGCCGCGCGCGTTTCTGCTGGCCGGCAACTGGTTGCCGGCCGATTTGCTGACGGCGTGGAAAAGCGTCATCGACCAGGCGCTTGAGGGGGTTCGAGCCTGTTTCAAGCGTGCCGGGGATGTCATGCATTTGCGTCTGCATGGCGATTGTCATGCGGGCAATGTGTTGTGGACGGATGAAGGTCCGCATTTCGTTGATTTCGACGACAGCCGAATGGGGCCGGCGGTGCAGGATCTCTGGATGCTGCTTTCCGGTGATCGCGCCGGCATGTCCAGCCAGCTTGCCGATGTGCTGGCCGGTTACGAGGATTTCTGCGAATTCGACACGCGCGAGCTTTACCTGCTGGAAGCCTTGCGCACCCTGCGGCTGATCCATTATTCAGCCTGGATCGCTCGACGCTGGCACGACCCGGCATTTCCAGCCGCGTTTCCCTGGTTCAACACGCAACATTACTGGCAGGATCGCATTCTTGAATTGCGCGAACAGATCGCGCTGATGCAGGAAGAGCCTTTGTGGCCGGTATGAAAAACAACAAGGAGACAAGACATGTGTGGCATTGCGGGTGAATTCCGTTTCGATAGTCTGACGCCCGATCAAGCGGTCCTGAAGCGCATGGTGAACAAACTGGCCCGGCGCGGGCCGGATGGTGATGGCCTGTTTTTCGATGGTCGCGTTGCGCTCGGCCACCGCCGCCTGGCCATCATTGATCTCACCGAACGTTCCCGCCAACCCATGGTGGATGAAGCCGCAGGCCTGGCTCTGGTGTTCAACGGAACCATCTACAACTACCCGCAACTGCGCGCGGAACTCATGGCCAAGGGTCATACCTTCCATTCCGATGGCGATACCGAAGTCATCCTGCGCGCCTATGTCGAATGGGGCGATGAGTGTCCGGTTCATCTGCATGGTGCCTTCGCCTTCGCGATATGGGACCGGCTGGCTGGCGAGATCTTTCTGGCGCGCGACAGGCTGGGCATCAAACCGCTTTATTACACTCAGGATGAACATTGCATCCGTTTTGCTTCTACCCCTCAGGCCTTGCTGGCGGCCGGCGGCGTGGACACGTCGATAGACCCGGAAGCATTGCATCACCATCTCACGTTGCATGCCGTGGTCCCCGCACCCCGGACATTGCTGAACGGCATCCGCAAGCTGGAGCCCGCCAGCCTGTTGCGCTATGACGCGAGCGGTCGGCGGAAGGGGCGCGTTTACTGGCGACTGAACGCAACACGGACGGAGCGACCGTTGAAGGCAGGGGAATGGCGCGAGGCCATCCACAACGCACTGCGTGCGGCTGTTCGCAAACGTATGTTGATCGCTGATGTGAAAGTGGGGGTGCTGCTTTCCGGCGGACTTGATTCAAGTTTGCTGGTTGCGTTGCTGGCCGAGCAGGGCGTTGAAGACCTGATGACTTTTTCCGTCGGTTTCGAGGACCAGCCGGAGGAGAGAGGCAACGAATTCGAATACTCCGATGCTGTCGCCCGGCATTTTTCCACGCGCCACCATCAATTCCATATTCCAAACAATCAGGTGCTGGCGAGGTTGCCGGAAGCGGTGGCGCAGATGTCCGAACCCATGGTCAGCCAGGATGCGGTCGCCTTTTACCTGCTCTCGGAACAGGTTTCAAAAAGTGTCAAGGTGGTGCAGAGCGGCCAGGGCGCGGACGAGGTGTTCGGCGGTTACTACTGGTATCCGAAGATGCACGCCGAGAAATCCGGTACGCCGCTGGAACGCTTCAGTCGCCACTATTTCGACCGGGACCACGCCGAATATCTGGAAACCGTGAACCCGGCGCTGCATGGCCTCAACCACACCGCGTTCACCGTTTCCGCCCGACTAACCGAATCGGATGCGGATGAATTCATTGATCAGGTGCTGCGCATGGACACCACCATGCTGATCACCGACGACCCGGTGAAGCGGGTCGACAACATGACCATGGCCTGGGGCCTGGAAGCGCGCGTTCCCTTCCTCGATCACGAACTGGTCGAACTTGCCGCACGCATGCCGCCCGAACTCAAGCTGGCCTCCGGCGGCAAGCACATCCTGAAAAAGATCGCGCGCGGCCTGGTGCCCGACGAAGTGATCGACCGGAAGAAAGGCTATTTCCCGATGCCGGCGCTGAAATATGTGCGCGGCGAGTTCTACGATTTCATGGCCGATATCCTGAACTCGCAGGCCTGCCGCCAGCGTGGCCTGTTCCAGCGCGCCTATGTCGAGAAACTCCTCGCCGAGCCGGAACAGCACCACACGCGCATCCAGGGCAGCAAGTTGTGGCATCTGGCCTTGCTTGAGTTCTGGCTGCAAATGCACGTCGACCAGGCCTCGTGATCTCACCGGCGCAACAACTCCAGCTCCAGCGTTTACGCTGGACCGCCTTCGTTGTGGTCGGCCTGGCTTTCGTGCTGTCGTTCTTTCACCGCTTCGCGCCGGCGGCCATCGCCAGCGATTTGCAGGCCGCGTTCCAGATTCACTCGGCCGCGCTCGGCGGCCTCGCCGCGACCTATTTCTACGTCTATACGCTGATGCAGATTCCCACCGGCGTGCTGGCCGATACGCTCGGCCCGCGCCGCATCGTCGCGGCCGGCGGCGTCATTGCCGGGCTGGGATCGCTGCTGTTCGGCCTGGCCGACAGCTTCAGTCTTGCCACGATCGGCCGTCTGCTGGTCGGACTGGGTGTCTCGGTGACTTTCATCGCCCTGCTCAAGCTCAACGCGGCCTGGTTCAACGAACGCCATTTCGGCACCCTGACCGGACTTACCATCCTGCTCGGCAATCTCGGCGCGGTGCTGGCCGCCTCGCCGCTGGCCTGGATACTCGGCTATGCGAGCTGGCGGGATGTCTTCGTCGTGGTCGGGCTGTTGTCGTTATTCCTGGCCTGGCTGGCCTGGTGGCTGGTACGCGACAACCCCGGCGTGGTCGGATTGCCCAGCCTGCGCGAGCTCGATGGCAAAACCTCGCATCCCGCGCACGACGGCCACTGGTATGACGGCTTGCTGCGCGTTGCCGGCAATCGCGCTACCTGGCCCGGCTTCTTCGTCAATCTCGGCGTTTCCGGCACGCTGTTCGCCTTCGCCGGACTCTGGGCGGTGCCCTTCCTGACCCAGGGCCATGCCTGGGATCGCGCCACGGCCACCGCGCATACTTCGATCCTGCTCGCCGCTTTCGCGCTCGGGGCGTTCTTCATCGGCACGCTGTCGGATCGACTGGGCAAGCGCAAGCCGGTGGTCATCGTGACCTGCGGCCTCTATGTCGGCTGCTGGCTACCATTGCTGCTCGGCTGGCAGTTGCGACCGGGTTGGAGCCACGCCCTGTTTTTCCTCATGGGCCTGGGCGCGGCCGGCTTCACATTGACCTGGGCCTGCGCCAAGGAAGTAAACCGGCACGCGCTGTCCGGCATGGCCACCAGCCTGGTCAATACCGGCGCCTTCCTCGGCGCGGCCATCCTGCAACCGCTGGTCGGCTGGGCGATCGACCGGGCGGCCGGCGGCGCCGGCTTGAAACTGAATCTGGCGCATTACCAGATCGGCATCGCAGTGCTGTTCGCATTCGCCCTGTTTGGCTGGCTCGCCAGTTTTACGCTGCGCGAGACGAACTGCCGCTACGTTGCCGATGCGTCCTGATTTGCGGCCTGATCCGAAATTTCGCCACCCAATGCCAGCACGCCCTCGCGCAACCGGGTGAACGCCGCCGCCAATGTTTCGGCCGGACCCTTCACGCCGAGGTCGATTTCATAGCGAAAACGCTGCTCCGGATCGATACGCGGCAGGCTGTAAACGTGAACCTCCGGAAAAGCCAGCTCCACCGCTTCCATCAACGGTGTCAACGTGCCCTCATTGAGGCCGCGCACGATCATGCCGCGTTCGGCTTGCGCGCCGACGCCAAACAATGCGCGGTAATGCGTGTCCAGAACCCATTCGATCATCGGCCAGGCCATGACCGGAAAACCGGGGACGAAGTGATGGCGATTCAGGCTGAAGCCGGGAATACGGTTGTAGGGATTCGGGATCAGCGCCGAATCTTGCGGCAGTTCGCCCATGCGCAAGCGTTCCGCAGTCAGCGGCTGATTGATCTCGGCCATGTGCGTCGCGATCAGATCGCGCGCACTGTCATGCAATACCAGCGGCACGCCCAGCGCGGCGGCTGCGGCCTGACGCGTGTGATCGTCCGGCGTTGCGCCGATGCCGCCGCAACTGAACACCACATCATCCGTTGCGAACGAGCGGCGCAAAGCCTCGATCAAGCGTGGCCGCTCGTCGCCCAGATACTGCACCCACGCCAGTTTCAGGCCACGCGCCGCGAGCAGTTCACGCACTTTGGCGAAATGCTTGTCCTGACGTTTGCCGGAAAGAATTTCGTCGCCGATGACGATGAGTCCGAAAGCCATGTTTTTCTCCAATGTTCGAGCCATTATCATCGCGCCATTTATCGCAAGGAGAGCGGCCCATGGCGGATGAACTGGTTTGCTGGCAATGCGGCGCCAGCCTGAAAGCGCAGCCGATGCCGCTGGGGCGACGCGCCGAATGCCTGTCCTGCGGCGCCGAACTGCATGTCTGCCGGCTGTGCCGGCACTATGACACCGGCAAGGCGAAACAGTGTCGCGAACGCGCCGCAGATGAAGTCCGCAACAAGACGCGGGCGAATTTCTGCGACTGGTTTCAGCCCAAATCGGCAGCATTCAACGCCGCCTCATCGAGTGGAATGTCGACCGGCAATCCGCTGGATGCCCTGTTTGGCGGCGGTACGGCAACCCAGGCGAAATCGGACGCCAAGAGCGAACTCGACAAGTTGTTCGGGAAGGGCTGAGGCAAGGCGTCATAAGTTTGATGGGGCGTCCGGAATCGGGTGTGACCGCAGAAAACTGGATGGCTCGGTGAGTTCACATGGCGAGGGACCGAGATCGGCAAGTTGCTGCCGCTGAGAGCCCTTATCCAAAGCGGATGTTCGTCCCTTTTATCCCTCAGAAGCAGCCATTCAACGGGAGTGAATCTCCGGCCTTCCTGCTTGCCGGTGCACCATCAATCAGCAAATCTTTGCTTCCTGACCATGCGATAACCCTCCTTGTCAGCCGCATTTTGACGAACCCAGTTATCCAGAAATACACAAATCATGAGGCGCGGGGTCTGATTGCCCATACCTGGGCGCTGAACGACAATGCCGTCCTTGCCGGGAAGTAAAAAAACAGAAGAACCCTCCGCTGCCAATGAAACTTGAACATCTTCGGCGTACCGCTGCCACCAAAAAGCGCTGAACCATCGCCGGTTCACGGCAGCCGGGTTCTTCACTCGCGTAAACCAGGAAAAACCACCCGTGGATCAAGCACAACTCAACTGGCTGACCAACTTCATCTGGAACATCGCCGACGACGTGCTGCGCGACGTCTATGTGCGGGGTAAATACCGCGATGTCATTCTGCCGATGACCGTGCTGCGTCGTCTCGACGCGGTGCTGGAGCCGACCAAACAGGCGGTGCTGGAGATGAAGGCCGCACTCGACAAGGCAGGCATCACCAATCAGGACGACGCACTACGCGCCGCCGCCGGCCAGGCGTTCTACAACACCTCGCCTTTTTTGCTGCGCGACCTCAAAGCCCGCGCCACGCAACAGAAACTCAAGGATGACTTCGAGACCTACCTCGATGGCTTTTCGCCCAATGTGCAGGACATCCTGACCAACTTCGAGTTTCGCCACCAGATTCCGCGCCTGTCCAAAGCCGACGCGCTCGGCACGTTGATCGAGAAGTTCCTCGACAAGGACATCAACATCAGCCCGTTTCCGGTCGGCGAGGGTGGCAACATCATGCCCGGCCTCGACAACCACTCGATGGGCACGATGTTCGAGGAACTCGTCCGCCGCTTCAACGAAGACAACAACGAGGAAGCCGGCGAACACTGGACGCCGCGCGATGCCGTGCGCCTGATGGCGAACCTGATGTTTCTGCCGGTGGCCGACAGGATCGAGTCCGGTACCTACCTGCTCTACGACTGCGCCTGCGGCACCGGCGGCATGCTCACGGTAGCGGAAGAAACCCTTCAGCAGATCGCCAAGGCCCACGGCAAACAGGTCGCCACCCATCTTTACGGCCAGGAAATCAACGGCGAGACCTACGCCATCTGCAAGGCCGACCTGCTGCTCAAGGGCGACGGAGACGCAGCCGACAACATCGTCGGCGGCCCGGAACACAGCACGCTGGCCAACGATGCCTTCCGCTCGCGCGAATTCGACTTCATGCTCGCCAATCCACCTTACGGCAAAAGCTGGAAGAGTGACCTGGAGCGCATGGGCGGCAAGAAAGACCTGAAAGACCCGCGCTTCGTCATCAGTCACGCCGGCGATGCGGAATACTCGCTGCTCACCCGCTCCAGCGACGGCCAGATGCTCTTTCTCGCCAACATGCTGAGCAAGATGAAACACGACACGCCGCTCGGCAGCCGCATCGCCGAGGTGCATAACGGCTCGTCGCTGTTCACCGGCGATGCCGGCCAGGGTGAAAGCAACATCCGCCGCTGGATCATTGAAAGCGACTGGCTGGAAGCCATCGTCGCGCTGCCGTTGAACCTCTTCTACAACACCGGCATCGCCACCTACGTCTGGGTGCTGAGCAACCGCAAACCCGAAGCCCGCCAGGGCCAGGTCCAGCTCATCGACGCCACCCAATGGTTCAAGCCGCTGCGCAAGAACATGGGCAAGAAGAACTGCGAACTGGCTGCCGACGACATCCAGCGCATTTGCGACACCTTCCTTGCATTCCAGGAAACGCCACAGTCGAAAATCTTCCCCAATGCCGCCTTCGGTTACTGGAAAGTCAAAGTCGAGCGGCCGTTGCGCCTGCATAGTCAGCTTTCCCGCTCGCGCATCGAAACCCTGCGTTACGCCTCGGGCGACGAAGACATCCGCGCCGCGCTCTACGAACAACTCGGCGACGCGCTGTTCGACAACCCCGCCAGCATCCGCCGGCAACTCGAACAACTCGTCAACGATTGGAACGTTTCCGGCAAGGGCGATGGCGAAGAGGACGACGACGAAAACGGCGAGCCCCCCGTCAGGAAAGCCTTACCCGAAACCAAAAAGAAGAAGCTGCTCAGCGAGGCCACCTGGAAGCGCGACGCCCAGCTCATCGAAACTGCCAACCAGCTCCGTGCAGCCCTCGGCGACGGCTTGATGGAAGACCACAACGTCTTCCTCGAACGGGTCGAGGCGACGCTCAAGCAACTCGGCCGCAAGCCCAGTGCCGCCGACCTCAAGCTGATCATCAACGCCGTCAGTTGGCGGGTCGAAGACGCGCCCGCCGTCATCAAGAAAATCCACAAACCCGGCAAGGCTCAGCCCGACCCCCTGCGCGGTCGCTTCGAGACCGAAATCGACGGCAAAACCTGCGTCGTCGAATACGAACCCGACAGCGAACTGCGCGACTACGAGCAAATTCCGCTGCTGGAAAACGGTGGCATCGAAGCCTTCATCCGCCGCGAAGTGCTGCCCTACACGCCCGATGCCTGGATTGTCGAAGCCGATACCAAGATCGGCTATGAAATCAGCTTCACCCGCCACTTCTACCAGCCGCCAAAACTGCGCACCCTGGCCGAGATCAGCGCCGACATCCTGGCGCTGGAGCAGGAAACCGAAGGGCTGCTCAGTGAGATCACTGGAGGGGCTGCGGCATGACAAAGAAGGCAAGCGAAATCGTGTCGCCAGCGGTGACACAAAGTGAGGCGTATGGAAAACAAATTCTCGCGACGGTGTCGCGAGAATTGACAGAGGAGTTCAGAGGAGGCTTTGGCTACGCCACCGTCAATCGCGCATTCAGTTTGCCCAGTTCTTCCCCGATCCGCCGATTGTGTCGACGCTGTCGACACAATCGGCGCTTTGTACGCAGGCGGGGCGTGCCGCCTATGGAAAGTAGATTCTTGCGACACTGTCGCAAGAATTAACGCAAGGGAGCAAATGATGAAAAAGAAAGCCACGAAAAAGCAGGCTGGGGAGAGTGATATCGTCCCTGCGATGCCCAGCACTGACAGCGTCACCAGCCTCTTGGCTACTCTTCGGGCCGTCATCGTCGAAGCGCGGCAGCAGGCGCTCCACGCGGTGGATGTGGTGCAGGTCCGCACTTGCTGGATCGTCGGCCGTCACATCGTTGAGCATGAGCAAGGCGGTGCTCCCCGTGCCGCCTACGGCCGATCCGTCCTCGCCCAAGTCTCCACCCAACTTTCAGCTGAGTTTGGCAAAGGTTTTGACGTCTCCAATCTTTACAAGATGACCCAGTTCTACCGGGCCTTTCCAAATTTAGACGCGCTGCGTCTAAATTTGAGCTGGACCCATTACCGACTCCTTCTACGGGTCGACGATGCTGACGCTCGCCTCTGGTATATGGAAGAGGCCGCTGCCCAGCATTGGCACACCCGCGCCCTCGAACGTCAGATCGGTACGCTCTATTACGAGCGCCTATTGGCCAGTAAAGACCGCCAGCCGCTACGCGAAGAGGCGACACACAACCTCGCCGAAATACAGGCCACCCCGAGGGAGTTCATCCGCGATCCGGTTATGCTGGAGTTCCTCGGCCTGCCCGGTACCGGCAAGCTCCTGGAATCCAGTCTGGAACACGCCCTCATCGACAACCTTCAGGCCTTCCTGCTGGAACTGGGCAAGGGCTTCGCCTTTATCGCCCGCCAACAGCGCATCAGCACCGAAACCAAGGATTTCTATATCGATCTGGTTTTCTACAACTACCTGCTCAAATGCTTCGTCATCTTTGATCTCAAGACGCGTGAACTCACGCATCAGGACATCGGCCAGATGGACATGTACGTCCGCCTTTACGACGACCAGCGACGCTCCCCCGACGATGGACCTACCGTTGGCATCATTCTCTGTGCGCAAAAGGACCATACCGTGGTGCGTTACTCCGTTCTCCACGGCAACGAGCAGCTCTTCGCGACCAAATACAAACTCATACTCCCCAGCGAGGAGGAACTCCGGGCGGAACTCCTGCGCGAACAGTCGCTCATCGCCGACCAAATCCTCGCCAACTCTGTCGATGCAGCTACCCCGCCGGCCCCAAAATCCAAACGAAAAACGAAAGTCACCGGCGGACAAAACTGACCATGGCTACTCAACACTCTTCCAGCAAGCGGCTCTCAGTCTCTGGGGACCAGTCATGCGGCACCGACGATATGCAAGCATTCCTCAAGTTCGCGGAAAGTCTGCGGGCTATTCAGCGCCAGGCTGCGCAGCAATACCAGCCGGTGGTGGATGACATCCTGCGCACCCGTTCCCGCGATACGCAGCACATCGAGCACACGCTGGATCGCCTGCTCGACTTCTGCGGCGATGAAACCGTGCTGCAGATGTACAAGAAACTCTGTCGTCACTATTGGGACATCGACCCCGCCGCCACCGCTGACTACGTCAACGCCTACCGGGAATACTGGGACAGTGACGAGCAAGGGGGGCAGCCATGATCGAGGGGCTCAAGCCGTATGCTGACTCCGCGAAGACGAAACCGATGACGCGAACCAGCGAGATCAACATTCCGTGGCTTACCGCTATCCCCGAGCATTGGAAAATTGTTCGTAGCAAAGGCCTCTTCACTGCACGAACAGAGCGGGCGCGGCCAGATGACGAGCAGTTGTCGGCGACTCAGGCTTACGGCGTCATTCCCCAGAAGGAGTTTGAGAACCGGGTCGGAAGAAAAGTGGTCCGCATCACACAAAACCTGGAGAAGCGGGCGCACGTCGAGCCGGACGACTTTGTCATCAGCATGAGAAGTTTCCAAGGTGGGCTTGAGCGCGCGTGGGCACGGGGTTGCATCCGGTCATCCTACGTCGTCCTGAAGCCGTCGCCTGAGACGGAGGTGGGTTACTTCGCCCATCTGTTCAAGTCTGTGGATTACATCCGAGCGCTGCAAGCCACGTCGAACTTCATCCGCGACGGGCAGGATCTGAATTTCAATAACTTCTCGCTCGTAGATTTGCCTCTGCCTCCGCTCGACGAACAAGCGGCCATCGCGAAGTGTCTGGACCACGCGAATCGGAAGATCGACGGTTTCATCCGCGCCAAGCGCAAGCTGATCGGGCTGCTGAACGAACAGAAGCAGGCCATCATCCACCGCGCCGTCACCCGCGGCCTCGACGCAGACGCCCCTCTCAAGCCCTCCGGCATCCCATGGCTCGGCGAGATACCGGCGCATTGGGAGGTAAGAAGGTTGCGTTTTTGTATTCGCGGAAAGCTGACCTACGGTGCGAACGCTGCGGCCGAGTTCGATAACCCTGATTGGCCGCGCTATCTGCGCATCACCGACTTCAACGGCGACGGCAGTCTTCGGCCAGATACTTTCCGCTCTTTGCCACCGGAAATAGCGAAGGATTACCCTGTTGAAGATGGTGACATTCTTTTTGCCCGTAGCGGTGCAACCGTTGGGAAGGCGTTTATCGTGCGCACGGAAACAGTGAAGGCTTGTTACGCCGGTTACCTCATTCGTGCCCGTCCGAACACGGATGTTGTCATGCCACCATTCCTCTTCGCCTTCACCCAAAGCACCGCATTCGTCCGTTGGAAAGATGCGATTTTCAACAGAGCGACGATCCAAAACATTGGTGCAGACAAATACGCGAACCTTGTTGTTCCGATTCCACTAATCACAGAACAGCAATCCATTCTCGATGCCATTGAGATAGATCTCTTGCCTTTGCGAACCGCCATCACCCGCACCGAGCGCGAAATCGCGCTGATGCAGGAATACTGCACGCGCCTGACCGCCGACATCGTGACCGGCAAGCTGGACGTGCGCGAAGCCGCTGCCAAGCTGCCCGACCTGCCCACCGACTCCGCCGGCGAAGTCCTCACCGACGAGGCGCTGGACGATAGCGAAACCGAGGACGCCGAAGCCTGAAAATCGACTGGGCGTCTTTAAGTCGAAAAAGAACACACGCGGAAATTTGGCGGTTGAAGCGGCAATGCGGTCGCATTACCATGCCTGCATCTACCGCAGCGAACATCGGAGAGCGCCATGCCAGCCACCCTCGAAGTTGAATCCACACTGACCGACCGCTACCAGACCACGGTGCCGGAAACCGTTCGCCGTGCGCTCCAACTCGGCAAGCGCGACAAGCTCCACTATGCCATTCGCCCCAATGGCGAGGTCGTGCTGACACGGGCCGACGCTGTCCAAGGGAATGATCCGGTGCTCGGCCAGTTCCTCGCCTTTCTTTCCAAAGACATTGCCGAACATCCGGAGCGCTTGCAGGCCATTGATGCCGAATTCGCGCAGCGCATTCAATCCCTGGTCGGTCACATCGAGGTCGATCTGGATAGTGCGTTGTCGGCGGACGATGAATGAGCAGCGGCCAGCCTTTTCCGGCTGTTATCCACGGCTGGACGGTTTTCGCTCATCCGCTTTTTCTTGCGCAGCTTGAAGTCTTGAGCTTGCAGGTGGAGCGCATCAAGAAAAAAGACCCGGTGGGCTATGTGACGAAGAACGCCAGCAAGCGACTGGCAGCGATTGCCAAAC
Organism: Tepidiphilus sp. J10; assembly: GCA_945897955.1. Classification (GTDB taxonomy): domain Bacteria; phylum Pseudomonadota; class Gammaproteobacteria; order Burkholderiales; family Thiobacillaceae; genus PFJX01. The sequence goes on along the minus strand of CAMDGQ010000084.1, from coordinate 250 downwards.
TGGTGTTCGATGTCGTCCCACAAGACCCGACGCGGCCGGAATACCGGCAAGGTGGCACACTGGGTGACGAACACAAACATTGGCGCAGAGCCAGGTTCTATCAGCAGTACCGGCTGTTCTTCCGTTACCACGCGCAGGCCAGGGTGATTGTGTTTGCCTGGGTGAATGACGAGGACACCAAGCGCGCCTACGAGAGCAGCGACGACGCCTATCGGGTGTTCCGCAAAATGCTGGAGAGCGGCCACCCTCC
>CAMDGQ010000083.1 GCA_945897955.1 Tepidiphilus sp. J10 | reverse complement strand
ACACCGGCACGCGAGCAGGTGCTCGATATCCTGTTGGCCGCGACGCGGGCGCTGAGCCATCAGGAAATCGAGTCGGCCGCACGCGAACAAGGCTCGAATTTCGATCGCGTCACGCTCTACCGCGTGCTCGATTGGCTGGTGACGCAGGGACTGGCGCACAAGATCGAAGGACAGGATCGACTCTGGCGCTTCAATGCGGTGATGGCCACCGAACACGGCCACGCGCATTTTCACTGCACCCGCTGCGGCCAGGTGTTTTGTCTGGAGCAGATGCAACCCAGTTTCGCGCTGACACTGCCGGCGGGATTTCAGTTTGAAAAAGCCGAGTTGACCATTCAGGGGATATGCCCGGGGTGTGCGGAATGAAACCAGGGTGTTCGCAATCTGCGGTTGAAATCCAGGGTTGATTCGTCTGGCTTCGTCGGTGGCTGCAAATGGTCAATACAGATTTACAAGGTATTGAATTGAGCAGCAGGGTTTGGCCTCGAAAGACGGTAGAGGTAGTGCGGCCAGATCGTGTGAAGGTCCGCTTTGGGAAAGGCGAGCATCGGGCCGGACCCGGCCAAATTTCTGCCGTTGCATGTTTCTCGCAAGCGGTCAGCTGAACGGCCGCTGTTCTTCGAGACCTGCAGTAGGGCCAATTCACACAACTCGGCCACCGCTGCCGTTCAGGCTTGCTGTATCGCGAAGACATTAAGTGCCGCAAGATTCCGTGGTACGTCCTATTCTTTCCGTCCCCTATTTTTGTATTTTGCCGCCATTGGCTTCTCCTGGCTTGCCAAGGAGGGTCAGTTTCATCCGACGATACAGGGGGCCAGTCTCGATGTATTTGTAGCTGTAGTGGGACACGGCGAGGACGGCGATGGCCACGATGGGTACCAGCATTAGGTCGGACATCGGGTCTTGCCGGGGACGGATCAGTTGCAGCACCACGCCGAGCACCAGCACATGGGAGAGGTAGGTCGAATAGGATGTGTCGCCGAGGTAGCGCAGGAAATCCGTGATTCGGTTCTGCCGGAAATGCCGCTCCCCAAGAACGCACGCAGCCACCAGCAAAGCTGCCGGCACCAATGTGGTGAGATGAGGGCTGTACAACAGGTCACTCAAGCGCCAGAGGACGGGCCAGGCTGCCATCATCTGGCTACGCAGCAGGATGGCAATTACCAACAGCGTGGCCGGTACGAGCGGGGAAAGATGCTGCAGTCGGGGCAGGTGCAAAGTGGCATTGCAGATGAGGATGCCGGCGGCGAATTCAAACAACATTGGGCTGCCTAGCAGGCTATGCAGCGGCCAGTCCTGGCTCCAGTACAAGGGGGCCAGGAGCAGGAGAGCTAGGCAAGCCGGCATCCAGTAGTGACGAAACACCCAGATGGACAGGGCCATGACGCCATAGAAGAACATTTCAAAGTTGAGTGTCCAGCCGACAGTGAGGAAGGGATAGGCTCCGAGGCCGGAGGGATTTTTATGCGGCACGAAGAACAGGGACATGGCGAGGGAGGGGATATCCCACCGCGTAAAGGCGAAGCTTTCGCGGCACAGCCAGGCCAGAAGCACCAGCAGCAGGGTGTAGAACCAGTACACAGGGACGATGCGGAGCACCCGGTTGATGATGAATGCAGGGGCTCGGTACTGATGATTGGCCATGGTGTAGGTCATGACGAAACCGCTCAGGACGAAGAACAGGTCAACCCCGAATGCGCCTTGGGTGACGAAGAAGCCCCCCAACCAGGAGGCGGATTCGAAGGCATAAAACATCTGCATATAGTGGTGGTATACCACCAGCCAAGCCGCGATGCCGCGCAGGATTTGCAGTGTGTAGATGGACTTCATCGGCGCGCCGGTTGCCTGCAAGGGGAATTAGCATAAAACATGGGACGGAAAACAGGGAAAACAGGGGAAAGACCCAATGCTGTTAAGTTAAGGCCAACCCCGTCATTCCCGCTAAGGCGGGAATCCAGTTTTTGAATCATTTCCTGGATGCCCGCCTTCTTGGGCATAACGCTAACTTAACGGCATTGGGGAAAGACCACGGTTTCTATCGCTTTACTAAACATGCAAAAACCATGGCCTGTCCAATAATGATCTCCTTTAGCGACCCATCATGCGTCGCATACATCGCTAACAATAAAAAATTTGGCTGCGAGCGAATAATACGGGACTGAACATGGGTTCTACCGCTCAACCCGAATGCACGAATGGATGTCTATCCTGCACATACTCAGGCAATCAGATACGCCGTCAAAATCCGCTCGCCGAGCAGATAAACCCGGCCCATCCGGCGACCGTCACCGAAGCACTTAGCCAAATGTCTGCTTGATTCAGCTACCTGCCGGAGAACCGTAGAGTTGGCGAATGACTCTTCAGAGTCGGGAGCCGAAATTCGATGCCACTTGAAGCGGCTAATTGTAAAGGGCTACAAACAGATGAAGACGGGCCCACGCAGGTTGATCAGCTGAAGTTCCAGCAAAGCAGGTACGACTTCCGATAACCGCCCAGCACGACACCGTCGCGCTGAAATAGAAGAGCTAGATTGCAACTCAGTTGCAACTAAACGGGCTGGCCGGCTAAGATGCAACCCAATTGCATTGTTCAGTGCGCAAGCCCGGCGGTCGTCGTTCATGGTTCTCGCTCAAATTCTTCTCGCCACGCTGGCCGGCGGCGTCCTTTCCGTGCTGCTCGCTGCCACGCTGGCGCTGACCTGGCTGCCGCGTTTCGCCGACCGGATGGTGGCCTACGCGGTGGGCGTGCTGCTCGCATTCGCCTTCACCAGCCTGTTGCCGGAGGCGGTGGCATTGGGCCTGGACGCGGCGTTGGTCGGGCAGATTCTGCTCGCTGCAATCGTTGTGTTCTTCCTGCTGGAAAAGGCTGCGCTGTGGCGTCACGACCATAACCACGCCCACGGCCAGCACACGCATCCGCCGCAGGTCACAATGATCGTGCTGGGTGACGGTCTGCACAACTTCGTCGATGGCGTGCTGATTGCCGCCGCATTTCTGGTGGACCCTGCCCTCGGCTGGGTCACAGCCATTGCCGTGCTGGCGCACGAACTGCCGCAGGAAATCGGCGATTTCATGGTGTTGCTCAATGCGGGGCTGAGCAAAGCCCGCGCGCTGTTACTCAATGCGCTGTCAGGCGCGACCATGATTCTGGGCGGCGTTGCCGGCTACTTTGCGCTCGACGGCGTGCAGACCGCCGTGCCTTATGTGCTGGTGGTGGCTGCCGCCAGTTTCATTTACGTTGCCGTCGCCGATCTGGTGCCGGAACTGCATCGCCAGCGACGGGTCGGTGACGCCGTTGCACAACTGGTGCTGCTCCTGGCCGGTATTGGCACGGTGCAGTTGATCGGGCTGCTGCTGCCGCATACGCATTGATGCGGGAGTGACGAATGGCATTTTCGAGACTTCACCGACATGACTGATATTCGCATTCCGGTTACCGTGCTGACCGGCTTCCTCGGCGCCGGCAAGACCACGTTACTGAACCGCATTCTGGCTGAACAGCACGGTCACCGCATTGCCGTGATCGAGAACGAATTCGGTGAGGCCGGCATCGACGACGCATTGCTGGTGGAATCGCCCGAAGAGCAGATCGTGGTGATGAACAATGGCTGCATCTGCTGCACCGTGCGTGGCGATCTGATCCGCATCCTCGGCGAGCTGGCGCAACGCAAGGCCGCCGGCAGCTTCGATTTCGAGCGGGTGATCATCGAGACCACCGGGCTGGCTGATCCGGCGCCGGTGGCGCAGACTTTTTTCGTCGATGACGACATCCAGGACGCCTATCGACTGGATGCCATATTGACTGTGGTGGACGCGTGTCATGCCGACTTGCAGCTGGATCGGTATCACGAGGCGCTGGAGCAGGTGGGTTTCGCCGACCGCCTGCTGTTGTCGAAGACCGATCTGATCGACGAGGACACGGCGCGCGCTCTGGAGCTGCGGCTACGCGCCATCAATTCGCGCGCCGCGATTCGGCGGGTGCATTTCGGCGAAACGGATCTCTCTGAACTGCTCGACATCCAGGGTTTCAACCTGGATGACATTCTGGCAATCGAACCGGATTTTCTCGGCGAGGATCATCACCAGCACGATGATGCGGTGAAATCCTTCGTCATCCGTGAGTCGCGTCCCTACGATGGCGACAAGCTGGAGCTGGCGATCGGTTTGCTGGTCGAGAAGCACGGCGCAAACCTGCTGCGCTACAAAGGCATTCTGTGCATGGTTGGCAACCCCGACAAAGTGGCCTTTCAGGGCGTTCACATGATCATGGGCGGCGACAACTTCCGCCCGTGGCGCGACGATGAAGCGCGCGAAAGCGTCATGGTGTTCATCGGTCGTGACTTGCCCGAGGCCGAGTTTCGCGCCGCCTTTGCCGCTTGCGCTGAAGAACGCGCGGTACTGCCGGAGTTGCTGCCATGACCGAATTGTTGACCCTGGAACGGGTTTCGGAGGAAGGAGTTTCCGATATCGCCGAGGTCGCCAGCCTGACCGGTCTGGTGCGCATTTTCGAGCCGGATATTCAGCTTTGCCATCTGCCCCGTTCGCCTGATTCCTTGATTGAACGCTATCTGGCGGCGGCGGCACCGCGTCTGGGCGAAGGCTTCCGTCAACTGGTGGATGTGCAGCCAGGTTGCGCTGCCAGCGATTTTCCAGACCTGCCTGGCCGCCAGGCGCTGGTCAACGACATCGCCTTTATCGTGGCGGTGTATGGGGATCTGCTCGGCTGTCAGCGCGTCGCCCTGCGTCTGGAGGTGATCCGTCGCGCCATGTGTCCGCGCTTCCATGTCGATCGCACCGGTATCCGCCTGCTTTGCACCTACCGCGGCCCCGGCACCGAATGGCTGGAGGAAGGCCATGCCGACCGCACCAGGATGGGCCATGGTGCCGCAGGAATGGAGGATGAAAACTCCGGCTTGATTCTTTCCCGTGCCGGTATCGGTCAGGTGGCGCCGTTTTCCATTGCCTTACTGAAGGGGGAACTGTGGCAGGGCAACGATCATCGCGGCGCCATTCATCGTTCACCCGCCGTGCCCGAGCAGGATGCCCCGCGCGTGCTGCTGGCGCTGGACGCGGTTTGGGATTGATTCAAAAGAACCAGAAGGAACCCCATGCACCCTGAAAATCGTCTCCCCGTCACCGTCCTGTCCGGCTTTCTTGGCGCCGGCAAGACCACCTTGCTGAACCACATCCTGAATAACCGCGAAGGTCGCCGGGTGGCGGTGATCGTCAACGACATGAGCGAGGTCAATGTCGATGCCGCGCTGGTGCGCGACGGTGGCGCGGCGTTGTCGCGCACCGAGGAAAAGCTGGTGGAAATGTCCAACGGCTGCATCTGCTGCACGCTGCGCGAGGATTTGCTGCTGGAAGTCTCGCGCCTGGCAAAAGAAGGGCGCTTCGATAATTTGGTGATCGAATCAACTGGCATTGGCGAACCGCTGCCGGTGGCCGAAACCTTTACCTTCGAGGATGAGAACGGCATTTCGCTTTCGAAGCTCACGCGGCTCGACACCATGGTGACGGTCGTCGATGCGCGCAATTTTCTTGACGACTACGCCAGCGAAGACTTGCTGGCGGATCGCGGCGAATCGCTGGGCGAGGGCGACGAGCGCACGGTGTCGACGCTGCTGGTCGATCAGATCGAGTTCTGTGATGTCATTGTGGTCAACAAGGCGGACCTGGTCAGCCCCGCTGAACTGGCGCGGCTTGTATCCATCCTGCACACCCTTAACCCGCGCGCCAAACTCGAACTCGCCAGCTTCGGCAAGGTGGCGTTGAGCAGCGTGCTCGACACCGGCTTATTCGATTTCGAGCAGGCGGCGCAAGCGCCGGGCTGGCTGAAGGAAATGCGTGGCGAACATGTGCCGGAAACCGAGGAATACGGCATTGCCAGCTTCGTCTATCGGGCCCGTCGCCCGTTTCACCCGGGCCGTTTCTGGGACTGGATTCATACCGAATGGCCCGGCGTGATACGCGCCAAGGGCTGGTACTGGCTGGCCAGCCGGCCGGAATGGGCGGGTGTATGGTCGCTCGCCGGATCGACACGCGACCATAGCCCGGGCGGATTCTGGCCGGAAGGCGTTGACAGCCAGGGCAAGGTGCGACGCGATGCGCGCCAGGAAATCGTGCTGATCGGCATCCGCATGGATCAGGCGGAACTGAAGGCCTGCTTTGATGCCTGTCTGCTGAACGATGAAGAAATGGCGCTGGACGAATCCGGCTGGCGCCAACTGGACGATCCGTTTCCGCGTTGGCGAGTCGCCGACGAGCAATAGCGCTACTACGGTTTTCCGCACCATACGCGGGGAAAATGCCATCGAGGCCGGTTCATATCCGGACCGTTTTGTTATTTTGGAGAAGATCATGAAGAAACTGCTTACCCTGTCCTGTCTTCTGCTGGCGTTGAACGGCGTCGTCCAGGCTGGAGACGCCGATCCACTGTTCATCAACCTGACCAGCGACGACAACCATCGCGTCAATATGGCTATTTCCTTCGGATCGAAGCAACATGCGCGCGGCCATGCATTGACGATCTTCCTCAACGACAAAGGTGTATTGGTCGGCTCCAAAGCGCATGCCAATAAATTTGCCGACCGACAGAAGGAATTGACCGACGCCATGAGCAAGGGCGCGACAGTCCTGATCTGCCCGATGTGCATGAAGCATTACAAGGTGAATGAAGCCGATCTGTTGCCCGGCATCAAAGTCGGTAGCCCCGAAGCTACCGGCGCCGCGCTGTTCAAGGACAACGGCAAAACCCTGACCTGGTAAGGCAATGACCCAAACCATGGCCGAGTTCAGGTCATAGTTTGTTTGCAAGGAGCAACCGTATGAAGACCGCATTGTTACCTGTTGCGTTGGTCTGGCTGATCGCCGCCTCCGCCCACGCCCAGCACGACCACAAGAATGACCACGGCCACCAGCACGCGCATGTGCATGGCGTCGCCAAACTCGAAGTCGCGGTGGATGGCGGCAATCTGAGCCTGCGGCTGGAGTCGCCTCTGGAAGGTCTGCTCGGTTTCGAACATGCGCCGCGCAATGACCAGGAGCGCGCGGCGGAGGCCGAAATGCGCAGAAAGTTGGCGGATGCCGGCAAATTGTTCGCGCCGACGACGGCGGCGCAATGTTCGTTGAAATCGGCCCGGATCGACGCGCCGACCCTGGATGCCAAGCCCGCCGCTGCCGCCAAGCAAACGAATGCGCATGCCGATCTCGACGCCGATTTCCTGTTTGCCTGCGCGCAGCCGGCCAGGTTGACCGGGATTGATGTGCGCCTGTTTCAGGCCTTCCCCAACCTGCGCCGCGTGGAAGCCGAGGTGGTGAGCGAAAAAGGCCAGAAAGCCGTGCGATTGAGTTCGAAAATGCGCTTCCTGAGTTGGTAAGCTGAACGGCATGCCGCAACCCGTGCTGTCGCTGGAAAACCTGCTGTTCCGTTGGCCGGATCAGGTGGCGGCTTGCCTGGACATTGAGCGATTCGAGGTGGCGGCGGACGAGCAGGTGTTCATTCATGGCGAGAGCGGCAGCGGCAAGAGCACCTTGCTGAATCTGATCGCCGGCGTGCTGATGCCGCTGCAAGGCAACATCGTCGCGCTGGGCCAGCCGCTGACCGCACTCTCGGCCGCCGCGCGCGACCGTTTCCGGGTCGATCACATCGGCCTGATTTTTCAGCAGTTCAACCTGATTCCCTATCTTTCGGTGCTGGACAACGTGTTGCTGCCCTGCCGCTTCTCGCGTCGCCGCGCCGAACGCGCCGGTGATATTCGACAAGCCGCCGCGACGCTGTTACGGCATCTCGATCTGGACGAGAACCTCTGGCAGCGCCCCGCCACGCAGCTTTCGGTCGGCCAGCAGCAACGCGTCGCGGCGGCGCGCGCGCTGATCGGACGGCCCGAGATCGTCATCGCCGACGAGCCGACCTCGGCGCTCGACGCGGCGCGCCAGGCGGCGTTTCTGGCCTTGTTGCGGCGCGAATGCGCGGCGGCGAACGCCACGTTGCTGTTCGTCAGCCACGATCTGCGTCTGGCCGAAGGTTTCGTCAGACGGGTAGAGATGGGACAGATCAATCGGATGCCGCTATGACACCTCGCATCCCCGTAGCCCGGATGCAGCAAAGCGGAATCCGGGAGCATTCGCTGCCGCTGCCGCTGCCGGCCAAGGCCCCGGATTCCATTGCATTGCATCCGGGCTACGAGTTGTTCCGGCGAGGGCTTTTATGAGCCATCTGCTGCCGCTCGCGCTGAAGAGCGCCTGGAACCGGCGCTATACGCTGGGTCTGACGCTGATCGCGATCGCGTTGTCGGTGACGCTGCTGCTCGGCATCGAGCGCGTGCGCCAGGACGCGCGCGACAGTTTCGCGCAGGCGGTTTCCGGCACCGATCTGGTCGTCGGGGCGCGTTCCAGCCCGCTGCAATTGCTGCTCTATGCGGTGTTCCGGATTGGCGAAGCGAGCAACAACATGGGCTGGGACAGCGCTCAGACGTTGGCGGCGCACCCCGCCGTGGCGTGGACGATTCCGCTGTCGCTGGGCGATTCGCATCGGGGCTTTCCGGTGCTGGGCACGACGCCGGCTTATTTCGAGCATTTCCGCTATGGCGACAAACAACTGTTGCGGCTGGCGCAGGGCAAACCCTTTGTCGGCCTGTTCGACGTGGTGCTGGGCGCGGAAGTGGCGGCAAGCCTGGGCTACAAGCTGGGCGATCGCATCACGCTGACGCACGGCATGCAGGAAAGCATGGCCGAACATGGCGACAAACCGTTCAGCGTGGTCGGCATCCTGGCCCGCACCGGCACGCCGGTGGACCGCACGCTGCATATCGGCCTGGAGGCGATGGAGGCGATTCATCTCGACTGGCAAGGCGGCGCGCCGATTCCGGGTTTCGCGATCCCGCCGGAACTGGTGAAAAAGTTCAATCTGTCGCCGAAGTCGGTCACCGCCGTGCTGATCGGCCTGAACACCCGCGCCGGCGTGTTCGCTATGCAGCGCTACGTCGCCGGTTACCGCGCCGAACCGCTGATGGCGGTGTTGCCCGGCGTCGCGTTGAGCCAGTTGTGGGAATTGATGGCGGTGGCCGAACGCGCCCTGCTGGCGATCTCGGCGCTGGTGGTCGTGGTCAGTTTCGCCGGACTGGTCGCCGTCGTGCTGGCCGGACTGGGTGAACGCCGTCGCGAACTCGCCATCCTGCGCGCCAACGGCGCCCGCCCGCGCGATTTGTTCGCGCTGCTGGCGTTCGAGGGTGGCGCCGTCACGCTGGCCGGCGCCGCCGTCGGCACGCTGTTGCTGACCGCACTGACTGCGCTGCTCGGCCCCTGGCTGCAGGCGCAATACGGCCTTGGCCTGAAGCTTGCGCCGCCGTCCTGGCAGGAACTGGAAATGCTCGGCTGGGTGATTCTGGCCGGCACCCTCGCCAGCCTGTTGCCGGGCCATCGCGCCTATCGGCTGTCGCTCGCCGATGGCCTGACGCCGAGGGTGTAGCGATGCGCCCCACGTTGTTCAGATATCTCCTGCTGCTGGCGCTGTTCCTGTTTGCCCAGGCCGGCGCGCTGGCGCACGAACTTGGACACGCGCTCGACCAGGCGGAGCCGGACGAACCGGTTTGCGAACTGTGTCTGGCTTACGCCCCGATGGGTGCCGGGGTGGCGAGTTCGACCCCGGTCTGGCAGGTTCCCGCTTCCCTGCCTGAATTTGAAACTCTGCCGCTGACGGATTATCGCGCCGGTTTCCGGCCAACCTATCAAAGCCGCGCGCCGCCTCGGACTTGCTGATTCCGTCAAGCCTCAACGGGTAGGGTGCGCCGCGCGCACCTCGCTCGCCGCCTTGGTGCGCACGGCGCACCCTACTTGATCAGCAAGGATTCAACATGTTCAAACGTACTCTCCTCGCCGCCGCCATGGCGTGCGCACTCCCTTTGTCCGCCCACGCAGCAACCGATGCAGACCTCGCCGCCGAGTTGCTCAAAATTCGTACCGAATTCGACCAGAAAATGAAGGAAATGCAGACCGCCTACGAGGCGAGACTGAAGGAAATGGAAGGTCGCATGGCGCAAGCTACCGCAGCGCCCGCAGTCGCAACCTCGCCTGCAAAAGATGCACGCGACAACACTTTCAACCCGGAAATGTCGCTGGTGCTGGCCGGCAGTTACGCCCATCGCAAACCCGGCGAGCGCCATATCACCGGCTTCCTGGCCGGTGGCCACGATCACGGTGGCGCCCGCGGCTTCAGTCTGGACCACACCGAACTGACGCTGGCCGCCAACATCGACCCGACCCTGCGCGGTTACGCCAACATCGCCTTCGCCGACGGTGAAGCGGAAGTGGAGGAGGCCTGGTTCCAGACCCTGGCGCTCGGCAACGGCCTGGCGGTACGCGGCGGCCGCTTCCTGTCCGGCATCGGCTACGCCAACGAACAGCATCCACATGCCTGGGATTTCGCCGACAACAGCCTGATGTACAGCGTGCTGTTCGGCGAACACCTGGCGCAGGACGGCGTGCAGATGAAATGGCTGGCTCCGACTGATACCTTCGTCGAACTTGGCGCTGAAATCGGGCGCGGCGGCAATTTCCCCGGCTCCGACGATGGCGGCAACCGCAACGGCGCTGGCGCCTGGTCGCTGTTCGCGCATATCGGTGACGATTTCGGCACATCGTCTTCCTGGCGCGCCGGCCTGTCGTATCTGTCGGCACGGCCGGAGAACCGGGCGACGCATGTGGAAGACATCAACGATGTGGAAGCCGAAACCCTGTTCAGCGGAAAATCGAAAACCTGGCTGGCGGACTTCGTCTGGAAATGGGCGCCGGATGGCAACCCGAAAGCACGCAACTTCAAGTTTCAGACCGAGTACTTCCGGCGTAATGAACGCGGCGACATGAGCTGCGCGGACAACACCGTCGATGGCGGCGCCTGTACCGCCGGCGTCAACGACAGTGACCGCTACAGCGCTCGCCAGTCCGGCTGGTACGCCCAGGGCGTTTACCAGTTCATGCCGCGCTGGCGTGTCGGCTTGCGACATGACCGACTCGACACCGGCAAGGTCGGCTTCGGAATCCTGCCTGTGCCGACACCCAATGCCACCCCGAACAAGTGGAGTTTGATGGCCGATTATTCGCCCAGCGAGTTTTCCCGCTTCCGCCTGCAACTGGCGCACGACCGTTCCATGCAGGGCAACCCGGACGACAACCAGATCACCCTGCAATATATGCACAGCCTGGGGGCGCACGGGGCGCACAAGTTCTGATCAGCAGGGTGCGCTTTGCGCACCATTTCACGTTGCTTGGTGCGCGCGGCGCACCACCCAACTCCATCTGTCAGGAACCGACATCATGTTATTTCGCATCGTTTTTTTCTCCCTGCTGCTGGCGGCCAACACGGCTCATGCCGCCCTCAACGTCCTCGCCTGCGAGCCGGAATGGGCCGCGCTGACGCAGGAACTGGCCGGCGATCTGGCCCGGGTCACCTCCGCCACCACGGCGAAACAGGACCCGCACCACATCGAGGCACGACCCTCGCTGATCGCCCGCGCCCGCAATGCCGACCTGCTGGTCTGCACCGGCGCGGAACTGGAAGTCGGCTGGCTGCCGCTGCTGCAACGCGAGTCCGGCAATGCCCGCATTCAGCCCGGCCGCGCCGGCTTTTTCGAGGCATCGGCGCAGGTTCGCCTGCTGGAGAAATCCGGCCATGCCGACCGCGCCCAGGGCGACGTCCATCCCGGCGGCAACCCGCATATCCATGCCGATCCACGCAATCTACTAACGGTCGGCGCCGCGCTGGCACGGCGTCTGGCTGAGCTGGACCCGGCCAATGCCGCAATCTATGCCGCCCGAAATCAGGATTTTCAGCGCCGGATGAGCGCCGCCATCGCGCGCTGGGAAAGCGATGCCGTCGGCTTGCGCGGCGTGCCGGTGGTGGTGCATCACCGAAGCTGGAGCTATCTGGCCGACTGGCTGGGCCTGAAAGTGGTGGCCGACCTGGAGCCGAAACCGGGCATTGAGCCCTCTGTTTCGTCCCTCGCCAGCCTGCTTGACGGCCTCAAGGCGCGGCCAGCCAGGCTGATCCTGCGCGCCGGCTACCAATCGTCCAAGCCCGCCGACTGGCTGGCGGCGCGCGCCGGCATCGTCGCCGTGGAGCTGCCCTACACGGTCGGCGGCTCGGCGGCGGCAAAGGATCTGTTCAGCCTGTTCGACGACACGCTGGCCCGATTGAAGGGTGCGCTGAAGTGATCGATACACTCGGCATGAGCCTGGAACCCGGCATCCTGCTGCCCGCGTTTGCCGCCGGCCTGCTCGTGCTGGCCAGCCATGTGCCGCTCGGGCAGGCGGTACTCAAGCGCGGCATCGTCTTCCTCGATCTGGCCATTGCCCAGATCGCCGGCCTCGGCGTGGTCATCGCGCACAGTCTGGGTGGCGCCGAACTGGGTGATTACGGGCCATGGCTGACCCAGCTTGCCGCCGTCTCCGCCGCGCTGCTCGGCGCGCTGTTCCTGCATCGCATGGAAAGACTGGCCTCGGCGCGGCAGGAAGCGATCATCGGCGTCACTTTCGTCGCCGCCGCCTGTCTCGCGCTGATCCTGATGAGCCATGACCCGCATGGCGCGGAACATCTGCAAGACCTGCTGGTCGGGCAGATTCTGTGGACCACCTGGAGCGATCTGCTGCCGTTGGCGGCGGTCACCGCGCTGATGCTGGCGGCCTGGTTCGGCCTCGGCTGGCGCGCTTCGCCGCTCGGTTTCTACCTGCTGTTCGCCCTCACCATCACCGCCTCGGTGCAGGTAGTCGGCATCTACCTGGTGTTCGCCAGCCTGATCGTGCCGGCGCTGGTTGCCGGCGAAAGTCTGGCGCGCGGGCTGGCCCTCGGCGCGGCGGGGTATGCTCTCGGCCTGATCGCATCCGGCCTGTTCGACCTGCCCTCCGGCGCAGCCATCGTGCTGTCGCTGGTCGCTGTCGCCGGCCTGCTTACTTTGCTGAAGAGAGACCCGCATGCTTAAACCACTCGCCGCCCTCGCGACATTGCTTGCCTTCCTGGTCACACCCGGCTTCGCCGCCGAGTACAAGCTGGGCGACCGCCTGCCGGCCAGGGCGGCGGCGAAAACCGCATTCAAGACGGTGACCTGGGACGACCTGCTGCCGAAGGACTGGGATCCGATGGCCAGTTTCAAGGGACTCGATGTTTCCAAGCTGAAGGACGGCGACCCGCGCGCCGAAGAGGCGCTGCAAAAACTGCGCGTGGCCTGGGATGCCGCGCCGGCCAACGAGGCAATGAACCGCAAGTCGATCCGCATCGCCGGCTTTCTGGTGCCGCTGGAATGGGGCGACAAGAAGCTGAAGGAATTCCTGCTGGTGCCCTATTTCGGCGCCTGCATCCACACGCCGCCGCCGCCGGCCAACCAGATTATCCACGTCGTCGCCGATCCGCCGGCCAAGGGCATGCAGGCGATGGAAGCGGTCTGGGTGGAAGGCGAGATCGAAATTGCGCTGGCCGATACCGACATGGGTCGGTCCAGCTACCGCATGAAGGCGCGCGGCGTGACCCGGTACAAGCAGTAGCGGCTTGGCTTGCGGTCAACATCTTTCCCGTCGGACGCAACATTAACCGGATTCGTCCGCCGGATGCGCCTCCACAAAGTCCATCCAGTCCTGTTGAACCTGTCTTGCATAGGTTTCGGCATGATCAAGCAATCTGGCAGACAGTGCCGGCAAGGACGCGCCAAATTCTCTCAACTCGGCGCGATCGGCGTATCCCGGTAAATTGGCCGAGCGCAGTTGCGCCCCGGCCAGTGCGACGCCCATCACCCGCATGACGGTTTCGAGACGCCCCGGCTTGCCGTCCCAGTCGGCCAGTTCGAGCCGATCCTGACTCGGTAGAAGCTCCTTCAGCACATAGGAGCGCCCGCCCTGGGAGACTGCTTTCAGCAAGGCCGGCGGGTTCGCCTGCATACGCTGTTGCGCGGCGACCACGCGTGCAGCTTCGCTGGGCCAGGCCGGTTGCGGCTGGCGGATGTGCGGCGCCAGCGACGAGCCGGGTTCGTGGCGCAGATCGAGCAGACCGAGACTGTCATCCGGGTCATTGCTCTCGCTGCGCACCAGCAGGACATAGCGTTCGATGCCGAGGCTGCCGGTGCCGGCAATCCGGCGCGCGCTGTCGAGCACCTTGAAACCGCGCAGCGATCCGTCGGCATGCTGCTCGATCAGCTCCTCGATTCTTTCCCGCTCGGCGTCTCCAATCGGCAGCGCCCGCTTTCCATCCAGGCGAAGTTCGAGCTTGCCATTTCGCTTGCGGGTGCGGGTGTCGATGAAATCGGCTTTATCGCGCCCGCGAGCCTTGCGCAGCAGGTCGCGCACCATGCCATCGGCATTCTCCAGGTTGATTCCGCGCGCGCTGCCGCCGGCCAGTGCGGCGGCATAGGCGTCCAGAAAAATCCTGCACAGCGCGCCGGCTTGCAGCGGCTTGATATCAAGGCCCGGCGCGGCCACCTGCAGGCTGACCAGGAAGCGCGACAGTTCCCAGGTCACCGGCGCCAGCAGGGCTTCACCGAAGTCATTGAGATCGAAACAGGCGAGGCGATCCCCGCCCAGTTGTTCTTCGCCCAGATGACTGCCGAAGTTTTCGAGATGCAGATCGCCGCAAATCCAGGCTGCGGGTGCGACGACATCAGGGCTCTCAGCCGCATAGTCCTGGTAGAACAGATGACATGAACCGCGCAGGAAGGCGAACGGATCGGCGGCCATCGCGCGGTATTTCAACGCCAGACGTTCAGGATCGCGTCCGGCGTTGAAGGCATGGATCAGTTCGACCGCGTCGCGCGGCATCCCCGTTTCAGCCCGTCGCTTGCCGCAGCGCGGCGATACGTTCTTCCAGCGGCGGGTGCGTCATGAACAGGCGCTTGAGGCCGCCGCCGCCACCGCCGCTGATGCCGAAGGCGGCCATCTTCTCCGGCAACGGCGGCGTGTGCGCCTGCATCAGGCGTTCCAGCGCCGCGATCATGTTCTGGCGGCCGGCCAGTGTAGCGCCGCCGGCGTCGGCGCGGAATTCGCGCTGGCGCGAGAACCACATCACGATGATCGAGGCGAGCACGCCCAGCACCAGTTCCGCGACGATCATGGTGACGTAGAACGCCGGCCCCTGGCCGCGCTCGGTCTTGAACACGATCTTGTCGACCAGATGGCCGATGACGCGCGAGAAGAACATCACGAAGGTGTTCACAACACCCTGGATCAACGCCAGCGTGACCATGTCGCCGTTGGCGACGTGCGAGATTTCATGCGCCATCACGGCTTCCGCTTCCGCCTTGGTCATGCCGCGCAGCAGGCCGGTGGAAACCGCGACCAGCGCGGCGTTCTTGTTCATGCCGGTGGCGAAGGCGTTGACCTCGGGCGAATCCCAGATCGCGACTTCCGGCATCTTGATGCCGGCGGCCTGGGCCTGCCGCGCCACGGTCTGCACCAGCCAGAGTTCTTCCGGCGTGCGCGGGTCGGTGATCACCTCTGCACCGACCGATTTCTTGGCCATCCATTTCGACATGGCCAGCGAGATCAGCGAGCCGCCAAAGCCCATGACGGCTGCGAAGATCAGCAACGCGCCGAGGTTGAGGCCGTTCTCGTTCAGATACGGTTCCACCCCGAGCAGGCGCATGGTGAGCGACAGCACCAGCACAATGGCCAGGTTGGTGGCGAGGAACAGAAAGATGCGTTTCATGGCGATTCCCTTGCTGGAATTAAAAAAACAGGCACGTAGCTTAGGCCGCCATCAGCATCAAAG
>CAMDGQ010000082.1 GCA_945897955.1 Tepidiphilus sp. J10 | reverse complement strand
CAGTGCGCCCTCGCCGCGCATCGCCTCGGTAATCAGGAAGGACTTGGCATGCGGGTGATACAGGCAGGTGGGATGAAACTGCACGAACTCCAGGTTGGCGGCCCGACAGCCCGCCCGCCACGCCATCGCGACGCCATCGCCGGTCGCGGTATCCGGGTTGGTGGTGTAGAGGAAAACCTTGCCGGCGCCGCCGGTGGCCAGCACGGTGAAACCGGCTGAAACCGTTTCCACCTTGCCGCTGGCAGTATTCAGCACATAGGCGCCATGCACACTGTTGCCGGCTTTGATTGCTTCGCGTCCCAGCTGCCGGTCGGTGATCAGGTCGATGGCGATATGCTGGCTGAGCAGGGTGACATTGCTGCGGGCGCGCACCCGCGCCAGCAGAATGTCCTGCACGGCACGACCGGTGGCGTCGCGCGCATGCAGAATGCGCCGCCGCGAATGGCCGCCCTCGCGGGTGAGGTGGTAGCCACCGTCCTCCATATCGAACGGCGCACCCTGCTCGATCAACCATTGCAATGCCGCCGGCGCCGCCTCGACCACGCGCCGCACCACGGCCTCGTTGCACAGGCCGGCACCCGCCACCAGTGTGTCGCGGACATGATCGTCAAAGCTGTCGTCGTTGCCCATGACCGCCGCAATGCCGCCTTGCGCCCAGTAACTGGAACTGTCCTCGGGCGTTTTTTTGGTGACCAGCAACACCTTCATGCCGGCGGGCAGGGAAAGCGCCAGCGTCGCAGCGGCGAGACCGGAACCAATGATGAGAACGTCGTAGCGATGCATGGCGAAAGGCGGTAGGAAACAAATCCGGCAACAGGCTGCTTGGCCTTTGCCACTTAAGCGGGCGGTTATACTCGGCCGCTTGATGAATCATAGGGTATGTGAATGCGGATGCGCTCGTCGCTACAGCGGTGGCCAACACATTCGACTCGGGGGATACGATGAGCGACCGGGAAATTGACCTCCAGTTGGTCGAACGAGTGCGCCAGGGTGACCAGCGCGCTTTCGGTATTCTGGTGGAAAAATATCAGCGCAAACTGTTGCGCCTGCTGTCTCGCATGGTGCGCGACCAGCATGAAATCGAGGATATCGCCCAGGAGGCCTTCATCAAGGCTTATCGCGCGTTGCCGCAATTTCGCGGCGATGCCGCGTTCTACACCTGGCTCTATCGCATCGCCGTCAACACGGCCAAGAACTATCTTTCGACGCGCGGACGCTCCATGCCCACGGTCTCGGATCAGGCCATGAACGATGACGACGAACCGGATGAAAGACTGGTTGCGCAAGACATAAGCACACCGGAAACGGAACTCTTGTCGAAACAGGTTGCCATAGCCGTCAACCAAGCGGTTGATGCCTTGCCGAAAGAGTTGCGCGAAGCCATCACTTTGCGCGAGATCGAAGGCATGAGTTACGAAGAAATTGCCGACACCATGGCCTGCCCCATTGGCACCGTCCGTTCCCGGATTTTTCGGGCGCGCGAGGCGATCGCCACCAAGCTGCGGCCAATCCTGGGCACGCCGGACGACAAGAGGTGGTAAAGATGAAAACTACTGTGAAGAGCATGACGATGCAGACTCAATCCGAACATGAAGCCGCACGGGCGAGTGAAGGGCGGACTGAAATCCTCTCGGCGCTGATCGACGGCGAGCTTTCCGATGATCAGGCGCGCCAGGCCATCAAGCAGATCGGCCACGGCGATAGCGACCGCGCCAGTCTTGCCGAATACATCGCAATCGGCGACGCAATGCGCGGCCTCTCAGCGCAGCATGGCGATTTCACCCGTCGCGTCATGGCCGCGCTGGAAAACGAACCCGTACTCCTGGCGCCGGCGCCCGAGCGGAAGAAAAGTGAACGCCGTCCCGTACTCTGGCTGGCGGCCGCCACCGCAGCCGCGATCACCTGGGGGTTGTGGCAGAGCAGTCCGCGCGACGAGGCCATTGCACCGCTCGCAGCCGTGCAACAGCCCGGCATGCAGAACGTCGAAGCCATGCCTTACCTGGCAGCGCACGAAGACTTTGCACAGGCGGTCATTTCGGCGCCGGAAATGCGCTTCAGCAAGGCTTCCCTGGAGGTCCGCCAATGATGCGCCGGCGCGACAGGCCGCTGGCGTGCGTGCTGGCGGCCTTGTTCGCCGCGCTGCCGATCTCGCCCGCCCTGGCCGCCGCCCCGCTTTCCGCGAACGACGCGGCGATCTGGTTGCAACGCATGTCCGATGCCGCCCGCAGCGTCGCTTACGAAGGGGTGTTCGTGGTGCAGCATGGCTCCGCAATGCAGACCCACTCAATTCTCAACCGACCCGCCGGAGCCGCCCAGGCTGAGCGCGAAAGCAGGATTGCCACGATGGATGGCACCCAGCGCGAGGTCCGCTGCACGCAAAGCGGTTCCGTCAGCCGCGTGACCGAGGGCGGTCAGGTCAGAATGGAAAAGCGCCTGAACAGCCGCCATTTCCCCGATCTGCTGCCGCCGAATGCCGCCGCGCTGGCCAGCTGGTATGGCGTCAGGCTGGGCAATCTGGCGCGTGTCGCCGGACTCGAATGCCGCCAGGTCGAAATCGTGCCGAAAGACGCCTATCGCTGGGGTTATGTCCTCTGTGCCGACAAAGACAGCGGATTGCCGCTGAAAGCAGTGATGGTCAACGAAGCGGGCACGCCGCTGATGCAATACGCTTTTGCCGAGATCCGCATCGGCTCGCCGTCACGCGTGGACGCCCAATCCGGATGGACTATGCCGGAGTTGCCTGCGGCGATGCGCCCGATCAACGCGGAAGCGGTGAACATCAGGAGTCTGCCGCCCGGGTTCAGCCGCATCACCGCCGTCAAGCGCACCTTGCCGAACAAGCCGGGTGAAGTCGAACACTGGGTTTTCAGCGATGGCCTGACCCATATTTCGCTGTTTCTCGAACCTGCCACGCACCCGATCGAGACCATTCGCGGCCAGAGCAAACAGGGCATGATCAACATGGTCAAACGCCAGGTCGGCCCGATGCAGGCCACCATCCTCGGCGACGCGCCATGGGCCGCAATCGAGGCAATCGCCATGGGGCTGGAAGCGCGCGGAGAGCCGCGTTGATCGAGTCTCCCGCGCGTATTCGGCGCATCGAGGGCGATACCGCCTGGGTGATCAGCGAAGCGCCCGCCTCATGCGGCGCCTGCGCCGGCAAGGGCTGCGGCTCCTCGGTGTTTGCCCGTTTCTGGCATGCCGACGCGGCTGAATATCCGGTCGCCAACCCGATCGGCGCGCGTCCGGGCGATGCCGTGGTTATCGGCCTGCCGGATGGCGCATTGCTGCATGCCGCGCTCGCCAGCTATGGTGTCCCTTTATTGATGTTGCTCGGGTGCGCCAGCGTGGGCGCTTATTTTTTCGGGGAACCTGGCGCCATCATTGGCGGTCTGTCCGGCCTGGTACTGGCGGCGCTTTGGCTCAGGTTCCCGGTCTGGATGCCGGGCGGAGCCGGCGCCAGGCCGAATGCGGCTCCGGTCATTCTTAGACTGGGCGCCGCTAGCGGTTGCCAGAAATCCTGATTCCCTTCGTTTCCGTTTTATTTTTGCGAGGTGTGACATGAAGAAGTGGCTCGTTCTGCTGGGCATATCACTGGGTTTCGTAGCGACTGGCGCGAGCGCTCAGTTGCCCGATTTCACCGATCTGGTGGAAAAACAATCGCCCACCGTGGTGAACATCACCACGACCCAGGATGCGCGCCAGCGCTCACGCAGCAAGAAAATGCCGGAACCGGATCAGATGTTCGATTTCTTCCGGCGCATGGTGCCCCCCGAGGGCCATGGCATCCTGCCGCCCAAGCGCGGCCAGGGCTCCGGTTTCATGATTTCTGCCGATGGTTACATTCTGACCAACACCCATGTCGTCGATAACGTCGATGAAGTCGTGGTCAAGATGCATGACAAGCGCGAATTTCGCGCCAAGGTCATCGGCGGCGACAGCCGCACCGATATCGCGCTGATCAAGATCAATGCCGACAATCTGCCCTATGTCCGCATCGGCGATCCGAACAAGACGCGCGTAGGCGAATGGGTGCTCGCCATTGGCGCGCCGTTCGGCTTCGAGAACTCGGCCACCGCCGGCATCGTCTCCGCCAAGGGCCGCAGCCTGCCGCAGGAAAACTATGTGCCGTTCATCCAGACCGATGTCGCGGTCAATCCCGGTAATTCAGGCGGCCCGCTGTTCAACCTGCGCGGCGAAGTCATCGGCGTCAATTCACAGATCATTTCCCGTTCCGGCGGTTACATGGGCCTGTCCTTTTCCATTCCCATCGACGTCGCCATGGACGTCGCCGAGCAGCTCAAATCGCGCGGCAAGGTCAATCGCGGCCGTCTCGGCGTGGTAATCCAGGAAGTCACTTCCGATCTGGCCGAGTCTTTCGGCCTGAACTCGCCGCAGGGCGCGCTGGTTGCCGATGTCGAGGCGGGCAGCCCTGCGGAGAAGGCCGGCATCCAGGTCTCCGACATCATCCTCAAATTCGACGGCAAGCCAATCAACTCATCCATCGACCTGCCGCGCCTGGTCGGTTCCACCAAGCCCGGCGCGCGTTCCGTGCTGACGCTGTGGCGCAAGGGCGAGAAGCTCGAAGTCAACGTCAACGTGGGCGAAATGGCCGATGTCAAGGTTGCCGCCGCAGCGCCTGTAGTCAAGGAAAGCAACCGCGCCGGTCTGGCGGTGAGCGAGCTGACGCGCGAACAGAAGTCCATTCTGAAGATCAGCAACGGCTTGCTGGTGGATGAAGCCACCGGTCCGGCCGCGCGCGCCGGCATTCAATCCGGCGATGTCATCGTCGCGGTCAACAACCAGGCGGTAAACACCCCGGAAGAACTCGCCAGCCTGGTCAACGACCCATCCCGCAAGAGCGCTGCCCTGCTGGTCAAGCGCGGCCAGGACGCGCATTACGTCTCGCTGCGTCTGGAAAACTAAGGCCGTTCAGGCATTGCCAGGGAGGCGAAGCCCGCTTCGCCTCCCTCTCCGGGGATGCACCCTCCGGCGTTTAGGGATTATTCTTCGAGTCGTTTTCGCCTCCGGCTTAACCTCTCGGGAGTCCCCATGCACCACCCCTTGTCAGTCCCTATTCTTGTCGCCAGCCTGTTTTCCGCTTCATTGGCGCTTGCCGCTCCGGGCAGCTTGTGGGAAATCGGTATGGAGATGGAAGGCATGCCTTTCGCGATGCCCAAGCAGCAAGTCTGCAACCCGAAGGACAGCAAGGAGCCGCCGGTCAGCAAGGACGACGACGAATGCCGGATTCTGGAGAAAAAGCAGACCGGCAACCGCTTCCGCTGGAAAGCCCAGTGCAAGGAAGGACTGATGCTCGGCGACATCACCAGCACGCCGAACAGCTATTCCGGCAGCATGAAAATGACCGACAAAGCGGGTGAAACCGTGGCCATGAAAATTGCCGGAAAACGCCTGGGAGACTGTGATTACAAGGATCGCGCCGGCGAAGTTCGGGGCATGCTGAAGCAGTCGGAAAGCCGGCTGGGTGATTTCTGCCAGAACGCATTGGCCGAGATGCAGGGCCAACTCCTGGCGACCCAATGCCCGAAGGAAAAAGCCATTTTCTGCCAGCGTCTGGCTACGCCGGAAGGTTATGACAAGGCCACCCGCCACCTGCCGGCCGAAATGCTCAATGACGCCACGCTCGGCGCCCAGAGCATCACCCGCGAATGCAAGCTGAACAACGCCAAACTGCTACCCAAACTGTGCGCCAGCGCGGTTTCGGACAGCAATTACACGTTCGTTTCGCGGCTTTGCCCGGCAGAGCGGCCCAAGTTGTGCGTGAAGGCGGTGAGCGCGGACCGGCTCGACTATGTCGGCGCCAACTGTCCCGGCGAAAAGGCGGCGCTGATCAAGGAACATTGCGAAGGCCGCAAATACAGTAGCGACATCGAACCGCGCTTCGCCGACTTCTGCGCCAATGCCGCCCAGGCCGGGGACATGGCGCAGACTGGAGCCGGTGAGGCGGCGAACTCAAATGCCAAACCGGCCGAATCCGAGTCGATCGAAGCCCAGGCAGTGGATAAAGTCCAGCAGGGCATCAAGCAGTTCCGCGGCCTGTTCGGTTTCTGAAGCGCTCCGGCGGAGCGGCACATTGGCGGCGGTAACAGGCCATCGCGCCGCTTTCGCGCTGATTCCCGCACTGGCCCTGCTGGGGTACTGGAATGCCTTCGGCGGCAGTTTCCAGTTCGACGACTTCAATGTCATTGTCGACAACCCCGCCGTCGCATCGCTTGCCGCCTGGTGGCAAAGCATGCCGGGCATCCGTCCGCTGCTGAAACTGTCCTATGCCCTTAATCGGGGGTGGACTGGCGGCGACGCGCATCAGGCCCTGTTCGGTTTCCACATGGTCAACCTGGCCCTGCATGCCGGCAACGCGCTGCTGCTGTATGCCATCAGCCGCCGCCTGCTCGGCGAGCAGGCGTGCGCGCCGGCCATCGCCTTGCTGGCCGCGCTGCTGTACGCCGTGCATCCAGTCCACAGCGAGGCGGTGACGATGATTTCCGGCCGCTCGATGTCGCTGATGGCAGTGTTCTACCTCTCCAGCCTGCTTGCCCATCTCGACAACCGGCATCGACTGTCACTCGCCCTGTTCGCCGCAGCGCTGGCGACTCGGGAAACTGCGCTCACGCTGCCTCTCACCTTGTTGCTGATCGAGCGGTTGCGGGCGCCCGCGTTGCCGCTAGAGAGCGCGCTGCGCCGAAGCGGCGGGCACTGGCTGCTCGCCGCGCTGGGGGCAGTGGCGCTGCTGATGTTGCCGTCGTTCCGACACCTGGCGGCGGTGAGTCTGGAGACGCGGCCGCTGCTGGACAACCTGATCAGCCAGTCGGCCGCAATCCTCTATCTGCTCCGGCAGGCGCTCTGGCCGTTCGCTCTTGACGCCGATCCGATGCTGCCGTCATTCACTGGCTGGAACGTATTCTGGGCGCTCAGTGTGCCGCTCTGCCTGGGTTTGCTCGCCGGCGCGACTTTGTTGTGGCGCGGCGCCGGCCTGGCGCGCTGGACGGGTTTCAGCCTGCTCTGGTTCTGCTTGCACCTGGCGCCCACCAACTCGCTGTTGCCGCGCCTCGATCTCGCCAACGAACGTCATCTCTATCTGGCCAACGCCGGGCTTTGTCTGCTCGCCGCGTTGTGGCTGACACGCGGCCTGCAATCCCGGCCGCGCCTGCTGGCCGGTTTCGCCGCAGTTCTGGTCTTTGGCCTCGCGCTGACGACACAGGCGCGAAATCAGGTCTATCTGAACGAAGTGACGTTCTGGCGCGACGTCGTCGCGAAGAACCCGCAGCACAGTCGCGCCCTCAACAATCTCGGCTACGCGCTCGCCGGCTCCGGCCAACCCAACGCCGCGCTGGCCGCCTACGACCAGGCGCTTCGTCTGGCGCCGGACGATTTCACCGTCCGTCTGAATCGACGTGCGCTGTGCCGCGCCTTGCCACCGAATCAAGCTGCAAAACGATGTGACGAGTCATACCCGCGTCGCGGCTTGTAGGGTTTGCGACAAACCGCGACGCGGGACGGCGCAGCCGCATGCGGTCTGTGCGGCGCATGCGCCAGGCTGTCGAACGCTGGCCCGACCTTTGCTAGTTGATGCTTACATTCACCGCAAAGGAAATCGCCATGTCACGCATCGGCCTGTTTTTCGGCAGCAGCAGCGGCAATACCCGCCGCATCGCCAAGATGATCAAGAAGCGCTACGACGACACCACCATGGCCGATGCGCTCAACGTCAACAAAGCCACGCCCGAACTGCTGGCCAGCTACGACTACCTGATCCTCGGCACACCGACTCTGGGCGAAGGAGCCTTGCCCGGTCTTGAGGCGGATTGTCAGCAGACGAGCTGGGCCGAATTCCTGCCGCAGTTGCAGGACATCGACTTCAGCGGCAAGACCATCGCGCTGTACGGACTCGGTGATCAGGAAAAATACCCGGAGAATTTTGTCGATGCACTCGGCATGCTGTACGAATTCTTCACTGCCCGCGGCGCCCGTGTAGTCGGATTCTGGCCCAGCGACGGTTACGATTTCATCACCTCGAAAGCCGAGGCTGACGGCGAATTTTTCGGCCTGGTGCTGGACCAGGACAACCAGAAACAATTGACCGACGACCGTCTGGCGACCTGGCTGCGCCTGATCAGCGGGGAGTTTGGTTTATAGGGCAGGCGTCGGACAGGCAAACGCGGCGCGCCGGAGCCGGCCGTATTACGATGGCGGGCACCCCCACTGGAGCTCGCGATGTCCTTCTCGTTCAATCTCGCACGTCTGCCGCGCATTGTCTTCGGCGCCGGACGCATCGCCGAACTGCCCGATCTGGTCGCGCGTTACGGCACGCGCATTCTCGTCGTTACCGGCGCCAACTCTTTCCTTTCCGGTCCGCACTGGCCGGCGCTTTCCGCAGCGCTGGCGGCGCGCTCGATCGAACATCAACTCATCACGGTCAGCGGTGAACCCTCGCCCGAGCTTGTCGATGCCAGCGTGCGGATGCACACGCATGCCGCAATAGACTGCGTTCTCGGCATCGGCGGCGGCAGCGCACTGGATGCAGCAAAAGCCATCGCCGGCTTGCTGAAACCCGGCAATTCGGTCATGGATCACCTGGAAGGCGTCGGCCCGGAATTACCCTACGCGGGACCGGCGACGCCGTTCATCGCAGTACCGACCACGGCAGGCACCGGTTCGGAAGCCACCAAGAACGCAGTGCTTTCCATGCACGGCATGAATGGATTCAAAAAATCATTTCGTGACGAACAACTGGTCGCGGACTACACGCTGATCGACCCCGACCTGCTCGCCACCTGCCCGCCGGAAGTGGTGGCGGCAAACGGCATGGATGCCTTCACGCAACTGCTGGAATCCTATGTGTCGAGCAAAGCCAACCCGTTCACCGACGCCCTCGCGCTTTCCGGCCTCGAAAAAGTGCGCGATGCCCTGCTGCCGCTGTACGCCTGCCAGGGCAATGCGCCGGAGCAGCGCGCCGGCATGGCCTATGCCGCCCTGCTTTCCGGCATCACCCTGGCGCAGGTCGGACTGGGTTCGGTGCATGGCCTGGCAGCGCCGCTGGGTGCGTTCTATCCAATTCCGCATGGCGTCGCCTGCGGCACGCTGGTTGCCGCAGCCACGCGCATCAACATCGGTGCGCTCGAAGCGCGCGACCGTTCCAACCCGGCGCTGACCAAATACGCCCGCATCGGACGCCTGCTCGGCCAACGCAACCTGAACGATGCGGAAGCCCGCAGCGCCCTGCTGGACACGCTAGAACATTGGACCCGCCTGCTGCAACTGCCGCGCCTTGGCGCCTTCCGGGTCACCGAAAACGACATCCCGCGCATCGTCGCCAATAGCCGGGGTTCCAGCATGAAGACCAACCCGATCGAACTGACCGACAGCGAAATTTCCGATGTGCTGCTCGCCCGGCTTTGACCCCGGGCCGGAGTGCAGAATTAGCTCAAGATGCTGAATTGTTTGCCGTAAGTTGATGCCATCCAGCCAGAAAAAAACGGAGGAACGGCATGCGCAACAACCAGCCTGTCACCCAGCGCGAGCAGCCTTACCCAAAGGGCCGGGTGATCATCAGTCACACCGACATCAAAGGCCGCATCACCCATGCCAATGATGCATTTTTCGATATTTCCGGATTCACCCGCGAGGAGTTGATCGGCCAGGCGCACAACATCGTGCGCCATCCGGACATGCCGTCCGAAGCCTATCGCGACCTGTGGTCAACGGTGCAGCAAGGGCGGCCATGGACGGGTATCGTCAAGAACCGCTGCAAGAATGGCGATCACTACTGGGTACGCGCCTATGTCACTCCGATGCCCGACGGGTCCGGCTACATGTCGGTGCGCACCGAGGCCTCCCGCGACGAGATCAAGGCCGCCGATGCCCTTTATGCCCGCATGCGCGACCGCGCCGGGATTCGTTTGCTTGACGGCCAGGTTCTGCAAAGCGGCCTCACCGGCCTGATCCACCGGATCAACCTGCAATTGCGCATTTCGCACCGGCTCTGGATTGCGTTTCTGATTTCCATGCTGCTGGCCATGGTTGGCGCCGGCATAGCCTTGTCCACGCAGGGCATGCTCTCAGAGCGCTTCGCCAATTACCTGTCACAGGATCAGGCGCGCCTGCTGGCCTATGGCGAAATGTATGCGCAAGGCCTGCAAACCGGCCAGGCGATACGCAACATCATCCTGGACCCGGCCAACCCCAAGGCGCACAGCAATCTGAAAGCCGCCGAAAAGGATTTCGCCACTGCACTGCAAACCGCGCGCGGCCTGGCCCGGGACGACGCCGAGGCGGCCTTGCTGGCCGTGCTTGAACAGCAATGGGCGAAAGATGTGGCCAGCAAGGCGCGCATCCGCGAACTGGCGTCCGGCAGCCAGCAGGCCGAAGCGATGACCTTGCTGAACAAGGAGGAAACACCGCTATGGCGCGCCATCAAGGATGTCATCCTGAAACAGCGCGAGGCGGCGCGCACGGCCTCGGAAGCCGCCGCACATCAGGTGCTGACGGATGCGCAGAGCGGTCGCGCATTCAGTCAGGGCGCCGTCGCGCTGGCGTTTCTGGTCGGTCTGCTGCTGATCTGGGCCACCCTGTCCTATGTTTCCCGCCATCTCACCAACGCGCGTAACTGCATTCATGCCATCGCCGATGGCGGCGATCTGTCGCGTCCAATCCCGGTATCGCGCTATGACGAGATCGGAGAAATCATGGTGCAGCTGGCCAT
Source organism: Tepidiphilus sp. J10 (assembly GCA_945897955.1). Classification (GTDB taxonomy): domain Bacteria; phylum Pseudomonadota; class Gammaproteobacteria; order Burkholderiales; family Thiobacillaceae; genus PFJX01. The sequence goes on along the minus strand of CAMDGQ010000082.1, from coordinate 5,261 downwards.
GATGCGGAACAAGCTGCACGAATTGATCGCCGATCTGGTCGAAAAAATCTCCAGCCTCGGGCAGTCCTCCAACGGTCTGTCCGAAGCGGCGAAGGCCAGTGCGAACACCTCCATCGCCCAGGCCGAATCGGCTACGGCGATGGCTTCCGCCGTCGATCAACTCTCCGTTTCGTTTGAACAGATGCGCGACCGTGCGCATGACTCGCAGACCTTGTCGGAAACCTCCAGCAAGACGGCGACCGAAGGCGGCCGGATCATTCATTCCACCGCCGATGAAATGGCTCACATCGCGGAAGCGGTACAGTCCGCCGCGAGTTCGATTCGTTCGCTGGAAGAATATTCCGGCCAGATTTCCAGCATCGTGCTGTCCATTCGCGACATTGCGGATCAGACCAATCTGCTTGCGCTCAACGCGGCCATCGAGGCGGCGCGCGCCGGCGAGCAGGGTCGCGGCTTTGCCGTGGTGGCTGACGAAGTCCGCAAACTGGCCGAACGTACCGCCCACTCGACACAGGAGATCGGCGGCATGATCGTCAACCTGCAAAATGGCACGCGTGACGCAGCGCAGGAAATGGAAGCGGGCGTGATACGTGTTTCCGATGGCGTCGAACTGGCGCGCCGCGCCGGTGAGGCGATCACGCAGATCCGCACCTCGGCCGAAGCCTCAGCGCTTGCCGTAAACGACATCACACATGCCTTGTCCGAACAGTCCAGAGCGACACGCGAACTGGCCCAGCGCATCGAAGGCATTGCCGAAGGCGCGCGCGAAAACGCCAGCAGCGCCAGCCAGGCGTCAAGCGCCGCCGTTAGTCTGAAGGCGCTGGCGGACGAGCAGCAACGCCTGGCCGGCCGCTTCAAGATTGCCTGAGTCGCGGAGGCGCTACCGGCGGGCGAGCAGCAGACTCGACAGCGCGCGCCACTGATGCAGGGCGAGACCAAGGCCGATCAGGCCGGCCCCCGCCCAGCCCCGCGCGCTGATCACTTCGCCATCGAGCAGATTGCCCAGCCATAGCGCGAGAACCGGCGTCACCAGCGTGATCAGCGAGACCTTGCCGGTTTCCATGTGCTTGATGACGTAGTAATACAACGCGAACCCGAGCACCGAGCCGAACACGCCAAGATAGACGATGGCGCCGCCCGCTTGCAGCGGCAGCGGTGCCGGAATCTCGGCGCCGGCATACCACCAGACCAGTCCGAACAGGGGCAGCGCCACACCGAGGGTGCCGGCGGTAGTGGCCAGCGGCGGGCTGTCGTCGCCGATGCGTTTGAGCCAGACCAGACTGGCTGAATAGATCGTCACCGCCGCGAGCAGCGCAGCCACGCCGGCGACGGCATGCGCGCCATCCGGTTCGCCTCCCAGGTTGCCGCTGTCCCCGAAAATCACCGCCAGCCCGGCCAGACCAAGCAGCATGCCGGCGAACTGGCGCGCATTGAACGCCTCCTCCTCCAGCCAGAGCAGGGCGAGCAGGCCGGTAACCAGCGGCGACAGGCCGAACAAAACAGAGACCAGGCCGGAATGAATGTACTGGGAACCCCAGTAGGTCAAGGTCATTGCACCGAACAGCCCGAGACCGCCGGCCAGATAACTGCGCCGGGCGCGCGCCCCCAGGGGCAGACGGATACGCCACAGCAGCAGGATCAGCGCCGCCACGGCGAGGCCGATGAGCATCCGCGCGGCGACCGCGAAGGCGAAACCGGCGCCTTGCGCGCTCCATTTGATCGCCAGCGGCGTGGTGGACCAGATCAGAACGACCGTGAGGTAGGCAAGCGGAACAGACATGGCGGAACTCCCTTGAGGGATGGTGCAACAGACAACAAAAAAGCCGCGAACCTTGCGGGTTGGCGGCCTGGGCAGATTTTGTCGAACTCTGCGGCGATGGGTTTATCGCTGCATCAATCTCCCGGGCCGGACCCCGCGCATACGCCAGGCCCGCAGTCGCATGACGACTGGCGCGCGGCGGCAATGCTGGACGGGGTTCTGATGCAGAGAAGGCATGGCCGGATTGTTGAAGGGCGAGAGACTCGCTGTCAACAGACGCTTAGATAAGCATCTTCCGGCCCTCCTCGGGGACATCATTGCGAAACGCACGCTGCCCTGCCCGGATCGCCAGCGGCCAGGTGACCCGGCGTTCGCTGTCTGCATCGCCCCATAGCAGCGCCAGTTCTTCGGCCAACGCAAGTACCGGGTCCGTGCCGTGCGCCGTGATATAGCGCCCAGTCGCCGACCAGCTGCGGAAATAGCCGAGCAAACGCGGCAATGCCCAGCGCTCGCTCATGGCAAATGCCGGCGGCGCAAACTCGGCAAACGGAAAATCGAGCGTGCGGTAACCCTGCTCCACCAGCAGCCGTTCCGGCGGCCAATATGGCCCCACCGTATCGCGATAGAAGCGCTGCACGCAGGCATTCACCGCCTCGTCTTCCAGCGTTTGGACGCCATAAGTCCACCCCGCCAGCACGCCATCCGGTTTCAGCACGCGCCGCGCCTCGGCGTAGAAACGCGGCAGATCGAACCAGTGCAACGCCTGCGCGACGCAGATCAGATCGACCGATGCATCCGCCAGCCCGGAAGCTTCCGCCGGCGCCTGCCGGTATTCCACGCCGGCATGCGGCTGCGCGCCGGCCAGTTGCGCGGCGCTGGCATCGGTGGCGACGACATGCGCGAAATGCCCGGCCAGATCGAGTGAAGCCTGGCCGCTGCCGCAGGCGCAATCCCAGGCCAGGCCACGCGCCGGGGCGATCTGTGCCAACCAGTCGAACAAGGCGGCGGGATAACGCGGGCGAAAGTCGGCGTAGGCGCCGGACACCGGAGCGAAGTGGTCGCTGAAGGCTTTAATCGAGGCGGGCATCGCGGTTCTTTCAGTCAGTTCGTGATCAATGATCGCTTGCGGCTAGTCGCAACGAAAAGGCCATAGACGTAAAGACCATTGCCCCGTTCATCGCGCAAGGGTTGATCCACGCGGATTGACTTCCAGGCCCTCATCGGATGCCGCCAGGCGCGTTCTTTTCCAGGGTTTCGATCTTCAGTTCCGGTTGCAGCGGCACACCGGCGGCGTTGACCGGATAGTCGGATACTTCGCCGCTGCGCCGGTATCCGCGACGCAGGTAAAAGGCGAGCAACTCGGCGCGCGCGGGCAATACGCGCATGACGAATTTTTCGACCTGCCATCGCTGCACGGCGTGCGCTTCGGCATGCGCCAGCATCGCCTTGCCCAGGCCGCCGCCCTGGCAGTCGGGGGCGACTGCCAGCATGCCAATGCTGACGCGGGTTCCAGCCCGTTCAAGCTGCACGCAGGCGACAATCTCCGTGCCGCCCATGCCCAGCAAAAGCACGCAGTCTTCGGCGGCAACAATCTGCCGCACCCGAGCCGGGTCGATCCGGTCGCCGGCGACCAGATGTGCTTCATGCGTCCAGCCGGCGATGCCGGTTCGCGGGCGGAACGCCTGATTGACGAGCCGGGCGATGGCCTCGGCATCGTCCGGCCTGGCGCTGCGGAAGGTATCGATTTCCATGCTTTCAACTGGTGGTGGACGGGTTTACAAAACACCGCGTTCAATTTCATGCAGATAGATGAATTCCGGCGCATGTACACCCGCCTTGCGCCGAATTTCGTCCAGTTCCGGCGATTCGAAAAATCGTCGCGCAGCATCCAGCGACGACCACTCGGAGAAGTGGACGATACGGTTGGCCTGATTGTCGAAATGCAATAACCGGTAGCTGATTTCGCCCGCCTGTTTGCGCATGGCCGAGGCCTGGTCGAACACCGCTTTCCAGGCCGGATACGACTCGACCTCGTGCATGATCAATACGTGTGGCATGCCGTTTCCTCTTGATCAACGAGCCTTGAATTCAACGACCGCGTGCCTGATCGCCGCGCAGGGTCATCACGGTACTGACGATCATGGCGGCCTGTTTGCCGTCTTCGCGCAGGATATCGCAGACGTAATGGGTGATGGTCTTGCCCATCTGCACCGGCCGCACCACCGCCCGCAGGGTGGATTTCCACACCGGCCGGAAGAAGCTGGCCTTCAGTTCGATGCTGGTAAACGAATCGCCGGGCGCCATCAAGGTGGAATGCGCGGTACCGATGGCGGCATCGGCCAGCTCGCACAGTAGTCCGCCATGCACCGTGCCTTGCTGGTTGCCGTGGATGTCGGCATCCGCGTCGATTTCCAGGGTGGCATGCCCCGCTGCCACCTCGACGACGCGTATCGCCAGCGTCTGCGAGATCGCCGTGGGATAGCGCATATGGGTGGTTTGGCTGGGGTTCAACGTACCGTCTATCTGGCGTTGCAGATATTCCAGCACCGGTAGCGATTCTGCGGGGAGGTTCATGGGGCCTTTGCGCGAGCGGATTCGAGGTTCGGACATGCTAAGGCGCAACGCCGCGTGATCGGCGTTCAGTCATATCGGCAATCAAGCAGTACAGTCTTCCAATAATTTCGACTGTATTCAAAGATTTCTATCAAACTGTATTGATCCAGGCAAATGGCGGCTTCTACACTGGCCACGTCACACAGGAGCGCAGCTTGAACCTCTATCAGGATTTGGCGGAACGGCTGAAAGCCAGCATCCAGCAAGGCATCTACAGTCCGGGCGACAAAGTGCCCTCGGTGCGGCGCTTCGCTGCGCAACAGCAGGTCAGCCAATCCAGTGTCGTGACGGCGTTCCGCTTGCTGGAATCGGAGGGCTGGCTGGAAGCCCGGCCGCAATCGGGCTTTTTCGTCAACGTTTCGGGCGTGGCCTCGTCGCCGAGTCAGCCCAGCGGCGAGACGTCGGCGCCCTGCACGGTTCGGGTGTCCGATCTGGTGATCCGGCTGTATCAGGCCACCCAGCGGGAAAACCTCGTGTCCCTCGGCGCAGCGGTACCGAAGCCCGCGCTATTGCCGCTGAAGGATTTGCGCGAAGCCATGGCGCGCGCCCTGCGGCGTTCGCACGATGCCGGCAGCCGCTACAGTTTTCCGCCGGGCGAAATGGCACTCAGGCTGCAGATTGCGCGGCGTGGCGTAGAAGCGGGCTGTGCCTTTTCCCCGGACGACATCCAGGTCACCAGCGGCTGTCAGGAGGCGATCAATCTGGCGCTGCGCGCGGTCACCCAGGCGGGCGATATTATCGCCATCGAATCCCCGGCGTTCTTCGGCACTTTGCAGGCCATCGAATCGCTCGGTCTGCAGGCGCTGGAAGTGCCCAGCGACGCCAACGGTCTCAGCCTGGAAGCCCTGTCGCTGGCGCTGGAGCGCTGGCCGATCAAGGCGGTCATGGC
>CAMDGQ010000081.1 GCA_945897955.1 Tepidiphilus sp. J10 | reverse complement strand
AGCGAAGCAATTAGTTGAAAGTCAGGTCTTACGCTGTAATGCCCGACGTTGAATTGGTCCGGTATAGGCGGGAGACCAAAAGGTGGAGAGCGGCCAGATACCCGTTTTCTGAACCGGAATGGCCAACGTTGAGTCCCATCGATTTTGGCGTGGGACTCGATGAGTTCGAGATCAATCCACAGATGCTCGATAACACCACCATACTCGCCCTGAAGTAGGGCACTCAGTTCTCTGAATGGGGTTTGCAATGCATTTGCCGCAGGAGATGTGGCTTGGTCACACATGTTTGCGTGGATACCGACTTCCATAGTCTGCTCTAACGTGATGCGTACACCACTCGGTGCACACCCCGGCAACAGCCAGAAATATTAAATATAAAAAAAACAGTGAGTTACAGCAACACGCCAGTCTGCCAGACTGCCTCACAACTTTCGCCTCCCATCAAATTATTGGACCAGTTTCGTGATCGCATTCGCCGCCTTGGCTACGCAAAACGCACCGAAATTTCTTATGTTCACTGGATTAAACGAGACATCGTTTTCCATGGCAAGCGGCGCCTGAGTTAAGGCGCAAAACCCAGCAAAACAACAGAACCGTAGGGTGCAATAAGCGCAGCGCATTGCACCTGCCCGTGCACGCAAAAACATCCGGTGCAATGCCCTTCGGTTATTGCACCCTACGTGGGCTGCATTTCATCCCCCGATTTCCACGCTTCGTCGCATCCGCCTCGCGCCTTGAAACCGGTTTGGCTAAGGTGGCGCCATCGAGTCAACCGGAAACCACGCCATGCCGACACCCGCTACGCCCCCGCTGCTGCGCCTGACCGATATCCGGCGGCGATTCCATCTTGGTGAAACTGTGGTCGATGCGCTGAATGGCGTTTCGCTCGATATCCAGGCCGGGGAATTCCTGGCGGTCTGGGGGCCGTCCGGCAGCGGGAAATCGACCTTGATGAACATGCTCGGGCTGATCGACCAGCCGACTTCCGGTTCGGTGCAGTTCGACGGGGCCGATGTCGGAGCGTTGACGGACGATGCGCTGACCGATTTTCGTGGTCGCCGCATCGGCTTCGTGTTCCAGAGTTTCAATCTGGTGCCGGTGCTGTCGGCGCTGGAGAACGTCGCGCTGCCGTTGCAGATTCAGGGCGTCGACAAGGCCGATGCGCTGGACAGGGCGCGCGCCGGGCTGGAGGAAGTCGGTCTGGCCGAGTTCACCGCGACGCGGCCGGACAAGCTTTCCGGCGGCCAGCGTCAGCGCGTTGCCATTGCCCGCGCGCTGGCGACGCGGCCGGGCATGGTGATCGCCGACGAGCCGACCGCCAATCTCGATTCCGAAAACAGCCGCATGGTGGTCGATCTGATGCGGCAGATGAATCAGGCGCACGGCGTCACCTTCGTGTTCACCACGCACGACCCGCGCCTGCTGGAACATGTCGACCGCAAGGTGTTGCTGCGCGACGGACGCATCGAACGCGACGAGGTGGCGCAATGAACCCGAAAACCCTGATCGCCCTCGCCCTGCGCGGCTTGATGCGCAACCGCCGGCGCGGGCTGGTGACGCTGTTGGCCATTGCCTTCGGTTTTGCCGCCATCGCGCTGTTCGCCGGTTACACCCACAACATCTATCGCGGCCTGTCGCTGCAGGCCATCCACGGCGAACTGCTGGGCCACCTGAGTTTGTCGAAGCGCGGCATGAGCCGGGAAGGCAAGCTCGATCCGGAACGCTATCTGATGACCGCCGAGGAAGTTCGACGCATCACCGAACTGGTCAAGGCCGCGCCGCATGTGACGCTGGTGACGCCGCGTCTGGCCGTTTCCGGCATCGTCTCCAACGGTCGCGCCAGCACGATCTTCGTCGCCGAGGGCCTGGACCCGACCGCCGCGCGCGAATTGCAGGCCGGGCTGCGGGTTGGTCCAATGAGCGAGATGAACGTGACGCGGGAGGTCGCGCAAGGCGGCGTGCAGGTGTTGGATGCCGCCAAGCCGGAGCACGTCGCGCTGGCCGCCGGCCTGGGCGCCCTGCTGCATCTGAAGCCGGGCGACAACGCCGCCGTGTTGACCAATACGCTGGGCGGCCAGGCCAACGCGCTGGATATCCAGGTCGCCGGCCTGTTCAACACCGGCAACGCCGCCACCAACGACCTGTATGCCTTCATGCCGCTGCAACTGGTGCGCAGCCTGTACGACGCGGAAGGCCGCGCCGACCGGCTAACCATCCTGCTCGACGAGGTCGATGCGACGGAAAGCGTGCGCGCCAGTCTGCTGGGCAAGCTGAAGGCGGCTGGTTTCGAGGTCGAAATCAGCACCTGGCAGGAACTGTCCGCCTTCTATAACCAGGTACACGGCATGTTCGACATGATCTTCGGCTTCATCTTCAGCATCGTCATCACCGTGGTGGTGATGAGCGTGGCCAACTCGATGGGCATGGCGGTGGTCGAACGCACCCGCGAAATCGGCACGCTGCGCGCCATCGGCCTGCGTCGCGGCGGCGTCGTCGGCCTGTTCATCGGCGAAGCGGCGCTGCTGGTGCTGCTCGGCTGCATCGCCGGCCTGCTGCTGACCATCGGCGTGCGCTATGGCATCAACCTCGCCGACATTTCCTACGTGCCACCCAACCAGACCGCGCCGGTACCGTTGCTGGTCGATCTGGACACGCCGAGGATCATGTTCACCGCGCTGATGATGGCGGCGGTGGGCGCCTTCGCTGCCTGGATGCCGGCGCGGCGCGCGGCGAAACAACCGATCATCGATGCCCTTGGGCATGTTTGAGGCTGAGACATCATGCGCAAATTTTTGACTGTTCTGCTCCTGGCCCTGGCCTCCGCCGCCCACGCCGCTCCCGACGCCCAACAACTGCTGGAAAACGCCGACCGCGCGCGCGGCGGCGGCCTGCCGGGCATCGTCTGGACCATCCATCTGATCCCGCACGAAGGCGACAAAAAGCTGGAGGAACAACGCATTGAGGTGCGCGCGGTGGACGACGCCAGCGTCGCCGAAACGCTGGAACCGGCGCGTTTTCGCGGCGCGAAGATCCTGCAGGTCGGGCGCAACATGTGGCTGACCAAGACCGGGCTGTCAAAGCCGATTCCGGTCTCGCCGCGCCAGCGCATGACCGGCCAGGCCTCCAACGGCGACATCGCCGCCACCAACTACGCCGCCGACTACAGCGCCACGCTGGCCGGCGAGGAAATGCTCGATAACGAAACCTGCTACGTGCTGGAACTGACCGCCAAACACAAACGCACAACCTATGACCGGGTGCGTTACTGGGTGTCGAGGTCGCGCGGCGTCGCGGCCAGGGCAGAGTTCTATTCGCTGTCCGGCAAGTTGCTGAAAACCGCGATGTTCGAGTACGGCAACGAAATCCGCCACGACGGCCGCCGCATCCCCTTCGTCAGCCGGATGACCATTCGCGACGCGCTGATCGATGCGGAAACCGACATGCGCTACGAGACGGTGAAGGTGCGCAAGGTGCCGAGTTCGGAATTTGATCTGGGGCAGATGCAGTGAAATTCCTGCAACTCTGTCTGCTCTTCTTGACTGCACCGGCGCTGGGAGATGATGACTGGCGCAGCAGTTGGGATATCGCACTGCACGCCACGGCGGGCGCTGCGCGCTTGCAGGCGGACAGCGTTTTAAACCCGGCCAACGCCTTCGCCCGACTTGGCGAAAACACAAGCGGTGCCGAGGCGCGCATCAACTTCAAGCTGGAATCGGACGTGCGGGGTTTGCCCGTCAAACTCAGCCTGCGTCCGATCCTGAGCAGTAAGCGTAGCGACGATGGCACATCAAGCACCTCGGATAATGACGCCTATCTCAGCCAGTGGCAGTTGCGTGCGGCGCTGACGGATACGGTCTCGCTTTCGCTTGGGCGCGAGGTGATGAACTGGGGACCGGCGCAATTTCGCTCGCCTTCGAGTCCGTTCTATTACGACAACGGCCGCGCCAATCCGTCGCGCGAACTGTCCGGCGTCGATGCCGCCAAGCTGGCCTGGTCGCCGGATGCGAATACTTTCCTGAGCCTGGCCTGGATAAAGGGAACCGAAGCGGCCAGCGGCATGAACACCAACACAGCCGATGCCTGGCAGCGCACCTGTCTGGCGAAAGGCGAACTGCGCGGCGACGACTGGACCAGCGGCCTGATCCTGGCTCGGGTCGCCGGACGCAAACCGTTCTATGGCGCCTATGCGCAATGGACGCCAAATGAGGCCTGGCTGCTGTATGGCGAAGCCTCCTCGGCAACCCGCGCCGACGCGCTGGTTTCACCCGCCAATCCGTTGCTGCCGTTCAGCCTTCAAGCTGAATCCGCGCGGCACGGCATCGCACTGCTCGGCGCCATGCGCACCCTGGAGAACGGACAAAGCCTAGGCCTGGAATATCTGCGCAACGACCACGGTTACAGCAACGCGGAAGCCGCTGCCTACTTCATCCGCGCCGCCTCCAATCCTGCCACCACCGCGCTGGCCCTGATCAACCGACCACCGTTGCTCGGGCGCAATTACCTGCATCTGGTCTGGCAGAGCAATCAACTGGAGGACGGCGATTACTGGCGCGCGATGTGGAGCCACAATCTGGACGACACCGGCAACGAATGGGCCGGCTACTACGACCATCCGCTCAATCGCCACCTGAGCCTGTACGCGCTGGGCGTCATCAACAACGGCGGTCCGCGCAGCGAGTTCGCCGCGCTGGTCGAGCGCAGTCTGAGCATCGGCCTGCGGCTTGCCCTGCCCTGAGCCGGCAACCAGAATGCCCGCATGAAAGACCCAACGCCATGACCGCGCTCGCCGCCAGCCTCGCGCTGCTTCTGCTGTTCAACACCGCCATCGCGGCGCTGTTGACGGTGATCGAATTCGGCGAGGGCTTATGGATCAACCTGCTGTTTTCGCAATGCATCGGGTTTTCCATCGGGCTGGTCAATTCGCCCCTGATTCTGCGTCTGCCTGCCGGTTGGCGACGTCTGGCCGCCCTGGCTGTCGGGCTGCCGCTCAGTGTCATGCTCGGCATCGTGCTGGCCCACATGCTGTTGGGTCGCCCCTTTGTGCTGACGAATCAGGTCTGGCAAACGCTGGCCATCGGCATGATGTTTGCGCTGATCGGCAGTGCGGTGTTCCTGCTTGCCGAACGTATCCACCGACTCGACAGCGAGGTACGCCAACGCCGTCTTGCCGAAGCGGAACAGGCAAGGCGCGAGACAGAGGCGCGCCTGAAACTGTTGCAGGCGCAGATCGAACCGCATTTCCTGTTCAACACACTGGCCAATGTCGGCAGCCTGATCGACAGCGATCCGCCGCGCGCGCGGCATCTGCTCGACCGCCTCAACGACTGGCTGCGCATCGCACTGGCGCGCACCCGCGACGATCAGTCCAGCCTGGGCGACGAACTGGCGCTGCTGGAGAACTGGCTGGAAATCCTCGCCGTACGCTTCGGGCCGCGTCTGGCCTGGGACATTGATGTCGCCACCGATCTGCGCCAACTGCCGTTTCCGCCCATGTTGTTGCAGCCGCTGCTGGAAAACGCGGTCAAGCACGGCATCGAACCCAAGCTCGGCGGCGGTCGCGTGCGCATCGTCGCCTGGCGCAAGGCCGACCGGCTGCATCTGGAAGTCAACGATGACGGCCGTGGCTTGAATGTCGCCGCATCGACGCAAGGCCAGGGCACCGGGCTCGACAACGTGCGCGCCCGTCTCGCCGCGCTGTACGGCGCCGCCGGCCGCTTGACGCTGGCGACGAATGCCGCCGGCGGCGTCACCGCCTCGCTGGAACTGCCATGCGCGCCCTGATCGCCGAAGACGAAACCCATCTGGCCGACGATCTGGTCCGCCGACTGGCGCGACTCTGGCCGGAACTGAACATCGTCGGCGTCGTGCAGGATGGCCTCGCCGCGCGGCAGGCTCTGATCGAACTGGCGACGGACATCGCCTTTCTCGACATCCGCATGCCCGGCCTGTCCGGCCTGGACGCGGCCAAATCCGCGCCGCCAGCCTGCCGCGTGGTGTTCGTCACCGCGCACGACGAACATGCCGTCGCCGCCTTCGAACAGGCCGCTGCCGACTATCTGCTGAAACCGGTATCCGATGCGCGTCTGGAAAAGTGCATCACCCGTTTGCAGCAAGCCACGCCGCCGCAAACCGACGCCCTGCTCGCCCAACTGCAAAACCTGCTCGGCACAGCCGCCAAGCCGGAACCGCTACGCTGGCTGCGCGCCCAGGTCGGCCAGGACATCCGCCTGATCGCCGTGGCGGACGTCTGCTTTTTCCAGGCCACCGACAAATACACCAGCGTGGTGACGCGCGACGGCGAATTCCTGCTGCGCACGCCGCTGAAGGAACTCGCCGCGCAGCTCGACCCGGAACTGTTCTGGCAGATTCATCGCGGCACGCTGGTCAATGCGCAGCAGATCAAGGCCGCCAGGCGCGACCTGCTTGGCCGCTTCGCCCTGACCCTGCGCGACCGCCCGGAAACACTGGCGGTCAGCCGCAGTTACGCGCATCTGTTCCGGCAGATGTAAGCCAAACTTCGGCACAACTTCAGGGTGGGCAAGCGCAGCGCATCCACCATCACGGCCAAAAAAGGTGGATGCGCTGCGCTTGTCCACCCTGCAACATCAATGGTTTGCGGGGTATTTCCTGAAAGGTCTATTCAGCCTTCGCTCGCGACGCATCTTTCAGCAGCGGCTCCAGCGCAAGCCAGTCCGCCACCGGACCGTTCTGGGCGAACAGCACGATGCCATTGCGATCCAGGATGTATGTGGTGGGAAACACCCGCGCCAGATCGCGGTCTGCGATCTGGCCGCCATTGCCAAGTTTGAAAGCGCCCGCTTTATCCGATGGTGCGCCGGTATCGGCAACCGGCAGCTTGATGCCGCGTTCGCGCAACCAGGCGCGCGATTTCGATGTGGCCTCGCGCACCGGAAGAAATACGAAGCGCAGGTTGGGCGCGGCTTCAAGGCGGGCGTACAGCTTCTGCAAGTCCGGCATTTCGCGCTGGCAGGGTGGGCACCAGGAGCCCCAGAAGTGCAGCAGCACGACGCTTCCGCGCAACTTAGACACGCTGCGTTCGCCGCCGGCATCGCGCCAGGCTAGATCAGGAAAGCGCTGCCCCGGCTTGAGCCCGGTGACCGCCGATTTCGCCTGCGCCGCCGTCTGGTATGGCCGCCAGGCACGCGCCCATTCTTGCTGATTGAAGATCACCTTATTGTCCAGCGCATAGGCCAGGCAGGTCCGCCGGGCAAGGCCTTGGCAATCGGCCAGCGCCGCTTGCATGGCCAGTTCCGGCGTCTCCATCTCGCCGCGCCATGACCAGGCGCCGCCGGGCGAGATGGCGAATGCCCGATGCAGTGCAGCCTGGCGAAATTCCGCGTAACCGGTGCGGCCGCGCTCATCCAGTTGCGGCGGCGCGGCATTGCCAGCCCCCGCGAGCAGCAGCGATACAAGACCCAGCCAGGACGTGAATGTGATCGTTTTCATCAGCATGCTGCCTCCTCTCGCATCGGATATGCCCGAAATCGGGCCTGACATCGGTCAAGGCGGGCTCGGCCGATCTGCTCAAGTATTCGCGTCCCATCACTTTGAGCGACAACGACCATGCAAATCAACATTCCGATCCATGACCACACCACAGCGGAAGCAATCTACGCGTTCGACGCGCGCGGCATCGCCAAACGCTTCCGCCATGCCGCCATCTTCGGTGCGCTGGATGCGCTCAACCCGGGCGAACGCATGCGCTTCGTCAACGACCATAATCCGCTGCCGCTGTTGCAGCAGATGCAGGCGCGCTATGGCGACCGCGTCGAAGTGCTGTATCTGAGCCAGGGCGATGAAGGTGTGACGATTGATTTCATCGTGAAGGCGGCATAGCGCCACGAGTAGTGGGCGCAAAAGCCGCAAGGCGCCATCCGCCGAATAAGCGTTCCACCTTCCGGCGCAAGGCGCCTTCGGCTTTTCCGCCCTACTACTGCCTACACTCCCTGCCATGCTGATCGCTCTCATCGCCGCCACATTGCTCGCCTTTCTGGCCGGGCAGGTATTGCCGAAGGCCTTTGCCGTCGCGCCGGCATTCTGGGCGCATCTGGTGCTGGCGGTCGGCGTGATGACCTTGATCACCGCCGCGATGCAGCACTTCGTGCCGGTGCTGACGAGGAGTCGCGGGCCCGGCCGCTGGACCGCGCGTCTGCCCTGGCTGATGCTGGCGGCCGGCGGACTCGCGCTGGCGATTTTTTCCGGCCGCCTCGATTTCAGCCATGTCGCGGTGGCGGCGGCGCTGGCGCTGGCCGGCGTCATCGGCATGCTGGTCTGGATGCGCGACAAGGCGCGCCGCGCGCTGGGCACACCGCATCCCGGCCTGGCCTGGTATGTCGCGGCGATGGCCTGTCTCGGCCTCGGCCTGATCGCGGCGGCGGCCCTGCCCTGGTTGCCCGCCTGGCACGCCGAACTGCGCGCCTTTCATGTTCATATCAATCTGTACGGTTTCATCGGCCTCACCGCCATCGGCACCTTGCAGGTGTTGATGCCGACCGCCGCAAACCGGGCCGATCCGGCGGTCAACGCGCGTTTGCGCGACGATCTGAAATGGGCGCTCGCCGGCAGTCTGATTCTGGCTGGCGGGCAGGCACTCTGGCCGCCGCTGGCCTGGCTGGGCGGAGCGCTCTGGTTTTGGGTCATCGGTCGCATGGCTTTGGCCTGGTGGCAATTGCATCGCGCGCGCATCCTGGCCTGGCATGGCGCGGAACCGGTGCTGGCGGCGGCGTTGCTCGGCTTCGCCTGCGCGCTCGCCGGGGTGCTGCTCGGGCTGGAGAACCTGACGCCGCTGACCATTTTCCTGCCCGGTTTTCTGATGCCGCTGGTGGTCGGCGCCGCTGGCCAGCTCGGCCCGGTCTGGATCGAGGCCGGTCGTTCGCTTGCGCGGCATGCCGAGGATCGCGCCAGGATCACGCGCTGGAACAGTTTCCGGGCGCTGCTTTTCCTGACCGCAGCCATGCTGCCGTTGCTTGGCTTCAAATGTTCCGGCATACCGGCCTTGACCGCGCTGGTCTGGTTCGGCATCGTGTTCGCGCTCTGGCTCTATCAGGACAAGAACACCCAACCCCATGCTGTCTGAACGCGTCCACACCTTCGGTCAATTCCTGCTCAAGAAACACGGCGAACGCGTCCACAAGATTGCCATCGATGCCGGCTTCACCTGCCCCAACCGCGATGGCGCGAAAGGTATCGGCGGCTGCACCTTCTGCAACAACGCCTCGTTCAGCCCGAGTGAACGCAACAGCCCGGCCCGCAACACGCCGTCACTCGACAGCCAGCTCGATTCCGGCCGGCGCGGCATCGACCGCTGCACGAAAGCGCGAAAATACCTGGCCTATTTCCAGGCTTACACCAATACCTACGCCGATGTCGTCGAGCTCAAGGCTCAGTACGACGCGGCGCTGGCGATGGACGGCATGATCGGCCTGTCGGTCGGCACGCGGCCGGATTGCGTGTCACCCGAAGTGCTCGACCTGCTCGCCGGCTACCGCGACCAGGGCATGGAAGTCTGGCTCGAACTCGGCCTGCAATCCGCCTTCGACCACAGCCTGGAACGCGTCAATCGCGGCCACGGCCTGCGCGAATACATCGACACGACGCAAGCCGCGCGCAAGCTGAACATCCCGGTCTGCACCCATCTGATCGTCGGCCTGCCCGGCGAAGAGGCGTGGCACAGCCGGGAATCGCTCGACATCGTGCTCGACATCGGCACCGACGGCTTGAAGCTGCATCCGCTGCATGTGGTGAAAGGCACGCAACTGGCCAACGAATGGCGGCGCGGCGAATACACGCCGCTGACCCAGGCCGGGTACATCGACATCGCCGCCGACCTTATCGAGCGCACGCCGTGGGAGATCGTCTATCACCGCGTCACCGGCACCTCGCCGGCCAATCTGCTGCTGGCGCCGGAATGGTGCAGCCACAAATGGACGGTGCTGAATGATCTGACCAGCGAGTTGCAGCGGCGAGGCAGTCGGCAGGGGGATCGAGTCGAGGCGTAGGGTGCGCCGTGCGCACCGAATCACACGACGCGGTGCTTCACCCTTCACCCCCACCCCTTTCCCCGCTAAGCTGCGCGGCTTAACTTCCGCCCGCCGTTCATGTCCATCCGTCTCCTGCCCGACCTGCTGGTCTCGCAAATCGCCGCCGGCGAGGTCGTCGAACGCCCGTCCTCGGCGTTGAAGGAAGTGCTGGAGAACAGCCTGGATGCCGGCGCGGGCGAGATTCGCGTCGATCTGGAAGAGGGCGGCATCAAGCTGATCCGCGTCGCCGACGATGGCGTCGGCATTGAGCCGGAGGAATTGCCGCTGGCATTGACGCGGCATGCCACCAGCAAGATCGCCAGCCTGGACGAACTCGAACGCGTCGCCAGCCTGGGCTTTCGCGGCGAAGCGCTGGCCAGTATCGCGTCGATTGCGCGCGTCGAGCTGACCAGTCGCGTCACCAGCCAGCAACATGCCTGGAAGATCGGCGCGCTCGATGGCGTCATGGGCCAGGTCGAGCCGGCGGCGTTGAGTCGCGGCACGGTGATCGAGGCGCGCGACCTGTTCTTCAACACCCCGGCGCGGCGCAAATTCCTTAAAACCGCCGCCACCGAATACGGCCATTGCGACGAAACCCTGCGCCGCCTGGCGCTGGCGCATCCCGGTTGCGCCTTCACGCTGGTACACAACGGCCGCGTCTCAAGGCGCTTCGCGGTGTCCGACTGGCAGGCGCGGGCGCTGGAAGTGCTCGGCGAGGATTTCGCCGAAGCCGCCCGCACGCTGGACGAGGCCGCCGGCCCGCTGCGCCTGTTCGGTCTGGCCGGCCTGCCGGCGTATTCCAGGGCCGGACGCGACGCGCAATACCTGTTCGTCAACGGCCGCTTCGTGCGCGACAAACTACTTAACCACGCCATTCGCGAGGCCTATCGCGACGTGCTGCATCACGATCGCCACCCGGCCTATGTGCTGTTTCTCGAACTGCCGCCGGAAGGGGTCGATGTCAACGTGCATCCGGCCAAGACCGAAGTGCGCTTCCGCGATGGTCGCGGCATGCACCAGTTTGTCCGGCATGTGCTGGAACGCGCGCTGGGCAAGGACGCGGCAAGGATGCAGTCCGCCGCCGTGGAAGCCGAGTCCATTCAGCCGTCATTGATGAACCCACTAAGCAACCGACTAGGCGAACAAACGACGCTCGCCAAGTCTCTGCTTATCCCGCGCATGCGGGAATCCAGTGATTTCAATGCGCTGGATTCCCGCATACGCGGGAATGACGAAACTGGTTCGCGCGGAAGTCCGCATCAGGGCTCCCCGAACCAACGGCCGGTCACCCCTGCCTGGTCACAAGCCCGGATGCCGTTGCATGCCGACGAACCGTCCGCCTATTACCAAATGGTTGGCGAAGCGCTGGGGCGCAATACATCCCCGGAGGCCGTTCGCCCAGAGCATGTCGAAGGGTCTGTCCAAACCCACACCGATGTTTCCACCGCGCCGCCGCTTGGCTATGCGCTCGGGCAACTCTCCGGCATCTACGTGCTGGCGCAGAACGCGCGCGGACTCATCGTGGTGGACATGCACGCGGCGCACGAACGCATTCTGTACGAACGCCTGAAAACTGCGTTCGACAGTCGCCAGGTCGCCAGCCAGCCGCTGCTGATCCCGGTCGTGTTCGCCGCCACGACGCTGGAAATGAGCGCCGCCGAGGAGGCGCGCGAGGCGCTGGCCGGCATGGGCTTTGAGATCGCCGCCGTGTCGCCGACGCACCTTGCTGTGCGCGCGCTGCCGAGCATGCTGAAGGATGCCGAGGCGGAAACCCTGGCGCGCGAGGTGTTGAAAGACATCCACGAATTCGGCATAAGCGAAGCCATGACCGCGCATCGCAATCAGCTTCTGGCGACCATGTCCTGCCATGGCGCGGTGCGCGCCAATCGCCGTCTGACGCTGCCGGAAATGAACGCGCTGCTGCGCGACATGGAAGCCACCGAGCGCGCCGATCAATGCAATCACGGCCGGCCGACCTGGTTTCAGCTCAGCCTGGCCGACCTGGACAAGCTCTTCATGCGAGGCAAGTAAATGACTCAAAAACCCTTCCCGATTCCCGTCGTACCGGCCGCAGAGCCGCAAGCGCCGGAAGACCTGGCGACTTCCGCCTGCGCCAGCGGCGAGCCCTATGCGCTGATGGTGCTGGGCGACTCGATGCTGCCGGAGTTCAACGAGGGCGAAATCATCGTCATCGAGCCGGAAGGCCTCGCCCGCGACGGCTCCTTCGTCATCGCCTTCGTCAACGAGGAATACATCTTCCGGCAACTGATCCAGCATCCGGAAGGCTGGATGCTGAAGCCGCTGAATCCGATCTACCCGAACATCCCGATCGACAGCCTCGACGTGGTCAAGGGCGTCATCATCCTGAAGAAGAAGCCGGGCAAGCGGTCCGAGCAGAAGGCTTACACATAGGGTGCGCCGTGCGCACCATTAACCCTATCGGTGCGCACGGCGCACCCTACAAGAACCATGCCTAAATCCATGCCACGCGAAGAACCCGCTTTCAAGATCAAGAACGCCAACCTGCCGGTGCTGGTCCTGCATCTGAAAACGCCGGACATGGCGCGCGTCCGGGCACAACTGGAAACCCGGATCAAACAGATGCCGGATTTCTTCGCCCACACGCCGGTAGCGCTCGGCCTGGCCGAGTTGGCCGGGTTGGCCAGTTCCGACGCGCCCCTCGATCTCGCCGGCCTGCTCGATTTCATGCGCGGCCAGCGCATGCAGGCGGTCGGCGTCATTGGCGGCTCCGCCGCGCAGCGGGAAGCGGCGGCGCTGGCCGGCCTCGGCATCATTCCGGAAACCCCGGCGCGGCCGGCGGCCGTGGCGGAAGCCGCTCCGGAGCCGGTTGTCGAAGCGCCGCCCGCGCCGCCGGCGCAAGACCTTGGGCCGGCGCAACCGGATCTGCCCGGACTGGAAGTCGAGGCCGCGCCGGCGCCACTCGCGCCGCCGGAAGCGCGTCCGACGCTGGTCATCGACAAACCGGTGCGTACCGGCCAGCGCATCTACGCCGAGGGCGCCAATCTGGTCGTGCTGGCCATCGTCAATGCCGGCGCCGAGTTGATCGCCGATGGCGACATCCACATCTATGCCCCGTTGCGCGGCCGCGCTTTGGCCGGCGCGCGCGGCAACACGGCGGCGCGCATCTACGCGCAGAGCATGGAAGCCGAGCTGGTCGCCATCGCCGGCTACTTCCAGGTCTTCGACGAAGGTATCCCGGAGGCGGTGCGCGGCAAGTTCAGCCAGATTTATCTGGACTGCGACAAGGTCGTGGTCAAGGCGATGGCGAACAAGCGCTAAGCCAGGCTTCCCATTCCAGCTTTGTAGTTAGAATTCAAAACTTTACGGAGGACCAGTCACAGTGCCAAAAGTCATCGTAGTTACCTCGGGCAAGGGCGGCGTCGGCAAGACCACCACCAGCGCCAGCTTCGCCACCGGTCTCGCCCTGCGCGGCAACAAGACCGTGGTCATCGACTTCGACGTCGGCCTGCGCAATCTGGACCTGATCATGGGCTGCGAGCGGCGCGTGGTGTACGACATCATCAACGTCATCAACGGCGAAGTCGCGTTGAAACAGGCGCTGATCAAGGATAAGCACTGCGACAACCTGTATGTGCTGCCGGCCTCGCAGACACGCGACAAGGACGCGCTCAACCTCGACGGCGTCGGCCGCATCCTCGATGAACTCAAGGAAAGCTTCGACTGCATAGTCTGCGACTCGCCCGCCGGCATCGAACACGGCGCCTTCAGCGCGATGTACTACGCTGACGAAGCGCTGGTGGTAACCAATCCGGAAGTCTCCTCGGTGCGCGACTCCGACCGCATCCTGGGCATCCTCGCCGCCAAATCGAAACGCGCCGTCGAAGGCCTGGAGCCGGTCAGGGAACACCTGCTGGTCACCCGCTACGACCCGAAACGCGTCGCCGCAGGTGAAATGCTGTCGGTGGACGACATCCAGGAAATCCTGCGCATCCCGCTGATCGGCGTGATTCCCGAATCGGAATCCGTGCTGCAAGCCTCCAACTCCGGCACGCCCGCCATCCATCTCGATAAAAGCGATGTCGCCGAAGCCTATCGCGATGTCGTCGCCCGCTTCATGGGCGACGAAGTGCCGATGCGCTTTACCACCTACGAAAAGGTGGGATTACTGAAACGACTGTTCGGAGGCCGCTGAGATGTCCCTGATCGATAACCTGCTTGACTACCTGCGCGGCGACAACAAGAAAACCGCCGTCGTCGCCAAAGAACGCCTGCAAATCATCCTCGCCCACGAACGCGCCGGCCGCAACGCCAGCTCGCCCGACTACCTGCCCGCATTGCAGGAAGAACTGCTGGCGGTGATCGCCAAGTACATCCATGTCGAACGCGACATGATCAAGGTGCAACTGGAAAAACATGGCGAATACGACGTTCTCGAACTGAACATCATGCTGCCGGAGGACAAGCGGGCGGGCGGGTAGAAGGTGCGGCTCCCTGGCATGGAAATCACCTGCATTGGCGAGTTGTTGTACTGGTCTTACGCCAATCTCGCGATGGCACACTCGGCAATCACCGCCAAGGCGGATAAGTACGGCCGCACACAGTTCATGATTCGATCCCGCCTTTTCGCGGAATTGAACAAACGCACCATGCATATCGGACCGCTCGCAGAGGACGAGCGTTTGAAGATGATCCTGCCGCAAGCGTGTTGTTACTGCGGCAGTCGCGAGCATCTGTCGGTT
Organism: Tepidiphilus sp. J10; assembly: GCA_945897955.1. GTDB lineage: Bacteria > Pseudomonadota > Gammaproteobacteria > Burkholderiales > Thiobacillaceae > PFJX01. The sequence goes on along the minus strand of CAMDGQ010000081.1, from coordinate 1,340 downwards.
GACCATCTCATTCCAACCAAACGGGGCGGCGAGAATTCCGGCGACAACCTGGTCTGGGCCTGCCGTTCCTGCAACAGCTCAAAGGGCGCCAACGACGCGCTTGAATGGCTGGCGGATAAAAATCAGTTTCCGCCGATCCTGCTTCTTCGCCGCTATCTCAAGCTGGCAATCGAGATCAGCCGCGACCGAGGCGTCCTGGATGTCGCTATTGACGACGCGCCCGAACTCCCCTTTTCCCTGTCGGCGATTCCGAGGACTTTTCCGCAACCTGGCCAATTGCGCTTGTGGGTTGTGGAGATGTAGCCCGCGTACTCTGGAGAAGCGCAGCGCCTTCCGCCAAGCTTACGCCGCACATACGGCGGCAGGCGCTTAGCTTTTTCGCCCAACTTGTTACCGAGGTTTCCGGTCGCGCCAATTTTCAGGATCGCGGTGACTGTGCATCACCGCAAGAATCACAAAACTTGTTGATGACATGGGGCTGCGTTGAGTTCCGGGCCTTGTCCAGGGCAGAAATATCAGCGCCCAGGCTGCCTCGCCAGAATCAACAAGCGATCAACTGCGTTGTTGACAGGTTCAATCGCAAACCAGCGCTGCCTGTCCCTGTGCAAAGCGTTCGGCGAGACGGGCGCGTGTGAATGTCATCGCATCCAGCCCTTGATTGTTACCGAAGAGATACATGCCGCCTGCCGGGCTGATCCAGTTCAAGTAAAGATTGCGCGCCTGGCCTTGCATACGGAAATGCACCTGATCGCCTATTTTCAGATCCGGCATGGGTAAGGGCTGCCCTGAAACCGGGGGGGGATCGAATTCGAATACGTCGGCTTTGGGCGGATTCAGCAACGCCAGATCGACCGGCACCTCATGTTCGACAACATCCGCGAGATGGGTCAACTGGAATTCGGGCGCGCTGCGACAACGCAGCCCCGCACGCGCGACGGCGGCATGCATCATGGCCAGGCGCTCGAACATCGCATCGCACTCCGGCGCGGATATCTCCAGAGCCACACAGCCTTCGCGCATACGCCCCAGCAGGGTAGGCAGCATATGCAGCATCTTTTCGGTTTCGCTCCGCGAGTTCTTCGGCGCCAAACTCCACAGCAGCGCGTTGACGGTATCCCAACCCGCCAACCAGTCGGCATGCTGGTTGCCCTTCGCCATGAAAATCCCGGTCAACAAGCGCGCCCAATGCTGGCTCAGGAATCCGCATATTTCGTCAGGCGCATCATGTTCAAGCAGATGACGCTCCATCTCGGTCTGAATCCGTTGCAATACGGTTTGTTGATTGACTTGTCGGGTTGGCATGTCTTCAAGCTCGTGGCACGGCGCGATAACGGCACAGC
>CAMDGQ010000080.1 GCA_945897955.1 Tepidiphilus sp. J10 | reverse complement strand
ATGCCTGACTACAAAGACACCCTGAATCTGCCCGACACTCCGTTTCCGATGCGCGGCGATCTCGCCAAGCGTGAGCCGGGCTGGGTCAAGCAATGGCAGGAGCAAAAGCGCTACGAAAGAATCCGTGCGGTTGGCAAAGGCCGGCCCAGGTTCATCCTGCACGACGGCCCGCCCTATGCCAACGGCGACATCCATATCGGCCACGCGGTGAACAAGATCCTGAAGGACATCATCGTCAAGACCAAAACGCTGGACGGCTTCGACGCGCCCTACGTGCCGGGCTGGGATTGCCACGGCCTGCCGATCGAACTGGTGGTTGAAAAGGCGCACGGCAAGGACACGCCGCCGGCGAAATTCCGCGAACTCTGCCGCGAATACGCGGCCAGCCAGGTCGAACGGCAGAAGGCCGACTTCATCCGCCTGGGCGTACTGGGCGACTGGGACAACCCGTACCTGACCATGGATTTCCGCTTCGAGGCGGACATCATTCGCCAGCTCGGCATCATCCAGGCCAACGGCCATCTCTATCTCGGCGCCAAGCCGGTGCATTGGTGCGTCGATTGCGGCTCGGCGCTGGCCGAGGCGGAAGTGGAATACGAAGACAAGAATTCGCCGGCCATCGACGTCGCCTTCCCGGTTGCCGACTGCGCCGATCTGGCTCGCCGTCTGGGCATCGACGCGGCGGCCGACTGCCCGGCCTACGCGGTGATCTGGACCACAACGCCGTGGACCTTGCCGGCCAACCGCGCGGTGGCGGTACACCCCGAATTCATCTACGACCTGATCCGCACGCCGAAAGGCGTGCTGATCGTGGCGCGCGATCTGGCCGAGGCGGCGATACGGCGATACGGCTTCGAAACCGTGGAAACCATCGCGCAGATCAGCGGCGCGGCGCTGGAAGGATTGAAGCTCCGGCATCCGTTCTACGACTACCAGGTGCCGGTGATCCTGGCCGACTACGTGACGCTGGATGCCGGCGTCGGTCTGGTCCACATCGCCCCCGGCCACGGCCATGACGACTACATCGCCGGTCTGAAATACGGTCTGGAAGTCGCCAATCCGGTCGGCGACGACGGCAGGTTCTACGCCGATACGCCCATCGTCGGCGGCCTGTCCGTCTGGGACGGCAACAAGAAGGTGCTGGAAACCCTGAGCGAGAACGGCCATCTGCTGGCACAGGCCCGCCTGACCCACAGCTACCCGCATTGCTGGCGGCACAAAACGCCGATCATCTTCCGCGCGACGCGGCAGTGGTTCATCGGCATGGACAGGATGGGCTTGCGCGATGCGGGAGAGCGCAATGAAACCCTGCGCGAAAAGGCCATGCACGCGGTCGAAAACACCGAGTTCTTCCCGGCCTGGGGCCGCGCGCGGCTGGAAGCGATGATGAAGAGCCGGCCGGACTGGTGCGTCTCGCGCCAGCGCAACTGGGGTGTGCCGATCGCGTTCTTCATGCACAAGACCACCGGCGAACTGCATCCGCGTTCGAGCGAACTGCTGGAACAGGTCGCCAGGCTGGTCGAACAACGCGGCATCGAGGCCTGGTTCAGCCTCGACCCGAAGGAGCTGCTTGGCGACGATGCGGAAAATTACGTCAAGAACAAGGACACGCTGGATGTCTGGTTCGATTCCGGCGTCACCCACGCCTGCCTGCTGAAAGAGCGCGAAGGCCTGGCGCACCCGGCCGACCTGTATCTGGAAGGCTCCGACCAGCATCGTGGCTGGTTCCAGTCGTCCCTGCTGACCGGCTGCGCCAGTGACGGTCACGCGCCGTACAAGGCGCTGCTGACGCACGGATTCGTAGTCGATGCAAAGGGCCACAAGATGTCCAAGTCGAAGGGCAATGTGGTGGCGCCGCAGAAGGTGATGGATACCTACGGCGCCGACATCCTGCGCCTGTGGGTGGCCAGCACAGATTATTCGGGCGAGTTGACCATTTCCGACGAGATACTCAAGCGCGCCGTCGATGGCTACCGCCGCATCCGCAACACACTGCGCTTCCTGCTCGCCAATACCGCCGATTTCGATATCTCGCGGAACGCAGTCACGCCGGATGACTGGCTGGAAATCGACCGCTACGCGCTGGCGCTGACCGGCCAGATGCGGGACACGGTGCTGGCCGACTACCAGATCTACAGTTTCCATACCGCGATGCAACGGTTGCAGATCTTCTGTTCGGAAGACCTGGGCGCGTTCTATCTGGATGTGCTGAAAGACCGGCTGTACACCAGCGGCGCCGATTCAAAAGCGCGCCGCGCCGCGCAGACCACGCTGTGGCACATCCTGCAAACACTGACCAAGCTGCTGGCGCCGGTGCTGTCGTTCACAGCGGAGGAAATCTGGCAACTGGCGGGGCAAAGCGAAAGCGTGTTCTTCGAACGCTGGCATGCGCTGCCGGCGCAAGCCGACGCAGCCGAACTGCTGGCGCGCTGGGGCCGTTTACGCGAGTTGCGCGCATTGACCACCAAGCGCATCGAGGAACTGCGCGTCGCCGGCGCAGTGGGTTCCTCACTGCAAGCCGAGGTCACGCTGCTGGCTGGCGGTGATGATTACGACCTGCTCGCCAGCCTGGGCGACGACCTCAAATTCGTGCTGATCACCTCCGCCGCGCGGGTCGAGAAATCCGATGGCGAAACTCGGGTCGAGGCCAGCGCATCCAGCCATCAGAAATGCGAGCGCTGCTGGCATTACCGCGAGGACGTCGGCGGCGCCGATACCGCGCATCCAGGCCTGTGCGGCCGTTGCGTCAGCAATCTGCATGGCTCCGGAGAGGCGCGCCAGCATGCCTGAGCGCCAACGCAACGCCCTGGCCTGGCTCTGGCTCACCGCCCTTGTGCTGTTGCTCGATCAGGTGACCAAGCTGGCGGTGGTCGATCGCCTCATCGCCTATGTCGATGTCATTCCGCTGACCGGTTTCTTCAACCTGGTCCACGTCCACAACAAGGGCGCGGCATTCAGTCTGTTCGCCGACCAGCCTGGCTGGCAGCGCGGCTTCTTCATCGGCGTGGCGCTGATCGCTTCCGGCGTCATCCTGTATCTGATGCGCAAGACGCAGGGCCGGCGCACGTTCAGCATCGCGCTGGCGTTGATTCTCGGCGGCGCCATCGGCAACGTCATCGACCGCATCCTGTATGGCCATGTCATCGACTTTATCGATTTCTATATCGGTAGCTGGCACTGGCCGGCGTTCAACGTTGCCGACTCGGCGATTTCCGTCGGCGCGGTGATGCTGATCTGGGACGGCATGCGCAAACCCGGGATTGATGAAAAAGCATGAACGGAGCAGCACACACACTGAAAATCGGCGATCGGGTCACGCTGCATTACCGGCTGGCCTGCAATGGCGAGAACATCGTCAACACCTTCGCCGCGCAACCGGAAACCTTCCGCATCGGCCAGGGCGACATCGACCCGCGTCTGGAAGTTCTGCTCACCGGCCTGCAAGCCGACGATCACCGCACCTATGAGCTCGACCCCGGCGCGGCCTTCGGCAACCATGATGCCGGCATGGTGCATGACCTGCCGCGCGCGGATTTCACCGCCGACATGGTGCTGGCGCCAGGCCACGACGTCGAATTCACGCTGCCCAACGGCCAGACCCTGAACGGCATCATCCGAAGCATCGACGCGGAAACCGTGCGGGTCGATTTCAACCATCCGCTGGCCGGGCTGCCGGTCGTGTTCGAAGTCAAGATACTCGCCATTCAATCGGATTAATCACATGCAACAGACCATCCTGCTCGCCAATCCACGCGGTTTCTGCGCCGGCGTCGATCGTGCCATCGCCATCGTCGAGCAGGCGCTGAAGAAATTCGGCGCGCCGATCTATGTCCGGCATGAAGTCGTGCACAACAAATTCGTCGTCGATAACCTGAAGGCCAAGGGCGCCATCTTCATCGAGGATCTGAAAGACGCGCCGATCGGTTCGACGCTGATCTACAGCGCACACGGCGTGCCGCTGTCGGTCCGCCGGGAAGCGGAAGAACGCGGTCTGAACGTGTTCGACGCGACCTGCCCGCTGGTCACCAAGGTGCATGTCGAAGTCAAGAAGATGCGCGAGGCTGGCCAGGAAATCGTCATGATCGGCCACAAGGGCCACCCGGAAGTGGAAGGCACCATGGGCCAGTCGCCGGATGGCATGTATCTGGTCGATCACGCGTCCGAAGTCGCCGGCCTGGAAGTGCGCGACCCGGACAATCTCGCCTACGTCACCCAGACCACGCTTTCGGTCGATGACGCGGCGCGCGTGGTGGAAGCCCTGCGCGCGCGTTTTCCGAATATTCGCGGGCCGAAAAAGGACGACATCTGCTATGCGACGCAGAACCGCCAGGACGCGGTCAAGAAACTGGCCGCCGAATGCGATCTTGTGATCGTCGTGGGCTCGCCGAACTCATCCAATTCCAATCGTCTGCGCGAAGTCGCGACCAACATCGGCATCGCGTCCTACATGGTGGATGACGCGGCTGAAATCCAGGCCGACTGGCTGCGGGGCAAACACCAGATCGGCGTCACCGCCGGCGCCTCGGCGCCCGATGTGCTGGTGCAGGGCGTCATCGAACGGCTGAAAGCGCTGGGTGCGGGTTCGGTGAGGCCGCTCGACGGGATAGAGGAAACCGTTAATTTCCCTCTGCCGAAGGCGCTGCTGGACTGAACAGCGCACTTTGTAGGGCGGAAAAGCGATAGCGCCTTCCGCCAGGAGTCAGGCGGCTCATTCGGCGGAAGGCGCCTTCGGCTTTTCCGCCCTACGACGCCCCTCCAATAACCGTTACAGCAAAGCCAGATTGTCCCGGTGAATCAGTTCCGGTTCATCGACGTAGCCGAGGATGGCTTCGATCTCGCTGCTGGCCTTGCGCATCACGCGGCGTGCTTCGTCAGAACTGTAATTGACCAGACCGCGCGCGATGTCGCGGCCGGATTCATCCAGGCAGGCGACGATGGCGCCACGCTGAAATTCTCCTTGCACAGCCAGCACGCCGATCGGTAGCAGGCTCTTGCCTTGCGCCTTCAATGCATGCGCGGCGCCGGCATCAAGCACCAGCTTTCCGACCACTTGCAGGTGGTCCGCCAGCCACTGCCGGCGCGCCGCCATCGGTGCCTGGGTGGCGATGAGTTGCGAGCCCAGGGCTTCGCCCTGAGCCAATCTGGCCAGCACATCCGGCTCGCGGCCGCTGACGATGACGGTATGCGCGCCGCTGCGCGCGGCGCGCTTGGCAGCCAGTATCTTGGTCAACATGCCGCCGGTGCCGACGCTGGAACCGGCGCCGCCGGCCATTTCTTCCAGCTTCGGATCGCCCGCCACGGCTTCATGCACGAATTCGGCGTCCGGATGCTTGCGCGGATCGGCGGTATACAGCCCGGGCTGGTCGGTCAGGATGATCAGCGCGTCGGCCTCGATCAGATTGGCGACCAGAGCGCCCAGCGTGTCGTTGTCGCCAACCTTGATTTCGTCGGTCGTGACGGTGTCGTTCTCGTTGATGATCGGGATCACCTTCAACGCCAGCAGCGTGCGCAAGGTCGAACGCGCATTGAGATAGCGCTCGCGGTCGGCAAGGTCGGCATGGGTCAGAAGAATCTGCGCCGAAGCCAGGTTGTGCGCGCGGAAGCTGCGCTCATAGGCTTCGATCAGGCCCATCTGGCCGACTGCGGCGGCGGCCTGCAACTCGTTCAGCGCCTTCGGTCGTTTCGCCCAGCCCAGGCGGTTGATGCCTTCGGCGATGGCGCCGCTGGAAACCAGCACGATTTCCTTGTCCAGCGCGGTCAGTTTGGCGATCTGTTCCGACCACAAGGCCAGACGCGCGTGGTCGAGGCCGCGACCATCGTTGGTGACCAGGCTGCTGCCTACTTTCACGACCAGACGCCTGGCGCTGGCAATGACTGACAAGCTCATTCTTCTTCGTCCTCCAGCGCATCGGTCGATACCTCGGCCTCTACGTTTTCATCTGCTGCCGCCAGGCGGTTCAATTTGACCGGCTCCTGATGCTCGGCGGCGCGTGTCGCGTCGACATGATCCATGATCGCGAACACCAGAGGCTTGCAGCCCTCGCCGCTGATCGCCGAGATCGCATACACCGGCCCGGTCCAGCCGAAATCGCGCACGAAGCCTGCAATGCGTTCGGCACGCTCGGATTCGTCGATCAGATCGGTCTTGTTCAACAGCAACCAGCGTGGCTTCTCGGCCAGCGGGTCGGCGGGCAAATCAATCGCATCGTACTTGCGCAGTTCCTCGACGATGGCGTGCGCTTCCCGAACCGGATCGACTTCCGGCGAAAACGGCGCCAGATCGACGATATGCAGCAGCAGGCGGGTGCGCGCCAGATGGCGCAGAAACTGGTGGCCAAGGCCGGCGCCCTCCGCCGCGCCTTCGATCAGGCCGGGAATATCGGCCACCACGAAACTGCGGTCATGATCGACGCGCACGACGCCGAGATTGGGATGCAAGGTGGTGAACGGGTAATCGGCCACTTTCGGGCGGGCGGCGGAAATCGAGCGGATGAAGGTGGATTTGCCGGCGTTCGGCATGCCCAGCAGGCCGACATCGGCCAGAACCTTCAATTCCATGTGCAGGCGCCGCTCCTCGCCTTCCTCGCCGCGCGTCGATTGGCGTGGCGCGCGGTTGGTGCTGGTCTTGAAATGCAGGTTGCCGAGACCGCCGTTGCCGCCTTTGGCGACCAGCGCGCGCTGGCCATCGTGCGCCAGATCGGCCAGCAAAACACCGGTTTCGTCCTCGCGTACGACGGTGCCAACCGGCACGCGCAGCAGGATGTCATCGGCGCCGCGTCCGTAGCAGTCGGCGCCGCGTCCGCCCTCGCCGTTGCGGGCGCGGTAGTGGCGGGTGAAGCGGAATTCCACCAGCGTATTGATGTTGCGGTCGGCAACCACCCAGATACTGCCGCCACGCCCGCCATCGCCGCCATCCGGGCCGCCCTTGGGGATGAATTTCTCGCGACGAAACGAGACGGCGCCATTGCCGCCATCACCGGCGGTTACGTCGATACGAACTTCGTCAATAAATTTCATAGGGGACCAGGTTTACGCGATGGGAGTGAATCAATGCCGGGAATTAAAAACAATGCCGAAAACAGAAATGCCTGAAACAAAAAAGCCCTATCCATGGATAGGGCTTTCTGGCCGAACCGATACGAATTTACGCAGCGGCCGGAGCTTCCGCGACGGGAATGATGCTGACCGTGCGACGCTTCATCGGTCCCTTGACGGCAAACTGCACGACGCCATCCTTCAGCGCGAACAGCGTGTAGTCCTTGCCGACACCGACGTTGGGGCCGGGATGGAACTGGGTGCCGCGCTGGCGAACCAGGATGTTGCCGGCCGGAACCAGTTGGCCGCCATAACGCTTGACGCCAAGGCGCTTTGATTCTGAGTCGCGACCGTTACGTGAACTGCCGCCTGCTTTTTTGTGTGCCATGTTTATCCGCCTTTATCAAGCAACGGAAATGCCGTCGATGCGGATTTCCGTGTAGTTCTGACGATGCCCCTGGGTCTTGCGATAGTGTTTGCGACGACGCATCTTGAAGATCATCACTTTTTCGCCACGACCATGCGACAGCACGGTGCAACGCACGGAAGCGCCAGCAAGCATCGGCGCACCGACCTTGATGTCGGCGCCATCGGCCACCATGAGCACATCCTTGATTTCCACCTCGCCGCCTACTTCAACGGGTAAGGTCTCTACTTTGAGTTTGCCGCCTGCGGCAACCTTGTACTGCTTGCCACCGGTCTTGATCACCGCGTACATGCCTGTCTCCAAAAACTGGGTCGATCCGGAAAACGCGGCACTCTATCGGAATCTTCCCCCCATTGCAAATCAATGGTGTATCCGCTCGCACGCGGCCTCGCTAAGCGGGTATATTTGCGCGGCTTCTACTTCCCCTTGTCCCGTGGCCTCTTCTCAAGAGATCGATGCCTTCCTTGCCGACGTCGAACGTCGCGCCTTCAAGCAAGCGCTCTACACCATCCAGGACCACCATTCGGCGCTCGATGTCGTGCAGAACGCCATGCTGAAGCTGGTTGAACGCTATCACGACAAGCCGGCGGAAGAACTGCCGCCCTTGTTTCAGCGCATCCTGCAGAACACTATCCACGACCACTTCCGTCGCAGCAAGGTGCGCGATTTCTGGGTACGTCTGGTGTCGCCGCTGCGCGACAAGGATGACGAAAACGGCGAGACGCTTGAATCGCTGGCAGCACATGCCGAATCCACGCATCAGCCCAGTCCGGAAAAAGAGGCTTCCGCCAATCAACACCTTGCGGCTATCGAGCAAGCGCTAGCAGAATTGCCGCTACGTCAACGCGAGGCCTTCCTGTTACGTTACTGGGAGGAACTTGATGTGGCCGAAACCGCCAAAGCGATGGGTTGCAGCGAGGGAAGCGTGAAAACCCACTGTTTTCGCGCCAGCAATGCACTCGCGGCAAAACTGAAAGACAGAGGAATTTCGTTGTGACACAGGAAGACGATTTCGCGCGCCGCCTAACCACCGCCCTTGACGGAGGCGTCAAGGAGATGGACGCCTCAACGGTGCAACGCCTCGCCTCGATCCGTCGCCAGGCCGTCACCGCTCGCCATCCTGCCTCGCAAGGTCATGGCGTCCTCGCCATGCTGCATCGGCACAGTTTCATGAGCGCGCTGCTGGCATTGGCAATCGTGTTTTCCGGCTGGTGGTTCGTGCATAACGCCCAGCCTTCCTACTCGGCGGAAACGGATATTCTTCTGCTGACCGGCGACCTCCCACCCAACGCGTACGCGGACAAGACTTTCTCCCAATGGCTCGATTCACGCACCCTGTTCTGATTGCCTTGTTCTACCTGGCTTGTACCGGGTTCAGTTATGCCGAGAGCGCGCCGACCTGGATGCAACTCAGCATCCCGCAACGCACCGCGCTGACACCGATCGCCTATGACTGGGACTATCTACCCGCCGAACAAAGATTCAAGCTGCTGAAGGTAGTCAAGGAGTTCGCAAAACTCACGCCCAGACAGCAGGAAATTTTCTATTCCCGGCTCAAACCCTGGACGCGCATGACGCAACAGCAACGCGACGCCGCGCGAGCGAATTTCCACAAGCTGCGCGAACTGCCCCCTTCGGAACAAAGCCAGATCAAGCATCTTTGGATTCAAACCGTCGGTTCCGATTCAGCCCAGCCAGGTGCAGGCCCCGGCCAATAGCGGCATGGATGCGCCCTCCCTGCGACGGCGACTGGCCTGCAATCTGTATGAAAGTCTGTTGCTGATCGCGGTTCTGTTTGTAGCCGCACTGCCATTTGTCGCGATAACCCTTCTATTGCCGCCCGAGACCGGACTGGTTCTGCGCGAAATTTTCCTCTGGATATATCTGTTTTTTTTCGCCGGCTTCTATTTCACCCTGTTCTGGCGCAAGGGCCAGACGCTCGCGATGAAAACCTGGGGCATCCGGCTCACCGCCGCACATGACGGAGTCCCGACGACGTCGCAACTCTGGTTGCGATATCTACTGGCCTGTCTGAATGTGGCGATGCTCGGCATCGGATGGTGGACGGCGCTGCTGCGAGAAGACCGCCAGTTTCCGCAGGACCATCATGCCGGGACACGGTTGATTCGCTGCCGGTAAGGCGTCACCAGCGGCCTGATTCCTGCCACTCCAACAAAATCAGGGGAGCACAATAATTTGGCTTGCGAACACTGCATGTAGCGTCTAAAAAGCAACCTCAACCATACATCTAGTAACAATGAGGAGATGACCATGCAGGAAGCCCTGTTCCCGGAACTTGCCGATCAAGCCATTTCCAGCGAGGTTCTGCTGGAGAAATACGCAAAGGGGGACGAAAAAAACGTCGTCGATGTTCGCATCCGCGTCGCCCGCGCCCTGGCTTCGGCGGAACGGAAAAGCGACCGCGCGCACTGGGAACGGCTCTACTTCGCGGCCATGGAAGCCGGCTTCATCCCGGCCGGACGCATCAACTCCGCCGCCGGCACCGCATTGCAGGCCACCCTGATCAACTGTTTCGTGCAACCGGTGGGCGACGCAATTTCCGGCGAATCGGACGGCAAGCCGGGCATCTACGTCGCGCTGGAAGAAGCCGCCGAAACCATGCGGCGCGGCGGCGGCGTCGGCTATGACTTCTCCACCATCCGACCCAAGGGCGCGCTGGTCAAAGGCACGCAATCGCGCGCCAGCGGTCCAGTGTCGTACATGCGCGTGTTCGATCGCTCCTGCGAAACCGTCGAATCCGCCGGCTCGCGGCGCGGCGCGCAGATGGGCGTGATGCGCTGCGATCACCCGGATATCGAACTGTTCATCCACGCCAAGGACCGGGGCGATCTAAAGAACTTCAATATTTCCGTCGGCGTCACCGACGCCTTCATGCAGGCGGTGGAAGCCGATACCGACGTGGAACTGGCGCACCGCGCCGAACCCGGCGTCGAACAGAAAGCCGCCGGCGCCTACCAGCGCCAGAGCGACGGCCTCTGGGTATTCAAAAAGATGCGCGCGCGCGATCTGTGGACCCAGATCATGGCTTCCACCTACGACCACGCCGAACCCGGCATCCTGTTTCTCGACCGCATCAACCGCGACAACAACCTGTATTACTGCGAAAGCATCGAGGCGACAAATCCCTGCGGAGAGCAACCTTTGCCGCCCTACGGTTGCTGCTGCCTGGGTTCGGTCAATCTGACCCGCTTCGTGCGCCAGGCCTTCAACGAAACCGCCAACTTCGACTTCGACGGTCTTGCGCGGATATTGCCGGTCTGTGTGCGGGCGCTCGACAACGTACTCGACCTGACCGCCTGGCCGCTGGAAAAACAGCGTGTCGAAGCACACAACAAGCGCCGCGTCGGCCTTGGTTTTACCGGCCTGGGCGACGCGCTGGCGATGCTGGGATTGCGTTACGACACGCCGGAAGCGCTCGCCTTCTCGACCCGGATCGCCGAGTTCATGCGCGACCAGTCCTACCTCGCCTCGGTCGAACTGGCCAAGGAACGCGGCGCGTTCCCGCTGTTCAACGCCGACCTGTATCTGTCCGGCGGCAACTTCGCCAGCCGCCTGCCGGCGCACATCAAGGACGCCATCCGCGCCCACGGCATGCGCAACTCGCACCTGCTCTCCATCGCCCCCACCGGCACCATTTCGCTCGCCTTCGCCGACAACGCCAGCAACGGCATCGAACCGCCGTTCTCCTGGGCCTACACGCGCAAAAAGCGCGAAGCCGATGGCGGCTGGAAGGAATATCAGGTCGAAGACCACGCCTGGCGGCTGTATCGCGAACAGGGTGGCGATGTCGCACAACTGCCGGCGTCCTTCGTCACCGCTCTGGAAATCTCCGCCACCGCGCACATGAACGCCGTCGCAGCCGTCGCGCCTTACGTCGATTCGGCGATATCGAAAACGGTCAACGTGCCGGTCGACTATCCCTACACCGAGTTCGAAGGTCTTTATTTCGCCGCCTGGAAAGCCGGCCTGAAAGGTCTCGCCACCTATCGCCCGAATGCCGTGCTGGGCAGCGTGCTCTCCACCGGCACCGAAACGCCGGCCGCGACGCCCGCCGCCAACGCAAAATCGCCGCAGGATTTCGAACTCTCCGACGTCAACCGCCGCATCGAAATCAAGGCCCTGCCCGCCCCGGTACTGGAAAGCCTGAAATGGCCCGGTCGCCCGAAACTGTCCGGCGGCAACCCGGCCTGGTGCTACATGATCGACAGCACCTGCGGCAGTTTCGCGCTGTTCGTCGGCCACACTGAAAGCGACGGCCGCGCCTGGCCGTTCGAAGTCTGGGTCAACGGCGCCGAACAGCCGCGCGGCCTCGGCGCCATCGCCAAAACCCTGTCGATGGACATGCGCGCCAACGATCGCGGCTGGCTGAAACTCAAGCTGGACACGCTGGCAAAAACACGCGGCGACGACAGTTGCCCGATCGCCTTCCCGCCCAACGGCGAACCGCGCCAAATGCCCAGCCTGGTTTCCGCCGTCGCGCAACTGCTGCGCTGGCGGCTGGAAGACCTGAATGCGCTCGACGGAGCGGGCGAGGTTGGCAACAGCGGACCCGTGCTCGACGCCCTGTTCTCACACAAGGAACCGAAAACCGGCACCGACGGCACACTGTCCTGGACCGTCGACGTGCTCAACCCGCATACCGGCGACGACTTCGTCCTCGGTCTCAAGGAAATCACCCTGCCCGACGGCGTCACCCGGCCCTATTCGGTCTGGCTCTCCGGCGAATACCCGCGCGCGCTCGACGGCCTGTGCAAACTGCTCTCGCTCGACATGCGCGTGATGGACCCGGCCTGGATCGGCATGAAACTGCGCAAACTGCTGAACTACCCGGAACCGCTCGGCGACTTCATGGCCTTCGTCCCCGGCGCAAGCAAGCAGACCAACTGGCCGTCCACCATCGCCTACCTCGCCCGCCTGATCATCCACCGCTACGCCATGCTCGGCATCCTCACCGAAGACGGCCTGCCGGTGAAGGAAATGGGCATCCTGCAAACCCCGTCGCTGCCGCCCTCCGCCAGCGGCGAACCCGCCAAAGTCATCATGACCGGCGCGGTCTGCAAGGAATGCGGCAACGCCACCGTGATCAAGAAGGATGGCTGCGATTTCTGTACTGCGTGCGGGGCGGTGGGGGCTTGCGGGTGAGCGTTTCCTATTGCGCTGTCCCCTATTACGCTAAATAGTTTTCTAGGAGGTGGTTTATGAAAAAAGCTACGAAGTCCGCTGTGTTTGCATGTAGGCGCTTGCTGTGCAATCCATATGCGTACATTGAATATCTTGAAGACTTTGAGGTTGAGACCAATGCGAGCCAGGGATTGGCAGCAGCCACATTGATCGAGGCGGGCCGCAGACGCCTAGAAGACCCTTATGCGTTTTTGGACGATTTAGGTGGGTACAGCGCTGACGTCGAAGTTCTGGAAAAACCTAGAATTAATTTGCGCTCTGTAAGTGTCGCCAACTTGTCCGGGAATGAGTCCAAGAAACTACCTGGAGGCTCATCCAATCGCCATACCAAAGCAGGGATTGAGAAATTAGCCAGTGATCTACACGCACGGCTTTGGCGTGAAAGGGAATCGCTCTTTGGCGATATCCCACCAAGTGATCCTATCGAGCTTCTTGATCCAGCTTTGGCACTTCATCTGGTTGGATATGATTTCTCTGTTGACGAAGGACTGGGCAAGTATCGAGGGAACGGTGGCTATGTTGAAGTTGCGGGTCTAATTGATCGACACTCAAAGACTGTGCGTGTTTCAAGGCGGTTTCCAACGAATGTCAGGACTTTTACGGCTGCGCATGAATTGGGCCATGCCGTACTACATGCAACTGGTGGTGGCATTCACCGAGACAGACCATTAGATGGAAACAAATTTTCGCGTGATCCCGTCGAATTAGAAGCAGACACCTTCGCCACATTCTTCCTAATGCCAGGAAGGCTGGTAAGGACACGTTTTGCAGGCCTCTTCGGGACAGACTTTTTTGAGTTGATTGATCACACAGCATTTGCACTCTCTAGTTCGAGTGTCGAAGAAATTCGGTCTGAGTGCCCCACTCTCCGGCATCTCTCACGTATGTTGGCGAGTGCGGAGCATTTCAATGGCCGTCACTTCGTCTCACTTGCAGACCAATTTCGAGTATCCATCGAGGCAATGGCTATACGCCTAGAAGAGCTCAAATTAGTAGCGTGACGTATTGTTTTTCGGAAAGAAACCGAGGTCAGCCCGCGTAGGGCGGAAAAGCCGGCGCCTTTTGCCGAGAAACCGTGGTCTGCCCCAATGCCGTTCGGTTCAATACGCTGTTTTTCTATACAAATTGTTAAATTATTCAAGGGGTTGGATGATGGTGAACAACGTATTGAGCCGATATACATCGAATTTTTTCGATCGACATTACGTTAGGAGTAAAACAAATGCCTGAATTGCGTGAAATATATAGCGTCATCATTCGCGCAGGAATACCTGAACGCGAGCGTGATTTACTTGAGAAATTCTGTAGCAACAAAATTACCTCACAGTCAAAAGACGATTACCTGCTTCAGTTTCTTTGTACTCGAATAGATGTTTCACACCACAACTACATTGAAATGGAAGCGTTTCGCCGTGGAGATCAAGATACTTTTCGCGTTTTACTCCCGCATCAATATGTTCTGATGATTGATGGTTCAGAAGTACGGCCTCACGTAGGTTTTTAAGTTCTTGTCTGCGTGATTCAAAATATTCTTTGTCAGTCATATTCATTTCAATTTCCCCTAACATAACGCTCAACCCGGACGCCCGAACATCCGGCTTCACTTTAAATTTGCCGGCTCACGGGCGCCGGGTAGCTCTACGTTAGTATGCCATGACAGACATTCTCCCAATCGACAAGCGACTGAAATTCTTCGTCTACGTCATCGAATCGCCATCCGCTGTCGATCTGTACCATCGTCGCAGCGAAGGCGAATTGTTGCGCCAAGCGATAAATCTCAATCAAATCGCTTGCACTCTGCGCCTCGCAGTCAATCTAGAGGCATTCGTTGCATCCATTCGAATAGGCTTGCACGAGGCCATGGAAAGCTTTCCGGGCACCATTCCAATTCTTCACATAAGCGCACACGGTTTTTCTGACGGCATACAGTTATCGTCGGGCGAGGTTGTTTTGTGGCACCAACTGCGCGAAATGCTTATCCCAGTAAATCAAGCGCTTTCGGGCTCTTTGATTGTTTGCATGTCTACCTGTGAAGGGTATTCAGGTAGCAGAATGGCAATGGTTCAAGAAAGCAATGACCATCCGTTCTTTGCAATCATCGGTAATTGCTCAAAGCCCACATGGCCGGAAACGGCTGTTGCTTTTGCAACTCTGTATCACCTCATTGCCAACGGGCGCTACATTACGGACGCTGTAGCCGCGATGAGAATTGCCTCTGGGAATGAAAGTTTCTTCATCACCACTGCTGAAGAGTCAAAGCAGAATTACATTGAATACATTAAGAACATCAACACCGCTGAAGTCATACAAGATCTTGAGCATCAGGCCGAAGAAGCCGAGCCGGGTGAACTTTCAAAATTACTGAAACTATCCGATGCGTCAAATGCTAACTAATCATTCAACCGGACCTGCGCAAAAAGCCGCGCAGTCCGGTTAATTCAAACGTTGGGCCTAACAGGGTGTTGAAAAACGTGAAAACAACCAGTTATTCGTCATTCCCGCGAAGGCGGGAATCCATAACCCAATGATTTTATTGAGTCCAGCGTACTGGATTCCCGCCTGCGCGGGAATGACGGTGCTTTTTTCAACACCCTGCTAAAGGAAACGAAGTTCACATGAACTGGTTACCTAATGATCTTCCGAGCTTCCTATGGGGCATGCTTGTGGCACTAGCCGGCTTGATCGCGTCGGGTTTCTTAAAGGAAGCCGGTAAAGACTTCTGGGTGCATCTCAAAAAGAAGCTGTTTCCACCTCCCCCGCCACCGCCCGAGGACGTGCAGGTCGACCTGCGGTTCGAACCAACCATGTACAAACCAAGAGATTGCTTGTGGGCACGACATGAGAGCGTTTCTAGGTATCAGGCCGAGGGCTATACCTTTTACCCGCATCCATCCAATGGTGGCCGTTGTATTCGAGGCTACGGCAGAGAGCAGTCTTATCTCATGGTTAAGCCCAATGAGGTAAGGGGGCAATAGGGGACGCACCACAGTAATTTTGCTCTAGTAACTGGTAGTGAGCAGGCACACGATATCAAACCATCATGCCGCCAGCGCCTCGGGCAACGGAAGTTGGAATCGACCTTCGACCACGCCACGAACAGTAATGTCCTCGTCCAATTCTTCCCAGCGCAGTGCAGCCCCATTCAGGCACAGCTCGACTTGAGCCAGAGCTGCGTCGGATGCCTGTGCGAGCAAGCGAAAACGGGCAGCAGGAAATCCGAACAGGCGGCCATCGGTTAATTCGATGAATACCATCCGACTGTCCACCCATGCGCGAATGGCACGAGGATCGAGTTCAACTGCGGCTGTGTTCATGCCATTTCTCCAGAAAAAGCGCTTCGTGTTCATTGACCGCCATTTCCATGCGCCGTACCTCGGTCGGCTTGACGCCATCCACCCGAGCAAGCCCGCGTAGGGCGGAAAAGCCGACAGGCGCCTTCCGCCGAATGTCGCCCGCTGGATTCGCTGCGCCGCGCGTCGGTGGGCAGGCAGCCACTTATCGCGTGTGGTTACCGCTCATGCGGCGGAAGGCGCCGGTAAAAGACGCCGGCTTTTCCGCCCTACTCGGGCTGTCACCTTCACTTGGGCACTTTCTTAGCGCGCTGCAAGCCGACTTCCTCGTTGGCATGGTCGCGGTTCCATAACTGGAATAGCGGGTATTTCAGGTACGCCTTGTCGGCCACGTAGTGCAGTACATTGGCCAGCCGGGAAAACTGCACCACCGAGTCGACGCGAAAGACTTCCTTACCACGTTCGTCAAACATCACCAGTGTCGGCGCATAGAACAGACCGAGTTGGCGTGACCACTGGCGAGGCGTCATGCGTTTGCCGTCCGGCGTCAGTACCGGTGTCGAGTCATCCCAGACATTGAGTTGCACAACATCAAAGTTCTCCAGGCGCTTGCGCACGAGGGCGTTCTTCAGCGGCTCCGAATGCAGGACATCACAGGCATGGCAGCGGGGCTGCTCAAAGATCACGAGCAAGGGTTTGTTGGCCGCAAAACGGCTGCGGTCCAGCGCATACGGTGGGGT
>CAMDGQ010000079.1 GCA_945897955.1 Tepidiphilus sp. J10 | reverse complement strand
TCGCCGCCGCATGGTTATTCCATGGGGCAAGAATCCGGCAAAAAAGGGGCCGGCGCGGTCGATTTGCAGCCGACGATTCCAAAGTCCGACAGGCTCCTAGGATCGGGGTGAGCGTAGGTTCAGGCTGAACTGCTGACTGTGGTGGATCCACCAACCCCGAGTGTCTGCAATCAGTCACTAAGGTGCAGCGCGGTTTCAAGCCTCTTGCTGGACGTCGATGTTCAGGTCAACCGGGTGGCTGTGGCGATGTGGGCGGGCGATTCGGCACTGGTATTGCGCTTGACCCGGCGCCTGCCGGAAGGCGTGGTGCTGTCGGATGCGGAGTTGGCGGCTTGGCCGTTTGAACTGGCGGCGCTGATGCGTTTGAGTTGATTCACGCGCCAGCTGCTCGGCAGCGGCTTGTTTGTGGCAAGGCCGCGCCGGTTTCTGTTTCAGAGTGGATGCAATTAAGGGAAGCCGATACATGGCAAGTCTTAATCCCTTCTTATTCAGGTCTTTGATTCAGTTACAACCTCGACGAACTTGAGGCCGACAACCCGTGTCTTAATCCCTTCTTATTCAGGTCTTTGATTCAGTTTGCTTTGGAAGATGGCGCTACGTCCTACAAAACCGTCTTAATCCCTTCTTATTCAGGTCTTTGATTCAGTTCGCTATCATTGTCGGCTTGCGTGGCGAGTTAGCGTCTTAATCCCTTCTTATTCAGGTCTTTGATTCAGTTGAACTCGCGACATCCATTGAATCCGTTATCCTCGGTCTTAATCCCTTCTTATTCAGGTCTTTGATTCAGTTACCACTGCAAGGTGGAGGTGGTCCAAATCAACATGTCTTAATCCCTTCTTATTCAGGTCTTTGATTCAGTTACTTAACAACGATGTTTGTACTTGGAGTAATTGGTCTTAATCCCTTCTTATTCAGGTCTTTGATTCAGTTTCCGTGGCATCCGTGACCATTACTACAGCATGTCTTAATCCCTTCTTATTCAGGTCTTTGATTCAGTTGGAATTCCCGCTGGATCACGATCGGATAGGAGTCTTAATCCCTTCTTATTCAGGTCTTTGATTCAGTTTCTGGAATCTAGCCCGTTCATATTTAAAGTCAACGTCTTAATCCCTTCTTATTCAGGTCTTTGATTCAGTTCGCATCGTGCGTTTTTCTCCTTGAATTCAAAATGTTGCGGCATGGGTTGGCGAGAATTTTCACTTTTTCGGAGCTGCCTGTGTGCTTGCGTCGTTGCAGGCAAGTCGTCCGCTGTTGAGGGTGTTCCGGTCGGCCAGTAGTTGCAGGCCTTCCGGCAGGGCGCGGCGGCCGTAGTGATATAGCTCCAGTGTGTTGGGCAGCGGGTAGATGCGTACATCGTCGGTTCTGGGGTCGATCTTCCGGGCCAGGGTTTCGCTGATGTGGTGGATGCCGAATTCGGTCTCTTCGGCGGCAAACACAGAATACTGCACCGGGATGGCGACTGTCTTGAGATAGCGATGCACCCGCGCCAGCCGTTTCGGGTTGGTGATGTCGTAGGCGATCAGCCAGGTGCGCGTCTGATTCAGTGCCATTCTTCGAGTTGTGTCTTCAAGTGGCGATGCAGGCTGCCAAGCAGCGTGAGCAGGAGCCCGTTCATCCGGTTGGCGAAGCTGTGCAGGATGCGCAGCATCGCGGTGTTGTCGCCATGCATGGCTGCGCCGAGGCCGGATTTTTCCAGCTCCAGGGCAAGCTCCAGCAGGCGGATCAGGTCTGCCGCCAGTTCCAGCGCTTCGCCGGCATCGCCCCAGTAGCGCGGTTTCAGTCCGGCGCGATGCAGGGTTTGCAGGACATAGGCGCTGATGGCGGCGGTTTGCACATGGTCGCGGGGTGCGCGGGCGGGTTCAGATTCGGGCCGATAGACGTGTTGGCGGACGCGCTCGCGGAATTCTTCGCGTTCGATTTCCACGCCGGCGGTTTGCCGGGCATTTAGCCAGTTTTGCAACAGGCGCATGCGTTGCGCGCGCAGCCAGGGGGTGTATTGCTGAGGCCAGTCGGCACGGGCGAGTATTTCTTCGATGACGCTGTTCAGGCGCGAGGGTTTGCCTTGCGCCGGCAGCAGGTAGCCGCTGGGTTCGCCGCTGGTATCGAGAAAGACGATGGGCATGCCTTCCTGCTGGCAGGCGGCGAGGGCCTGGGCTTGCCATTCGACGCGCGCGCCGGCGATGACGCGGGCGATGCGGGCGAAGGGGTAGCGCAGCGGCGCTTTGTGGAGGATGCGCACGAGCAGCGCGGGGCCGTCGGCTTCGACTCGGGTCGGGCTTTTGCCATACAGGTAGAGCGGCAGACGAGACGGCGCGGCGGTCTGCGTGGCGTGGGTGCTGGTGTGCGTCATGCGAAGTTTTCCTCTTCGTCTTCGTTTGCCAGCAGCGGTTCGCCTTCGGCCTTGAGGTGTCTGGCGAGCGTGCGGCATTGCCTGAGCAGCATGCGGCGGACCGGGGCGGCGTGCGTTTCGTAATCCTGGTAGAAGATGCCGCGCCCGGCCTTGCCGAGCAGGCAGGCGTTGCCGTCGCGGCTGAACTGGTCTTCACGCAGGGCGCGTGTGCGGAAGAGTTGCCAGATTTGCCGGTCCAGATGCGGGCGCAGTGGTTCGATCAGGTCTGAGGCGAGCGATTCGCGGCCGAAGCTTGGCCGGTGATAGAAGCCGAGCAGGGGGTCAAGTCCGGCCATGTGGCAGGCGCGCACGGCGTCGAAGTGGAGCAGGGTGTAGCCCAGCGAGAGACAGGCGTTGACCGGGTCGCGCGGCGGGCGGCGGTTGCGGCCGGTGAAGTCGAGCGCGGGCGGGAACAGGGCTGCCAGTCCCTGGAAGTAGGCGCGCGCGGCGGCGCCTTCGCTGCCGCGCAGGCTGGCGATGTCGGGGTTGAAATCCGCTTCGTTCCCCTTTTGGGCAAGGGGGAGGCTGGCTTGCACCGTGTGCAGGCTGGCCAGTGCGTCGGTCAGCGGTTTACGCTGGTCCGGCCGGTTTTCCTGTGCTTCCTGCAACAGGCGGATCTGGGCGCGCGTCTTGGCGCGGACTTGCCGGGCGGCCCAGGCGCCGCACCATTCGGTATCGAATACGCGCCGGCTTTGTGCGAGACGAATGCCGGCGTCGTTGTGGGCCGGTCCAAGCACGATGGCGATGCGTTTGCTGTGTCGTTTGGAGAGCAGCAGGGTGGCGATGCCGGCTTCCGCCAGTTTGGTGAGTACGCCGGCATCGAGCTTGACGCCGCCTTGCATGACGACGCGGTCAAGCAGTTTGATCGGTACCGTGCCGCGCCGGCCGGCCGCTTCGTAGAGGGCGAGGGCGTCGCCATCGAGACGGATTTCGAGGTCGGAACGGTCGAGGATCAGGGTGGACATGGTCGGCTTTCAGTGGATGTAGAAGATGTCCGGATCGACCGGTGCGAGGGCGATGCCGAGGGTGCGCACGCGGCCGCGCGGGTCCAGCCCGATCAGCATGAAGCTGTCCTGCATTTCATCCAGCGCCAGCGCCATGTCGAGCAGCAGTTCGGCCTTTTCGGCGTCGTTGAGCCAGCATTCGTAGGCCGATTTCTGACCGCCGGTGGCATAGGCCTTGACCAGTTGCAGCGCCAGCCGCAGGCGGCGGGGATTGGCGATGTCGTAGGCGGCGAGGTAAAGGCGGCGGTTCATGGTGCTTGCCGGTATGCGGTCAATCCGAGTCCTGGCTGCCGCAGCCGGATTGCGCCATCCCGGCGACTATGGCGATGGCGGCGCCAATGGTCACGGCGAGAAGGATGTCCCAGGCGGACTGGGACGGGGCGGGGGTGGTGAACTGGGTGTCACCGTTGCTGAAGGTGAAGCCGCCGTTGTTCTGGTTTGCGTTGTTCATGTTTGTTCCTTGGTGTTGGGTATGGACTGAACTCTAGGCTGGCTTATGGCGGGTGGAGGCGGTCGTAAGCTTGCAGCGGCTGCGGGCTGTCTTGCGCCGGGGAAAAATGGGCAGCAAGTCGAAATGACGTTCGTACTAAACTCCGTTAAAACTTCAGGGGGCGGCATGCATTCAGTTCCTGTATTACCCATCGGCCGCTACCGTGCGGTTTTCGCCAGTGAGTTCCCCCCGCGTTTTTCCGACTTTCCCGCCAATGCCTGGCGCGGTGGCTTGGGCCATGCGCTGAAGCGCAGCGTGTGCGTGACTCGGCAGCCGGAATGCAAGTCCTGCATGCTGTATCGCTCTTGTCTGTATCCGTATTTCTGGGATACGCCGCCGCATGTGGCCAGCGAGAAGATGCGCAAGTACGAGACCGCGCCGCATCCGTTTGTGCTGGATTGCGATGAGGCCCAGCCGCTGCACCTGGTTTTTACGTTGCTGGGGCAGGCCAATCGCCATTTGCCGGTGTTCATTCATGCGCTCACACAGGCCGCTGCCGGGCCGCGCGGCATTTCCGGCAATGTGCTGGCGTTGCGGCGCGTCGATCAGGCGGCCGGGCTGGAAGATGCCGCCTGGCGGGAGATTTATCAGCCGGACGCGACGCTGTCGGCCTTGCCGGCGCATATGCCGGAGATTCCGCCCGTTCCTGCCGCCTGTGTGCTGGAGATTCAAACGCCGCTGCGGGTGAAGCGCGAGGGGCGCTATGCCGGCGCGCGCGATTTCACCTTTGCCGATCTGTTCGGCAATCTGTTGCGGCGGGTTTCGATGTTGACGTATTTCCATACCGAAACGCCGCTGGAGACCGATTTCCGTGCGCTTAAGGAGGCGGCGCGCGATGTGGCGGCGCAATGCGCGCTGACCTGGCAGGAGCAGACCCGCTATTCCAAACGCCAGCAGGCCGAGATGCAGCTTGGCGGGGTGGTCGGTCGCATCGAACTGGCCGGCGTCGATCTGGCGCCGTTCTGGCCGTATCTCTGGTTAGGCCAGTTCACCCACGCGGGCAAGAACGCAACGATGGGGCTGGGGCGCTTCAGGATTGTTCAGGCTACGGCCGCAAGCTTGCCAAGCCCGGCGCGGTCAGCGGATTGAGCCAGAATGCCCGGCATGAACACACGCCCCCGCCGCATTCTTCTCGCCGTCACCGGCCTGACTCCGCAAGTGGTCACCGAAACCCTCTACGCTTTGGCCTGTCGCGCCGAAGCGCCGTGGATTCCGGATGAAATCCACTTGATCACCACCACCACCGGCGCGGAAAACGCGCGTCTGAATCTGCTGCTGCCGGACGGCTGGTTTCATCGCCTGCGCGCCGACTACCGGTTGCCGGAAATCGAGTTTCCGGTGGAGAACATCCATATCCTGCATGACGCGAACGGGGTGTGGCTGGACGACATCCGCACGCCGGAACAGAACACCCTTGCCGCCGACTTCATTACCGAAACCCTGCGCCGCCTGACCGAATCGTCGGAAACCGAACTGCATGTCTCCATCGCCGGCGGCAGAAAGACCATGGGCTATTACCTGGGTTATGCGCTGTCGCTGTATGGCCGCCCGCAGGATCGGCTGTCGCATGTGCTGGTATCCGACCCGTTCGAGACCAACCGCGATTTCTATTACCCGACGCTCTACGACCACCCCATCCACAGCAAACGCGGCGACAAGGAAATCACCGTTGACGCGCGCAATGCCAGGGTGGACCTGGCGGATATTCCGTTTGTGCGGCTGCGCGAGGGGTTGCCGAAAGAATTGCTCAAGGGCGATGCGCGCTTCTCGCAGGCGGTGGCCGCCGCGCAGTGCGTGGGGCGCAAACTGGAACTGGTGATCGACTTGCCGAACCGCGCCGTCACCGCCAGCGGTGAGCCGGTAAAACTGACGCCGCAAAACTTCACCTTGCTGCTTTGGCTGGCACGGCGTCGGTTGGCTGGTCAGGAAGCCATTCATTTCACCGTCTACGCCACCAACGCCGCTGCCGCCCAGGAATATCTGGCGGTCTGCCGCGAGGTGCTGGGTAAAGACAGCTTAGAGATCGAACGTCTGGAAGATACGCTGAAAAATGGCATGGACAGCGGTTGGTTCAGCCCGGCCAAAAACCGCCTGCACAAAGCCTTGATACTCGCCCTTGGCGAAAACGGCGCTATCCCGTATCTGATCCTTCAGGTGGGGACGCGCAAGGCGGCACGGTTCGAACTGGGGTTAGAGGTGGAGGACATTCGAATGGAATCTGAGGAGACATAAATCATGAGCAAAGCGTCTGTCCATATCTTGCTGGTTTCCGACCAGGCCGCGCCCAGCCTGTTGCCTGCGCTTGACCCCGCACTGAAGCCGGCCGAGGCCGTGTTGATGGTTTCCGGCAAGATGCGGGCGCGGGCCGATTCGTTGGAAGCTGTGCTGCATGAATCTGGCGTCAAGACGACACGCATCGCGTTGGAGGACGAGCACGACTTCGGCAAACTCGAAAACGCTTTGCTCGAAGTGGCAAGTACACGGGACGGTCAATCCATCGCGCTCAACGTTACCGGCGGCACCAAGCTGATGGCACTGGCCGCGCAATCCATCGCGGTTGCGGCCAAATGGTCTGTGTTTTATGTGGATGTCGATACCGATGAGGTGATTTGGTTGGGCAAGGATTCGCACCGCCAGCCGCTGACCCAGCAACTCCGCTTGCGACATTACCTGCGCGGCTACGGGTTCACCCTTGAAGAGGGTGTCCAGCGCCCGCAACCCAGTCAACGCCACAACGACCTGTTGAGTACCTTGATTACCCAGGTGGGCAGCCTGGAAAAGCCGCTCGCACAACTGAATTGGTTGGGACAGAAAGCAGAAGAGCAGAAGCGCTTGAGTGTGACGCTGACGCCAGACCAGCAGGATAGTCGTGGCTTGGAAGCCTTGTTTCGTATTTTCCAGGACGCAGGCGTGCTTGCCGTTGCGGGCGATAAGTTGACCTTCGCAGACGAGACCGAGCGCAGCTTCGCCAAAGGCGGCTGGCTGGAACACCATGTATTCAGAAGTGTCAGCGTGCTATCCGGGGAACTGGGGCTGCGTGATAAGGCGGCCAATTTGCAGGTGCAGGACATGGACAAAGTCAGGAACGAACTGGATGTGGCTTTCATGGCCAAAAACCGTCTGTTCGTCATCGAATGCAAAACTGCGCGCATGGACAAACCCGAAGCCCCGAAAGCTAATGACACTTTGTTCAAACTCGCTGAAATCTGTCGCCGCGTCGGCGGTTTGGGTACACGTGGCATGCTGGCTAGTTATCGACCGCTGGGCGATGCGGAAAAGCGCTTGGCTGGTGCGTTGCGCATCGAATTGGTGTGTGGGCCAGAACTGGCGCGTCTGGATGAAAAAATCAGGAACTGGGTACGGCGATGAGCGCGATTGCGTAGGGTGCGCCGTGCGCACCGTTCCACATTCAATGGTGCGCGTGGCTCACCCTACGGCAAGCTTGCGGCAACCTGCGCTTGATTGAAGACAAGGCATAGTGCGGGGAACCGCTGGGAGAAAAAATGAAACAACTCGAATACACCATCCGCTTCAACACCCCTGCTTTCCTCGGCAACGCAGAACAACAAGGGCAATGGCGCACGCCGCCGTTCAAGGCGTTGATTCGGCAGTGGTGGCGGGTGGCTTATGCCGAAGCGCACCGTTTTCCGCAAAGCACGGTTGCCATGCGCCGCGAGGAGGGATTGCTGTTTGGCAATGCCTGGCTTTCGCACCGTGAGCAAGAAAGGGACGTGGTCGACCACTGCAAAAGCTTGGTGAGGATACGGCTGGACACGTGGGAGATAGGCAAACTGAAGAGCTGGGATGGCTTGGAGCAAGGGAGTGTTCGTCACCCTGAAACGGAGCGAACCGGCTACAAGGTCGGGCCACATGCTTATCTGGGATTTGGTCCACTGGATGGGCGTGGTGGCACAAAACTATCGACGAAGACCAATGCAGCCATTCAGTACGGCGAATCGGCAACTCTCGCCATCGCAATGCCGGACGAGGTAGTACCCCATATTCAACGCGCCCTCTGGCTGATGGATCGCTACGCTTCGGCCGGTGGCCGCAGCCGCAATGGCTGGGGCTCGTTCGCTTTGCTCCCCTCGCCCGCAAGCGGGGGAGGGGCTGGGGGAGAGGGAATCCCGCTTCGCCCCTGGCGAGACGCGCTTGCACTCGACTGGCCGCACGCCATTGGTCAGGACGAGAAAGGCGCGCTGATCTGGCAAACCCGTCCTTTCGACAACTGGAAGCCGCTGATGCGGGAGTTGGCTGTCATCAAGATTGGGTTGCGCACGCAGTTCAATTTCACAACAGGAAAGTACGCTGATCATCCCGATGAAAGGCACTGGTTGAGTCACCCGGTCACCAATCACAACGTAGCCGCCTGGAAGGAAAAGGGGCGCGGCGATTTTCGCCTGCCCAACAGCCTGCGCTTCAAGGTGCGCAAAACAGCAGAAGGTAAATTGGTCGGTGTGGTCTTTCATGTGCCTTGTCTGCCGCCGCCTATGTTCAAGCCGGATCGGAACGCAATTCAAGTGGTATGGCAGAACGTCCACGCTTTGCTTGATGAACTGGTAAGACCTAATTCAGAACGCGCTTACCAAAGTGTTGCCGATGCGGGTCGCCGCGCTCAGCTCAAGTCCAGTCTGGACACGCTGACATTGCAACGGATTTCGGAGTAAGCGATGAACAACGATCTCATCTGGCAAACCAAGCTCGCCGCTCGCGTGCATGACCCGGCGGAAAAGGCACTGGTGTTGCTGCGCGACCCGGCCGGGCATGAAGGCGGTACGTCGAAGGCGCTGACCCGCTTGCTGGGGCTGTCGGACATCAGCGCAGAAACTCTCGACCCGGACAACGCCGAAGCGCTTTCCGGCGTCATCTTCAAGAAGGGCATTCCACTTGCCATGTACCGCCATGTTCAGCGCGCCGACTGGTGGGCGGCAGCGGCGGACCGGCCGCAGTGGCCGATGCAGGAAATCACGGTGCCCGCGAAGGCGGGCGGTCAAATCACGCTCAAAGTTGCCGACTGGGCGCAGGTGCGCTGGACGCAAAAACCGGTGTTGATCCATCCGCTGACCGGCGATCAGCTTGATTTGGGTAAACAGGGCGGCCTGGGCAATACCGAACTGGCCGATATCAAGCAACGCAGCTTCGATCATTTCTCGCGCTTGCTCGCAACGCTCAATCAGGCTGACTCCAGCGAAGACCCGAGGAAAACGCTGCTCACCTACTGGCGCTTCGGGCCGGAACTGGAGGAAGAAAACGACAACGGCAAACTCGGTGCGCTGTGGGGCGTGCTGCCCGCCGATACCCGCGTGCCGGATCACTCGATCTGGGATCACCTTGACCTGACTTCGGCCTTTGCCGGGGCGTTCGCTGCCGACCTGGACGGCGATGCCGCGCTGCTGGCGCTGTCCATCGGCCCGGTGCAGAGCTTCATCGCCAGCGCGCGCACCACCTCCGACCTCTGGGCCGGTTCGCATCTGCTCGCGCGGCTGGCCTGGGAGGCGATGAAGCCGGTATGCGAAGCCCTCGGGCCGGATGCCATCCTGTTCCCGCGTCTGCGCGGCGTGCCGCAAGTGGATTTGTGGTTGCGCGACGAGATGAACCTGCCCGCCGAACTCTTCAAGGGCTGCGATTGGGCGAAGGGTGGCACGGATGCCAACCCGCTGTTTTCCGCCGCCTTGCCGAATCGATTTGTCGCCGTGGTGCCGGCCAGTCAAGCCAGGGCGCTGGCCGAAGAAGTGACGCGCAAGGTGCGCAAATGGTTGCAGGATCAGGGCCAGGTGGTGGTTGACCGTCTGCTGGAAACCGCCGGGATGGCGAATGAAACCGTGCAACACGCCCATCGCCAGATGCGTGAACAGCTCGAAGGCTTCCCGGAAGTGCATTGGGCGGCGGTGCCGTTTTCGCTGATTCACCCGCGCAACCCCGCCAAACAGACCGACCTGGATGTGAGCCAGCTTTCTGCCGCGATGGCGCCCTTCTTCGGCGTGGAAGCGGGCAAGCCCTGCGGTTTTCTCGATCAGCCGGCCTGGCAGGCGCTGCAAAAGGAAATCGACTGGGGGGATGGAACTTCCTTCTTTGCGCCCAACCCCGGCGTGCTCTACCCGGCGGTCTATGACCTGGCGGAGCGAGTGTTGGCGGCGGCGAAGGCCGTGCGTGCCTTCGATCAGACCGAACAAAAAGGCTGGCGCTGCTCGTTGACCGGCGAGACCGAATGGTTGACCACCGACCCGGCGCAGTTGCAGAAATCCTACCGCCAGCAAACCGATACCCTGTGGGCCAAGGTGGCGGCAAAAAGGCCCGCTTGGGCAAAGAAGGGCGAACACCTGGGCGCGCTGCCCGCGCTTAAACGTCTGTGGCCGACTCTGTTTGCTGAAGAAGTCAGTCAGGCGCTGGGCGACCGCGACATTGGCCGCTTTGTGGTCTCTACCCACACCATGGCGTTGGCCCATCAGCTTGATCAATGGCTGGAACGAGGCGGCTTGACCAGTGCGGGTTTCAAGCAGTCTCTCAGTCAGACAGATGCTGCCGTCGCTCTGCCGCGCCGTTTGATGAAGAAACACGCCCGGAATCCGGCGCTGGCCGATGCCAAGCTCATTCCCGGCTTGCTCGAAGCGGCGCGCGATGCTGATGACGAAGGCGTTTACGAACGGGCCAAGGCCCTCATCCAGCGCACGTTGGGCAGTGGCGACGCGCCGGTTCAACTGGAAACCTATTACGCGCTCCTGATGATGGATGGCGACCGCATGGGCGCGTGGCTCTCCGGCGGCGATGACTACGCCATTTCGTACCGCGACAGCTTCCACCCGCAAGTGCAGGCGGGCTTCGATAAACATGTTGCGAATCAGAATCTGATCCAAGCCTATGGCGCGCAAAAACGTGCGCTTTCGCCCAACCGGCATCTGGCCATTTCCGGCGCGCTCAACGATTTCTCGCTCACGGTCGTGCGCCATGTGGTGGAAGAAGAGCACCTGGGTCGGGTGATCTACGCCGGTGGCGACGACGTTCTGGCCATGTTGCCGGTGGCGGACCTGCTTTCATCCATGCAGCGTTTGCGGCTGGCCTATTCCGGCGACGATCCAGCGCATGAAGGCGGGCGTGATCCGCGCGGGCTGACCCTGCAAAAGGGCTTTGCGATTCTGAATGGCAAGTTGATGCGGATGATGGGGACGAAAGCCACGGCCAGTTGCGGCGCGGTCATCGCCCATCATCAAGCGCCTCTGGGCGCGGTGATGCGGGAGCTGCGCGAGGCGGAGAAGCGGGCGAAGAACGAGGGTGGCCGCGATGCGTTTTCCATCACGGTCATCAAGCGTTCCGGTGGCGCGTTGTATCTCACCGAAAAATGGGGCAAGCCCGTGGCGCTGCTCGATGCGATGATCGGCTTTCTGCGTGAGCCCGGTGTTTCCCGCCGCGCGGTCTACCACTCGCTGGAATGGCTGCATGACCTACCCGACCCTAAGGGTTCACCTGGCATGCTGGCATCGCTATTGGCCTACCAATTTGATCGTCAGATTGAATCCAAGAAAAAGCGTGAAGTGCTGGAACGGCACGATGTACCGGGTCTGGCTCAACGTCTTGCCGTTCTGGCTTCGGAGCAGTCGGGGAATGGCCTCAAATGGTTGGAAAACTTCCTGACCGTGGCCGAGTTCCTCGCCCGTGAAACTCGCTCGGGAGTACAAGCATGAGCGCCATCGAATATCGATTTCTGGAACCGCTGGATGTCCTGTTTCTGCGTGGCAACAAGCTGTTCGGCGACCCCGGCAGTTATGGCGAATCGCTGGTGCCGCCCTGGCCTTCGGTGGCGGCGGGGGCGTTGCGCTCGCGCATGCTGGCCGACGATGGCGTCGATTTACCCGCTTTCGCCGCAGGGCGCGTGACGCATCCGACGTTGGGCACGCCGGAGAACCCCGGCGCTTTCCGCGTCACGACCTTCCAGATGGCGCGCCGGTTTGCCGATGGCCGGGTCGAGGCGCTTGTCGCCCCGCCCGCCGATCTGGTCATTAGCGAGATGGATGGCAAAGCCGCGTTGGTGCGCGCGCTGAAACCCAGTGCGCCCGCCGCCGGTGTGCTGTCTTCGTCACCTTTGCCAAATCTGCCGGTGCTCGCCGAGGCTGAACGCGGCAAGTCGGCTTCCGGTTACTGGTTGACCGAAGCGGGTTGGCAACAATACTTGGCCGGCAAAACGCCTTTGCCGGTCGAACTGATCAAGTCCATTGAACTCTGGCGCATCGACCCACGCGTGGGTGTGGGGCTGGATGCCACGACTCGCCGCGCTGCCGATGGGCGGCTGTTTTCCGTGCAGGCGGTGGCGATGATCAAACGCGGTCATCGCATTGGAACGAAAAAGGGAAATGCCGGCGAGAAACCGATCCTTGCCGATTACGAGGTGGGCTTCCTGGCTGGCGTTGCCGGCGCCATGCCGCCCGCAAGCGGCATGGTTCGACTGGGTGGCGATGGCCGCGCGGCGGCCATTCATTCCGCCGCGCCGAATGCGACTGAACCGGACTATGCCGCCATCTCCCTTGCCAAGCGCTGCCGCCTCGTTTTGGCCGTACCCGGCATCTTTCCCGAAGGCTGGCAATTGCCGGGCACCGATGCGGCGGGGCGCTTCCATCTGGGCGAAGTCAGTGGCCGTCTGGTATGTGCCGCCGTGCCACGGGCCGAGGTTGTTTCCGGCTGGGATTTGGCAGCTTTGAACGGAAAGGGGCAGCCCAAATCCGCTCGCCGTGCCGCACCCGCCGGCAGCGTCTATTGGCTGGACGAACTCGATGCCACGCCGGAGGCGCTCCGCAAGCTTGCCGAGACGGGTTTGTGGGGTGAAGTCGCGGAAGATGCGCAGCGCCAGGCGGAGGGATTCAACCGGTTCTGTCTGGCGGCCTGGATTTGACAGGGAGAAAAAAGTGAACGAATTGTTGATTTATGAAACCGGGGAAGGTGCAACGGGTGTCACCGTGCGCATGGATGGTGAAACTGTTTGGCTGACTCAACGCCAGATGGGCGAGTTGTTCGATACCACGCCGGAAAATGTGCTGATGCACCTGAAGAACATCTTCGTTGACGGCGAACTCGACGAACGGGCAACTGCTAAGGATTTCTTAGCAGTTCAAATCGAGGGCAAGCGCCAGGTGCAGCGCAACCTCAAGCATTACAACCTCGACGCCATCATATCCGTCGGCTACCGGGTCAACTCCAAGCGTGGCGTGCAGTTCCGCCAATGGGCTACACGCATCCTGCGCGAGCATCTGGTCCAAGGCTACACCTTCAACCCGGCACGTCTGGCGGAAAAGGGCATGGCCGAGGCGCAACAAGCCATCGAGTTGCTGGCCCGCACCCTGGAAAGCCAGGCATTGGTGAATGAGGCCGGGCGCGAGGTCATTGCCCTCATCACCGGCTACGCCAAGACCTGGCGACTGCTGCTGCAGTACGACGAAGACGGCTTGGCGCTACCCGCTATCTGCAACAGGAGGGCATGGCGATGAACATCAACGAAAACGCGCTGACCGCCCTGGCCCTGCTGGTGGCCGAGAGCCAGCCCACCAATAAGGATCTGATGATCCGCCTCGTCGTCAATCTGCTGGTCTCCAGCGAACCGAATACCTGAAGGGAGTGAATCGCCATGTTTGAAAAGCACGCAGCCCTGTTCCTCTACGCTGTCAGTCCCGTCCACATGGGCGCGGGTCAGGCCGTGGGAGTCATCGACAATCCCATCCAGCGCGAGCGCCACACCGGCCACCCCTGTTTTGCCGGTTCCGGCATCAAGGGCGCAGTAAGGCATGGTTTCACCGCCATCGGCGGTGATGTAACCCTGATCGACCGATTGTTCGGCCCGGATGCCGGCAGTTCCGACCTGCATGCCGGCGCGGTGAGCTTTGGCGATGCGCAACTCGTTGCCCTGCCCGTGCGTTCGCTGAAAAACGGTTACGTCTATGCAACCTGCCCGCAAGCACTTTCCCGCGCCCAGCGGTTGCTCGGCCTGATAGGAATTCCGGTCGTTTGGCCGGCAGTGACGGTGGTCGAAGGCGGCTGCCTGTTGGCCAATCCGGCTCTGCTATCCGGCGACAAGCTGCATCTGGAGGCCTTCGAGTACACGGCAAGCGACAAGGAATCGGCATCCGTTAAAACCATTGCTGCCGTCCTCACTGCCAAGGCCTTTCCGGTGGAAGCGGCTTATGCCTTCTTCCGTGACAAATTCAGCCAGGATCTGGTGGTGCTGTCGGATACCGATTTCGCCTACTTTGCCCAGAACGCCATGCTGGTCGAGCCGCATGTACGCATCGATCCAGACACCGGTACGGCCAAGGATGGCGGTCTGTTCTACACCGAGAACCTGCCACCGGAATCGCTGCTTGTCGCGCCCATGCTGGCCAGCCAGACCCGCACCGGCAAAGGCAAGGAGAATGAATCCCCCGCTGAAGCCGTGATGGCCCAGATCAAGGCAGTCCTCGACGGCAAATTGCTCCAGATCGGCGGGGATGTGACCACCGGGCGCGGCCTGGTGGTCGCCAAAGTAGTGGAGGGCTGAACATGGCTACCTTGGAACAACAACGCGCCCAGGATGCCTGGAATAAATGCGCCGATTACAAAGAAGAACACGTCAGAGTCGCCAAGAGTCTGCCCGCGCTGATCATGAATTCCGGGTTGATGCAGGTGCTGGCGTTCTGTCATGAGAAGGGTCAGAAAGAATCCGGGCGTCAAAACGAAGATGTCGCCATTCATTTACGCACCTGGCTTCAGGGCCGCTTTCCTCGCTTGATTCCGAGCGCCAACTTTGAACCATTCATGGAGGCACTCATGAAGGTCAAAGACCCGCGCGACTACCAGGCCATCACCGCCGAAGCCTTCGCCTGGCTGCGCTGGCTGCGGCAGATGGCGCCGGCTCGGGTTGGGGAGTAATGACCATGCCGATTGCCGCCGTGCCTGCCTATCTGGGCAAAGATTTCAGCGCAGCCTCGCCGGGGATG
This sequence comes from Tepidiphilus sp. J10, assembly GCA_945897955.1. Classification (GTDB taxonomy): domain Bacteria; phylum Pseudomonadota; class Gammaproteobacteria; order Burkholderiales; family Thiobacillaceae; genus PFJX01. The sequence goes on along the minus strand of CAMDGQ010000079.1, from coordinate 1,920 downwards.
CGCTTCGGCATGTATCTCCAACTTTGGAACGAGAGCGTCTGGTCGAAAATCAAGGAAAAACCGCTGGATAAAGCCAAAGAACTCAACGCCAACGACCGGCAAACCATGCGCGGCTTGCTTGAGCGGCAACGGCTGGCCTTCGATGTTTCCGCTCTGGCAGAAGCTTCATTTCGCTTGGACGCGCTCGCCACGGCCCCTTTCACCACCGGCTTGGGCAACGAGCACCCGACGGAAAACGGCTTTGCCTTCCTCAATCCATACGGCCTGCCATATTTACCCGGCAGCAGTGTCAAGGGTGTATTACGCCAAGCCGCCTGCGAATTAGCCTCTGGACAATGGGGTGAAACCCACGGCTGGAGCGATGAAAAGCGCTTTTCACTCCCCTCGCCCGCAAGCGGGAGAGGGGCCGGGGGAGAGGGGTTTTCCATGCTTGACGTTCTCTTCGGTCCGAAATCCAATGACGGCGACACCGACCATCTGCGCGGTGCGCTGTCGTTCTGGGACGTCATCCCGCAAATTGCGCCGGAAGACTCAAAGAAGCCCGATCAAATCAGCCTGGCGGTCGAAATCATGACGCCGCACCAGGGGCACTATTACCAGAACGGCGAAGCGCCCCACGAATCTGGTCAGCCCAACCCGATCAGCTTCCTCAGCGTGCCACCGAATTCACGTTTCGTTTTTCATGTGCAATGCAATCTGGCTTTCCTTGGGCGGCTGGCGCCCGAACTCAACCAAGGCAGTCGCTGGAAAGAAATGCTCGAAGCCGCTTTTCAACACGCCTACCAATGGCTGGGATTTGGTGCAAAAACCGCTGTGGGTTATGGCGCAATGAAGGAAAACCCGGAAGCCAGAGTGGAGCGTGAAAAACAACAAGCGGACTCGCTCGTCGAGGCGAAACGCCAGGCCGAGGAAGCGCGCCGCGCCACCTTGTCGCCCGACGATTTGGCTTGGGAAGAACACCGACCGATTGTTGATGCCTTCCGGTTGCAATTCGAGGCCGCGAACCAAACACCGTACAAACCCGGCAGCCAGTTCGACAACCAACGTAACGAGTTCATGAAAATTGCATCGGCTTGGGAAGACGCGGCCAGTCGCCAAACCGCAGGCGAACTGCTCAAGGCAACGATGACCAAGGCTTGGGGAACCCCCGGTAACAAGGACAGCAAGCAACGCCTCAAAGACGCAGTCAGCCTACTTTCCCCGGATGCGGCCTGACCCGTGTTGTATCTGCTCAATTCACCGATCCTCACTGCTTATGGCGATTGGCGTTTCACTGGTCCGCTTGCGCTCGATGCGGCGCGTGACCGGCTGAAGGATGGCTTTGTTTCCGCTATTGGCCACGAAGGTGCGGCGCTGTTTCTAAGCCGCTTGCTGGGGGTCGATGTGCCGGTCAACCGGGTGGCGGTGGCGATGCGGGTGGGCGATTCGGCGCTGGTATTGCGCTTGACCCGGCGCCTGCCGGAAGGTGTGGTGCTGTCTGATGCGGAGTTGGCGGCGTGGCCGTTTGAACTGGCGGCGCTGACGCGTTTGAGTTGATTCACGCGCCAGCCGTTCGGCAGCGGCTTGTTTGTGGCAAGACCGCGCCGGTTTCTGTTTCAGAGTGGACGCAATCAAGGGGAGCCGATGCCAGGCTCGCGCTTGCCCCAGTAACGGTTCGGTTATGTTGCCGCCGGTTTTGGCGGTTTCTTGTGGAATCTGCGGAAGGGTTTCTTGGCTGGCGCGCCTTCAACGACAACTTCCACGCTGCCTTCAGCCTGTGGCAGGTCATCCGGGCGCGGGGCTGCTGCCTGCTGCGGGCGCGGTCCCTGCGGGTTGCGGCCGCTGCGGCCGCCGCCCCGGTTTTCGCCTCTGGGCGCGCCCTGCGGGTTGCCGTTGCGCGGGTTTCCGCCTCTGCCACCGGTTTTGCCCTGGCCGCCAAGC
>CAMDGQ010000078.1 GCA_945897955.1 Tepidiphilus sp. J10 | reverse complement strand
CGAACCCGACCCGGTGCCGCCGGAATCCGAACGTCCCGGCATCCAAGTGCATGGCGTGAATCTGATCGGCGAATACAACATCGCCGGCGAGTTCTGGCATGTGCTGCCGCTGTTCGACGAACTCGGCCTGCGCATCCTCGGCTCGCTGTCCGGCGACGCGCGCTTTCATGAAGTGCAGACCATGCACCGCGCCGAAGTCAGCATGGTGGTGTGCGCCAAGGCTTTACTGAATGTAGCGCGCAAGCTGGAAACGCAATTCAAGGTGCCCTACTTCGAAGGCAGTTTCTACGGCGTCACCGACACCTCGCAGGCGTTCCTCGACTTCGCTCGCATCATCGGCGACCCGTCACTTACAGAGCGTACCGAAGCCCTGATCGCGCGCGAGGAAGCCAAAATCCACGCCGCGCTCGAACCCTGGCGCCAGCGCCTGCGCGGCAAGCGCGTGCTGCTCTATACCGGCGGCGTCAAATCCTGGTCCATCGTCTCGGCGCTGCAGGATCTGGGCATGGACGTGGTCGCCACCGGCACCAACAAATCCACCGAGGAAGACAAGGCGCGCATCCGCGAAATCATGGGCGAGAAAACCAAAATGATCACCGACGGCAGCCCGAAAGCCCTGCTCGGCGTGGTCAAGGAATATCAGGCCGACATCCTGATCGCCGGCGGCCGCAACATGTACACCGCGCTGAAGGCGCGCATTCCGTTCCTCGACATCAATCAGGAACGCGAATTCGGTTACGAGGGCTACACCGGCATGCTGGAACTGGCGCGACAACTGGCGCTGACCATCCAGAGCCCGGTGTGGGAGTCGGTGCGGAAGCCGGCGCCGTGGCGGTTATGAACATTCAACCTTGATTTCCCTGCTTCAAGGTTGACCCGGCCGAGTGCGGAGCGAGCGCCGTACCGCCGCCGGCGAGCTTAACTGGTATTCTCCGGTTCCCAACCAAAGGAGTTTCCAGACCATGAAAGCACTGTTGGCGATTTGCCTGTTTGTTACCGCCTCGTTGACCTGGGCAGCACCCGGACAGGCGCCGAGCTCCGCCGTCAAGGGCGAAGTTCTCGAAGTGAAAAATGTCGACAGCTATACCTACATCCGACTCAAGACCAAGGGTGGCGAAACCTGGGCCGCCGTGACCACGGCAGCGGTGAAGAAGGGTGAAAGCGTCACGATCGAAAACGTGATGACCATGCGGAATTTCGAGAGCAAGACGCTGAAGCAGACTTTCCCGATCATTCTGTTCGGCACCCTGGGCGGCGCTTCTTCGGGTGTTGGCGCTATGGGCGCCTATACCGGCGGTGCGTCCGCCGCCGAAGTGGCAGCGGCGCATCCGGGTTTTGCCAAGGTGGATGACAAGCAGGTCGTCCGCGTTGCCAAGGCCACCGGCGCGAACGCGAGGACCGTTGCGGAAATCCTGACCAAGGGCCCCGAGCTCAAGGACAAGTCGGTGCTGGTGAGAGGCCAGGTCATGAAATACACACCGGGCATCATGGGCAAGAACTGGCTGCACATCAGCGATGGTTCGGGTTCCGCCGCGAACGGTACCAATGATTTGATCGTGACCACGACGCAGCAGGCCAAGGTTTCGGATGTTGTGACCGCGAAGGGCATCGTCCGCACCAACAAGGATTTCGGCGCCGGTTATTCCTACAAGGTGCTGGTTGAAGAGGCCACGCTGCAACCCTGAGCGCTTGCCTGAGATGCTCCGGCCCGCTGGCACGCTGCGAGTCGCCAAAGCGAGGTGATTTCCGCCGCGCGCGCCTGATGCAACGGGTCGCCCGAATCAGCCGCGCGCGGATGCCTCGGGCGAACATCGACCCGTCCGATCACTTTCAGCCCCGAAGCGTCGAACAGCGCGAGCAGTTCTGCGCGCGAGCGCAGACCCAGGTGTTCGGCCAGGTCGGATAACACCAGCCACCCCTCCCCGGAGGGCATCAGATGATCCGCCAGACCATCGAGAAAGCCGCGCAGCATGCGGCTATCCGGGTCGTACACGGCATGTTCGATCGACGAACTCGGTTGCGCCGGCAGCCAGGGTGGATTGCACACCACCAGCGGTGCGCGGCCGGCCGGGAACAGGTCGGCCGCGACCACTTCCACCTGTTGCTTCAAACCCAGTCGGGCGATGTTTTCCCGCGCGCAATCCAGCGCACGGACATCCTGATCGGTCGCCACCACCCGCGCGACGCCACGTCTGGCCAGTACTGCGGCGAGCACTCCGGTGCCGGTGCCAATATCAAAAGCCAGCGCCGTGCCCGGCAACGGCGCTTGTGCTACCAGGTCAACGTACTCACCCCGAATCGGTGCAAATACTCCGTAATGCGGATGGATGCGTTCATCCAGCGCCGCGACCGGCACGCCCTGCCTGCGCCATTCATGTGCGCCGATCAGGCCGAGCAGTTCACGCAGCGCAACCACTGACGCACCCTCGGCCAGGTTTCCTGGCGGGCCATAGGCTTCCTCGCAAGCCGCGCGCAGATCGGGCGCTCGCCGCAGCGGCACGCTGTAATCCGGGTTCAGCGGCATGAGCAGCATCGCCAGGGTTTGCGCACGCCGTGCCTGCATCTGACGATGCCGACTGAAGGCTTCGGCATGCGAAGCGTTCGGGCCGGGCTTCGACTCCAGGCGCTCGACTCGCCGGGTCATCGCCTGCAACAACTGGCGCGCGTTCTGAAAATCGCCGCGCCAAACCAGACCGGTACCGGCGCGGGCGAGACGAAATGCGAGATCGGCACTGGTCCGGTCATCGGCGATCACGACGCGCCTGGGCGGCAGACTGCCGCTCTCAGATCGCCAGATCGCCGATCGGGCTTCGCCCGCCTCGCTCCAGCGCAGCACTGCCGGCAAGTCGACGGGCGCAACAGGAGCGAGATTCATGGGCAAGGCCTTTTCAAAGCAACTTTACAATCCAGGCAATTCACCTTGGCATAGTCCCATGCGCATCCACTTCAGCATCCCGCCCGAAGAAGTCGAATTCACCGCAATTCGCGCCCAGGGCGCCGGTGGCCAGAACGTCAACAAGGTCTCCAACGCCGTGCATCTGCGCTTCGATATCGCCGCTTCGTCGCTGCCGGAAGAAATACGCGTTCGCCTGCTGCATCTGGGCGATCAGCGCATCAGCAAGGATGGCGTGATCGTGATCAAGGCGCAGGAATTTCGCAGCCTGGAGAAAAATCGCGCCGAAGCCTTGCGCCGCCTGGAGTTGCTGATCAACAGCGTCGCGGTGACACCAAAAGCGCGTCGGCCGACCCGGCCAACGCGTTCTTCGGTGACCCGGCGGCTGGATGGAAAAGCGCGGCGCGCAAGCGTGAAGGCGGGACGTGGCAGAGTGGATGAGTAGCGCGAATCAGCGCGTCAGCCGTTGCAACGCTTCGCGATATTTCGCCGCTGTGCGCTCAACCACTTCGGCGGGCAGTTCAGGCCCCGGCGCCTGTTTGTTCCAGCCTGAATCCGTCAGCCAGTCGCGCACATACTGCTTGTCGTAGCTGGGCGGGTTTTCGCCAACTCGGTACTGATCAAGCGGCCAGAAACGCGACGAGTCAGGCGTCAGGACTTCATCGATCAGGGTCAGCGCACCGTTCGCGTCCAGACCGAATTCGAACTTGGTATCGGCAATGATGATGCCGCGTGTCAGCGCATATTCCGCTGCCGCCTTGTACAGGGCGATGGCCGCATCCCGCACCTGTGCGGCAATATTTGCACCCAGCAGGGTTTCGCATTGAGCGTAGTCGATGTTCTCGTCGTGGGCGCCCACGGCGGCCTTGGTGGACGGCGTAAACAGGGGCTCGGGCAATTTGTCCGCCTGGCGCAGACCGGGCGGCAGGCTGATGCCGCAAACCTGGCCGGTCTTCTGGTAGTCGGACCAGCCGGAACCAACCAGATATCCACGCACGATGGCTTCTATCGGCAGGGCCTTGAGCCGCTTGACCACCACGGCGCGACCAGCCACCTGTTCCCGCTCTGCCGCGCTGACCACGGATTCGGGCGCATCGCCGGTCAACTGGTTGGGCATGATGTGCGCCAGCCTGGCAAACCAGAAATCCGCCACGGCGGTCAGTACTTTTCCCTTGTCGGGGATGGGCGTCGGCAATACCACATCGAATGCCGACAAGCGGTCGGAGGTCACGATCAGCATGCGCTGGTCGTCGATGGCATAGATATCGCGCACCTTGCCGCGATGGATGAGTGGCAGGCTCTTGATGGAGGATTCGAACTGGGCTTCCGCGTTCATATTGATTCCAGAAATGGTTAAGCCGGTAGGAGGGCTTTACGCCCCCGCTACCGGCTAGATGCTACCAACTACCGACTGGACTCTCAGTTGACCTTGGGATCAAGCTCGCCCTTGTCGTAGCGCTTCTGCATGTCTTCCAGGCTATAGACCTTGGTGATCTTACTGGCCTGGCCTGCTGCGCCGAAAGCTTCGTAACGTGCCTGGCAGATGCCGGCCATCGCCTTGGTGGCTTCCTTCAGGAACTTGCGCGGGTCGAAGTTGGATTTGTTTTCGGCCAGGTGCTTGCGAATGGAACCGGTCGAAGCCATGCGCAGGTCGGTGTCGATATTGACCTTGCGCACGCCGTTCTTGATGCCCTCGACGATTTCGCTGACCGGGACGCCGTAGGTCTGGCCCATGTCGCCGCCAAAGCTGTTGATGATCGCGAGCCAGTCTTCCGGCACGGAGGAAGAACCGTGCATGACCAGATGCACATTGGGGATGCGCTCATGGATTTCCTTGACGCGGTCGATGCGCAGCACCTTGCCGGTCGGTTTCTGGGTGAACTTGTAGGCGCCATGGCTGGTACCGATGGCGATAGCCAGCGCGTCAACCTTGGTCTTGGTGACGAAATCGGCGGCTTCATCGGGGTCAGTCAGCAGAGCGGAATGGTCCAGCACGCCTTCGGCGCCATGGCCGTCTTCCTCGCCCGCCTTGCCGGTTTCCAGGGAACCCAGGCAGCCCAGCTCGCCTTCAACGGAAACACCGCAGGCGTGCGCCAGTTCGGTCACATGCGCGGTCGTATTGACGTTGTATTCGTAGGTGGACGGGGTCTTGCCGTCGGTACCCAGCGAGCCATCCATCATCACCGAGCTGAAGCCGGACTGGATGGAGCGGAAGCAGATGCTGGGCGATGCGCCGTGATCCTGGTGCATGCAGACCGGGATTTGCGGATATTGCTCGATCGCGGCCAGGATCAGGTGACGCAGGAACGGCTCGCCGGCGTAGGAACGCGCACCAGCGGAACCTTGCAGAATCACCGGACTGTTGGTCGCAGCGGCGGCCTGCATGATGGCCTGGACTTGTTCCATATTGTTGACGTTGAAAGCCGGCAGGCCGTAACCATTTTCGGCGGCGTGGTCGAGCAGTTGACGCAGGGAAATCAGAGCCATCTGTGTATCTCCTATTGGGTGAGCGTTAGAGTGAACCGAATCAAGCTTTTTTGTGTTCGCCGACGCGAACGATCTTCATGGTGTTGGTGCCGCCGGGCTTTCCGATCGGCTCGCCAATGGTGAGCAGAATCAGGTCGCCGTTTCTGACCGCCCCTCGACGCCGGAGTTCATCTTCGGCCTCGGCGAGCAGTTGGTCGCGTTCGTTGGTGGAAGGGCGGAAATTGACCGGATACACGCCCCGGAAAAGGGTGACTTTTCTACGGGTTTCAACCTCGGGCGTCAAGGCGTAGATCGGCACATGCGTGCTGATGCGGGACATCCACAGCGCGGTCGAACCGGACTGGGTCATCGCGGCGATGGCCTTGATGTTCAGATGCAATGCGGTGAACGCGGCCGACATGGCGATCGCCTCGTCCACGCGCAGGAAGCCGTGGTCAAGCATGCGGTTGCCGAGGGAGGCTTCCAGTTCCTTTTCCGCTTCCAGGCAGACCCGGTTCATTGCCGATATGGCTTCCACCGGATACAGGCCGGCGGCGGTTTCCGCCGACAGCATGACCGCGTCGGTACCATCGAGCACTGCATTGGCCACATCGGAGACTTCAGCGCGGGTAGGAATCGGACTGGATATCATCGACTCCATCATCTGGGTCGCAGTGATAACAACCTTGTTCTGTTCGCGAGCAGCTCGGATCATCCGCTTCTGCAAGGCGGGTACGGCGGCATCCCCCACTTCAACGCCCAGATCGCCGCGCGCCACCATGATCGCATCGGAAGCGTTGACGATGCCTTCGAGCGCCTCGATGGCTTCGGCGCGCTCTATCTTGGCGACGATCCAGGCGCGACCACCGGCTGCGTGCAGCAATCCACGCGCCAATTCGACATCTGCTGCAGAACGTGGAAAGGATATGGCCAGATAATCCGCCTTGATCAACGCGGCGGTCTTGATGTCTTCCATGTCCTTTTCGGTCAGCGCGGCGGCGGAAAGGCCGCCGCCCTTGCGATTGATGCCCTTGTTGTTGGACAACACCCCGCCTTGCATGACCTTGCAATGAACTTCATTGCCTTGGACTTCCTCGACCCACATCTCGATGCGTCCGTCGTCCAGCAGCAGCGTGGCGCCGCGCGCCACATCACGGACCAATTCCTTGTAATCAAGGCCGACCCGGGCCTGATCGCCGAGTTCGCAATCGGCGTCGAGAATGAAATGATCGCCCGGATTCAGGGTGATCTTGCCTTCCTTGAACTTGCCGATGCGGATCTTGGGGCCTTGCAGGTCAACCAGAACGCCGACCGCGCGACCGCGCGTCTTGGCGAGCGAACGCACCAGTTCGCAGCGTTGCTGATGCTCTTCCGGCGTTCCGTGCGAGAAGTTGAGGCGGACGACATCCACGCCGCCTTCGATCATCTTGTCCAGAATCTTGGGGTCCGAACAAGCGGGGCCAAGCGTGGCCACAATTTTGGTTCTACGCAGCATGATAGTCAGCGGTTAGCGGTGAGCTGTAAGCAGTGATCAACGGGGCAGTGAGGTTGTTTCGCTCACCGCTGCCCGCTCACCGCCCACGATTTTCAGCCTGCCGCCCGCTTTTCCAGAATATCCACGGCCGGCAGAACCTTGCCTTCCAGGTATTCCAGGAACGCGCCGCCGGCGGTGGAGATGTAGGACACTTTGTCGTAGATGTCGTATTTCTGGATCGCGGCGATGGTGTCGCCGCCGCCGGCCAGGGTGAACGCCTTGGTATTGGCAATGGCCATTGCGATGGCCTTGGTGCCTTCGCCGAACTGATCGAATTCGAACACGCCCACGGGGCCGTTCCAGACCACGGTGCCAGCGCTCATGATGATGTCCACCAGTTCCTGGGCCGACTTCGGCCCGATGTCGAAGATCATGTCGTCGTCGGCCACGGCATCGGCAGCCTTGGCGACGGCCGGCTCGGCGGCGTCGAATTTCTTGCCGCAGACCACGTCCACAGCGATCGGGATGGTGGCGCCACGCGCGGTCATCTTGGTGATCAAGGCCTGGGCGGTCGGGATCAGGTCATGCTCGCACAGCGACTTGCCGACGTTCTTGCCAGTGGCGGCCAGGAAGGTGTTGGCGATACCGCCGCCCACCACCAGTTGTTCGCACTTCTCGGACAGGGCTTCCAGCACGGTGAGCTTGGTGGATACCTTGGAGCCGCCGACGATGGCAACCATCGGGCGGGCCGGGTTGGCCAGCGCCTTGTCGAGAGCTTCGAGTTCCTCTGAAACCAGCATGCCGGCGCAGGCGGTCGGTGCGTACTGGGCGATGCCATAGGTGGAGGCTTCGGCGCGGTGGGCGGTACCGAAGGCGTCCATCACGAACACGTCGCACAGCGCGGCGTACTTGCGCGCGGTGGCTTCGACGTTCTTCTTCTCGCCCTTGTTGACGCGGCAGTTTTCCAGCAGCACGACTTCGCCCTCGGCGACATCGAAACCGCCATCAACCCAATCCTTGATCAGACGCACCGGTTTGCCCAGTTTGGCGGCCATCACGTCGGCGACCGGCTTCAGGGAAACTTCTTCGGTCCATTCGCCTTCGGTCGGACGACCGAGGTGGGAAGTCACCATGACCTTCGCGCCGGCCTTGATGGCATGCTCGATGGTCGGCATGGACGCGGTGATGCGGGCGTCGGACGTAACCTTGCCTTCCTTGACGGGCACGTTGAGGTCGGCGCGGATAAAGACGCGTTTGCCCTTGAGGTCGAGGTCGGTCATGCGGAGGAATTTGGCCATTTGGGTGCTCCTGTTCAGTTAAGCGGTAAGGGTTGAGTGGGCTCAGGCCTTACGACTCGTTGGGTGCATGGTTCAAGGTGCAAGGAAAACCCTGCACCATGAACCTTGCCCCTTGAACCCGTATTACTTCGCGACGTGCTCGACCAGACGCAGCATGTTGCAGGTGTAGCCGTACTCGTTGTCGTACCAGGCCACGACCTTGACGAACGTGCTGTCCAGCGCGATGCCGGCTTCGGCGTCAAACGTGGAAGGCGCGGAGTTGCCGACGAAGTCGGTGGAAACCACCTTCTCTTCGGTGTAACCCAGCACGCCCTTCATGGCGCCTTCGGATGCAGCCTTCATGGCGGCGCAGATGTCGGCGTAGGTGGCTTCCTTGTTCAGTTCGACGGTCAGGTCAACCACGGAAACGTCGGAGGTCGGAACGCGGAAGGCCATGCCGGTCAGCTTGCCCTTCAGTTCCGGCAGCACTACGCCGGCTGCCTTGGCTGCGCCAGTGGAGGACGGAATGATGTTTTCCAGGATGCCGCGACCGCCACGCCAGTCTTTCATGGACGGGCCGTCAACGGTCTTCTGGGTCGCGGTCGCCGCATGCACGGTGGTCATCAGGCCACGCTTGATGCCCCAGTTGTCGTTCAGCACCTTGGCCATTGGAGCCAGACAGTTGGTGGTGCAGGACGCGGCGGAAACGATGGCTTCACCGGCGTACTTGGTGTGGTTCACGCCGTACACGAACATCGGCGTGGCATCCTTGGAAGGCGCTGACTGGACGACTTTCTTGGCGCCGGCCTTGATGTGGGCCTGGCAGGATTCGGTGGTCAGGAAGAAGCCGGTGCAATCGATGACGATGTCGGCGCCGATTTCGGACCACTTCAGGTTGGCGGGATCGCGCTCGGCGGTCAGGCGGATGGTCTTGCCGTTTACAACCATGTTGCCGCCGGCGGTGGAAACCTCGCCATTGAAACGGCCATGCACGGAGTCGTACTTCAACATGTAAGCCAGGTAATCAGGCTCAAGCAAGTCATTGATGCCAACCACTTCGATGCCGGGGAAATCTTTGGCGATGGCGCGGAAAGCCATACGACCGATACGACCAAAACCATTGATGCCAACTTTAATTGTCATGCTTTAGCTCCTTGTGGGTAATGAAACTGGGCTGGTGGCGCATTGCCGGCAGCGTTGCGCCACCGGCAATCGGCTGCTTACAGAATGCCCTTGACCTTGGCGACGACGTTCTCGACGGTGAAGCCGAACTCCTTGAACAGCTGCGGGGCCGGGGCCGATTCGCCAAAGCGGTCGAGACCGATGACTGCACCACGCAGGCCGACGTACTTCCACCAGCCGTCGGTTACGCCGGCCTCGATGGCAACCTTGTGCACGGTCGGCAGCAGGACGCTGTCCTTGTAACCCTGATCCTGCTTGTCGAACTCATTGGTGGACGGCATCGAAACCACGCGCGCTGCGATCCCTTCTGCCTTGAGGGCTTCCTGCGCTTTCAGCGCGAGCTCGACCTCGGAACCGGTAGCGATCAGCACCACCTTGGCGTCGGCTGCGTCGGACAGCACATAGCCGCCCTTGCGGATGTCGGCGACCTGGGCATCGGAACGCTTGACGAAAGGCAGATTCTGGCGAGACAGGATATGACAGCTCGGACCATCCTTCTTCTCGACACTGGCTGCCCAGGCGACCAGGGTTTCGGTGGTATCGCACGGACGCCAGACAGTCATGTTCGGGATCATGCGCAGCGTCGCGGTTTGTTCCACCGGCTGGTGGGTCGGGCCGTCTTCGCCGAGACCGATGGAGTCATGCGTGAAGACATAGACCACACGCTGCTTCATCAGGGCAGACATGCGCAGCGCATTGCGGGCGTATTCCGAGAACATCAGGAAGGTGCCGCCGAACGGGAACAAGCCGCCATGCAGCGCCATGCCGTTCATGATGTGCGACATGCCGAACTCGCGCACACCGTAGGAGATGTAGTTGCCGCCCGGGTTGCGGTGCAGACTGTGACAGCCGGGCCAGTTGGTCAGGTTGGAACCGGTCAGGTCGGCAGAACCGCCGACGCGCTCCGGCAACGTGGAAACCAGACGCTCGATGGCCAGTTGCGAAGCCTTGCGGGTGGCGACGGTTTCGGCTTTCTCCAGCGTTGTAGCCAGCGCAGCTTGCACGCGGCCGGCCCAGTCGGCGGGCAGGTCGCCATTCATGCGGCGGGTGAATTCGGCGGCCATGTCGGGGAACTGCGCGCTGTACTCGGCGAACTTGTTGCTCCACAGCTTTTCAAGCCCTTCGCCCTTGGTCTTGGCATCCCAGCCATCGTAGACATCCTGCGGGATGACAAAGGGTTCGTGGTTCCAGCCGATGTGCTTGCGGGTGGCTTCGATTTCCGCGTTGCCGAGGGCGGCGCCGTGAACATCGTGGGTGCCTTCCTTGTTCGGCGAGCCCTTGCCGATGATGGTCTTGCAGCAGATCAGCGTCGGTTTGTCGGCGGACTGCTTAGCCTTCTGGATGGCGGCTTCCAGGGCAACGGCGTCATGGCCATCGACGCCGGCAATGACGTTCCAGCCATAGGCTTCGAAACGCTTCGGGGTGTCATCGGTAAACCAGCCGTCGGTGTGACCGTCGATGGAAATGCCGTTGTCGTCCCAGAACGCAACCAGCTTGTTCAGCTTCCAGGTTCCGGCCAGCGCGCAGGCTTCGTGCGAGATGCCTTCCATCATGCAGCCGTCGCCCATGAAGACATAGGTGTGGTGGTTGACGATGTCGAGGCCGGGCTTGTTGAACTCGTGCGCCATCAGCTTTTCGGCCAGCGCGAAACCGACGGCATTGGTGATGCCCTGACCCAGCGGGCCGGTTGTGGTTTCCACGCCGGGGGTGTAACCGTATTCGGGATGGCCCGGGGTGCGGGAATGCAGTTGACGGAAGCTCTTGATGTCGTCGATGGTGACGTCATAGCCGGTCAGGTGCAGCAGGGCGTAAATCAGCATCGAACCGTGGCCGTTGGACAGCACGAAACGGTCGCGGTCGGGCCATTTCGGGTTGACCGGGTTGTGGCGGAGATGGTGATTCCAGAGCACTTCAGAAATTTCCGCCATGCCCATCGGCGCGCCGGGGTGGCCGGAATTGGCTTTCTGGACAGCATCCATCGCCAGGGCGCGGATGGCGTTCGCGAGGTCGTTACGTGTTGCCATGTCTTTGTTTCCTCAAAGAAAAAACCGAAATCTAGGCCCGGTCGGGCGGAAAGCTCTGATTATCCCGCAGGCAATCGGCCCTGAGCAAGCTGACCCCAGGCCGATTAATGCGATGCGGAATGCTGTCAAGACCGGGAATAAGGGCATATCGCCTTGTTTTTTGCGGGATGTGAAGCGTTCGACGGGCAAAATTAAAATATTTTTATATTCTCGAACGGTAGATTTATAGAACGCTGCAATGCTGCGGTGCGCAAGAGGTTTTCAATCGTCAAGCGGGTCAGCTTCAGACGCCCACCCAGGTTTTCCATTGCCGCAGTAAATCCGGTGTCAAGGCGGCAAGTACCGAACGGTTCCATGGGTTTTCGCCACGAAAATCGGTGCCATCCAATGCGCAGGCAGCGCCACCCGCTTCTCTCAGAATCAGGCAGCCAGCCGCGTAGTCCCAAAGCTTCTGGCCGCCGTGCAGATAGATATGCATGCGGCCGGCCGCGATATAGCACCAGTCCAGCGTGCTGGCGCCGAGGTTGCGCTGGGAACTGAACGGATGTTCGAACGCCAGACGTCCGGCCAGTGTGCGGTCGATGCGTTTCAGCTCGATACCCGCCATGCAGCGGCTCAACTCGTTCGGCGGCGCTTTCAGCGGCAGGCGTTCTCCATTCATGAACGCGCCCTGGCCCTCGACTGCATAAAACGCCTCATCCGCGCTGGGGTCATAGACCACGCCCAGGATGCTTTTGCGGTTTCTCACCAGGGCAACCGAAATCGCGAAAAAGGGCAGGCCATTGACGAAATTGCTGGTGCCGTCGATCGGATCGACGCACCAGAAGCCATCGTCGCCCAAGCCCCAGACATCCTCCTGCTCGGCTTCGGTCATTTCCTCGCCCAGAACCGGATAGGGCGCGATTTCGCGCAGCAGTTTGAACAACGCGGCCTGCGCCGCGACGTCGGCCTCGGTCAGCAAACTGCCGTCGACTTTGCGCTGATGCGCCACCTTCAGGTAGCGCGGCATGATTTCTTCACGCCCCACCACACGGCAGGCAGCCACCACGCGCTCAACCAGAAGGCTCAGATCAGGCATGCGATCAACTCAGCCACTTGATCGAACAGCCCATGCTGGGAATCTGCTCGGCCGGACCATGTTGGGTATTTGCGACCAGTTTCATCGCCTCGAACAGATCACGCCGGACATCCGGTGGCGCGGCTTCCTTGCGCGACTCATCCAGACGGCCGCGATATTGCAGTTCAAGATTGCGGTTGAAGCCGAAGAAATCCGGCGTACAGACTGCACCATAGGCTTTGGCGATGTCCTGCGAGGCATCCAGCACATAAGGCATCGGAAAATTCAGTTTTTCGGCCAGCGCACGCATGTTGTCGAAGCTGTCCTCGGGATATTCGGACGGATCGTTCGACATGATCGCAACCGAGCCGATACCAAGCGCCTTCAACTCGGCAACATCGCGCACGATGCGCTCGATCACTGCCTTTACATAGGGACAATGATTGCAGATGAACATCACCAACAGACCGTTGGGACCGGCAACATCGCGCAACGAATAAGTCTTGCCATCGACGCCGGACAAAGCGAAATCAACCGCCTTCCAGCCGAAATCACAGATGGGTGTTTCCATGCGTACCATGTGCCGTCAGCTCCCGTTTGACCAAGGCTGCGGATAATATCACTTCGCCTTGCCACTCTCCCTGTCCGCCCCGATGCCCCGCTTCCATGTTGATTTGCCGCTCAGCGTCGGCCGCCTGGTCGAACTGCCCAACGAAACTACGCGCCATGTCATTGGCGCGCTGCGTCTGCGCGATGGCGATGAAGTGACTCTGTTCAACGGCGACGGCGGCGAATATTCCGGCAGGCTCGAACAGCAAGGGAAAGGCGCGGCAGTGCGTCTGAGCGGACATGACGAACCGCGCCGCGAATCGAACCTGAGCATCACGCTGGCGCAAGGCATCTCCAGCGGCGAGCGAATGGATCTGACCTTGCAGAAATCGGTCGAACTCGGCGTCGCTGGGGTTCAGCCGCTGATGATGCGGCGCACCGTAGTCAAACTCTCCGGCGACAAGATGGAAAAACGTATGCGGCACTGGCGCGGCGTCGTAATTGCAGCCTGCGAACAATGCGGCCGCAATCTGATCCCGCCGGTTGCCGAAATCGAGGATTTCATGGCCTGGCTGCGTCGGACGCAAGCGCCCGGCCACCATCGTTACCTGCTTGATCCGGAAGCGGAAACCAGCCTGCGCGACCTGACCGTGCCAACGGGGCCGATCATTCTGCTGGCCGGTCCGGAAGGCGGCTTCGACCCGGTTGAGCGCAATGCCGCCGTCGCCGCCGGTTGCCAGCGCATCCGCCTGGGACCGCGCGTCCTGCGCACCGAAACCGCAGCGCTCGCCGCGCTTGCCGCCATGCAGGCGATCTGGGGCGATTTCAGATAATCGTTGTTCAAGTTTTCCCGCCTGAAGCCGTAAGCTAGCAGCCTGTCGGACTTTGGTCGTCGATAGCGAAAATCGACCCCGCCGAGACCTTTTTTTGCCGGATTCGCGGCCGCATGGTTGCTCCATGGGGCAAGAAGACGGCAAAAAAGGGGCCGGCGTGGTCGATTTTCAGCCGACGATTCCACAGCCCGAAAGGCTGCTCGACCCTTACTCAACCGTTGCCAGGAATACAGGAGTCAACGATGGCGAAATTGGCGGAAGCGGAAGCCGCATCCTTCGTGCAATGGTTCCGTGCGGCTGCGCCCTACATCCACGCCTTTCGCGGCAAGACATTTGTCCTCGCGTTCGGTGGCGACGCCATGTTGCGGGATGATTTCGTCGATCTGGTTTACGACATCAACCTGCTCAACGCGCTTGGGGTCCGACTTGTTCTGGTGCATGGCGTGCGCCCCCAGGTCGAGGAGCGGCTGGCGGCCGAAGCCCAGTATGTACAAGGCCGCCGGGTGACCGACAGCGACGCGCTGGAGCATGTCAAGGATGCCGTTGGCTCGGTGCGGGTGGACATCGAAAGCCTGCTTTCCGTCGGACTGCCCAACACACCGATGGCCGGCGCGGAAATCCGCGTCGCATCCGGCAATTACGTCACCGCCCAGCCCGCCGGAGTGGTTGATGGCGTAGACCTGCAATTTACCGGCGAAGTCCGCAAGATCGCCGTTGCCCCGATCCGCGACCGTTTGAATGCGGGAGAAATCGTTCTCCTTTCGCCGATTGGCTACTCGCCCACCGGCGAGGTCTTCAACCTGACGCTGGAAGAGGTCGCCACCCATGCCGCGATCGCGCTGGAAGCTGACAAACTGGTGTTCATTCTCGACCACGGCGACACCGTAGACAGCAAAGGCCGCCGCATCAACCGGGTAACCGCCGCGCAAGTCCCCAAACTGCTGCGGGAGCTTCCCGAGGGAGACATGAAGCTTTATCTGCCCCACGCCGCGCATGCCTGCAAAAAAGGGGTTGGCAAGGTCCATCTGATCAGTGCAGACGTCGATGGCGCGGTCCTGATGGAACTGTTCACGCATGCCGGCGTCGGCACCATGGTTACCCGTCAATCGGTGGAAAACCTGCGCCCGGCGACGATCGAAGATGTCGGCGGCATTCTCTCCGTGATCGAACCGCTGGAAGCAGAAGGCATTCTGGTAAGGCGTTCGCGCGAACGACTGGAGCAGGAAATCGAACAGTTCTTCGTCGACGAACTGGATGGCCGCATCGTCGGCTGCGTCGCGCTCTACCCCTTCCCGGAGACAGGCGCCGGCGAAATGGCCTGCCTTGCTGTCGCGCGTGAATTCCAGCGCGGCGGACGCGGTGATGCCCTGCTGGCCGCTGTCGAGGAAGCCGCGAATGAGCGCGGTCTGGTCAAGTTGTTTGTGCTCACCACCCGAACTGCGCACTGGTTCATCGAACGCGGCTTCACACTGGGCCAGCCGGAAGACCTGCCGGCGCCACGCAAGGCGCTGTACAACTGGCAGCGGCGATCAAAAGTGCTGGTCAAGCATCTTTCCGCCTGAGATGAATCTGCTGCGCCTGTTGCTGGTCTGTTGCGCGCTGTTCGTCGGCGGCGCGCATGCCGCACCCGGCTTCATACTCGGCATCGTGCCGGTGCACAGCGCGCGCGTACTGGCGGAGCGATACGAACCCTTGCGCGGTTATCTCGAAAAAGTGCTGCGACAAACAGTTCGCATCGAGAGCGCGCCGGATTTCCGCCGTTTTCATGAACGCACGCTGCGCGGTGATTTCGATCTGACCATCACCCCCGCCCACTTTGCCCGCATCGCACAGAAGGACGCCGGCCTTCAGCCGCTGGCCCTGTTCGCGCCGGACCATGATGCGTTGCTGATATTTTCCAGCGAACGTCCCCTGGCCAGCGTCCAGGATCTGAAGGGCAAACAGCTGGCGGTTATCGACCGGCTGGCGATTACCGTCACCGCAACGACGCAATTCCTTGCAGCGCAAGGGCTGCAACTCGACCGTGACTATCAGATCATTGAACAACGCACCCATGCCAGCACCGCCTACGCACTGATTTCCGGCGTCGCCGCCGCCGCAGTTTCCACCAGCCAGGGTCTGATGCAGATGCCGGATGAACTGCGCCGCAAAATGGTGGTGCAGAAACATATTGCCGACATCCCGCCTTTCTTCCTGATCGCCAAGGCGGGGATGGAAAAGTCGAAGGCGGATCGTCTGAGGTCCGCCCTGCTGGCCTTTCCCGATGAAGCCGAAGGCATCGATTTCCTTGGCCATACCGGTTACAACGACGTGGTTCCCGTCAGCCAGGCGGCAATCAGGCGCGCAGACACCTATCTCAGCGAAACACGCAAGGCGCTCCTGAAGTGAAGCAGATTATTTACGCTCCTCTCTGGTTGAAACTCTCGCTCGCCGGCTTGCTGATCGAAGCGCTGATGCTGGGACTGCTGGTGATCAGCAATCTGCGGCTGACCGAGACCGAACTGATCGACAAGACCCGATTGCGTATCGACAGCGCCGTGCCCTTGCTCAATGCAGCTCTGGCAACGCCGCTGATGCAGCGCGAATACGGCAGCCTCAACGAGATTCTGGATGAAGCGCGCGGCAACGATGCCTATGTCTATCTGGCGCTGCTGGACCAGGATGGACGTCGCATCGCGAACGCGGGCATCGCACGGGCGCAAACCCTGCCACCGCTGGACAGGCATCTGGGCGAAGAAACCGACGGCGTATTCGATACCGGCACCGCTATCCGGCTTGCCGGCGTCGAATACGGCCGCCTGCGCTTCGGCATCAGCACAGCCTTCCTCGCGGAGGCGCGAAATCGTGCGGTCCGTCAAGGCATCTACGTCGGACTCGGCGCAGTCGTAATGACCTTTCTGACCCTGGCGCTGATCGGTTACTGGTTGACCCGACGCCTGCAGCAGCTCACCCACGCCAGTCATGCGCTGGCCGACCAGGATTTCGACGCCTTGCTGCCCGCCTCGGGGCCGGATGAAGTCGGGCAACTCGCCCATGCCTTCCGCGTCATGTCGCATCAACTCAAGG
>CAMDGQ010000077.1 GCA_945897955.1 Tepidiphilus sp. J10 | reverse complement strand
AACGTTGGGCTGCCACATGGAATCGACTACACCACAAGAAACGCTGATCGAGGTTGACGCACGCTTTATGTTGGCCATCGTCGGACTATTGGCACTTGGTACTGCGGTAGTGTTTTCCGGAGTGTCAATTTGGATTTCAATCGTCAATTTGTTTTTTGTTTTGGTCATGCTGTCGCTTTACTCCAGAAGCAAATATTCGGTAGTCTATTTTCCTAATGAAAACAGGATATGCAGGGTTACATCAAATGGAGACATAAAGTGTATTGTTGTTGAAAGCGGCGGAATTATTACGCTAACCACCCTTAATCGGTACTGGCGCTATGTTGTAAGTGCAACAAACAATAATCAGGAGATGGACTTGGTTGTAACTGGTAAATACCAACAAGCAAAATATGTTGCAGAGAGGTTGTCGGCGCTAACGGGAGCTAGCTGCAAGTTGGACAATCCGATATTTGGTTTTATTAAATATTAAATGAAAGCATTAGGGGGCAAGCCACGTTTTTCTATCTTGGCTAATAATCCAACAATGAAAGACTTATTCATCATAAAATTTCTTTTTCTGCTGCCATGCCCAACATGGCGCTCAAATGGGACGCCCGAAAAGCCGACTTTGGTCTTTGCCAACGCTTGCGCGGGCGCCCCTTAGCTTTACGTTGAGGCTGTAGAAAAACCCACTTTTGAAATTTCTGACCTGAAATGACGAAAAATAGACCGCTCAAAATCGCCTATATTCAACGATCTCTGATCGGGGAAGGGGTAAGCCACCCCGCAAATTTGTATGTTGTGGCTCCAGAGTGGGTTTTTCTACAGCGTCGTTAGGCCGCACAAACCATGCGCTTGTCCACCATCATGGCTTTACTCGCTGCTGCATCGGCAGTCATCAATAATAGGGGACAGACACGGTATTTTAGGATGGCAAATCTAAGTGAATATTTTCAGTTAATATCGTGGTCAGCTCCCTATTACCCCTACGCCTTACCATGAACGATCCAGTTGTCCCCATAGAAATTTGTACCAAGTGCGGCGGACGCCTTGTTAGAACAGTCAGGCGAAAATACAGCTTGCTAGATTTATTCGGGGTGGCAGTAGTAGGCAGCTTTGTTATAGGCTTTCTTGCGCTATTTATCTCTTTAAGCCACGTTGGTAGGGCTTTTATTTTCTTGTTGTGGGTGGGTGGCTTAGTGGCCTTCGGTCTTTATCACATGATCGGTTTCAAAGAGACGCCACTAACAAAGTGCAATAAGTGTGGAGAGGTTTTTGAGAATAACAAGTATCTGTGAAACAGGTAATGGGGGTGGGCCACGGTTTTGATGGTTTTTCAGAAACGATAGAATGAATTATTTCTGTCTGCCATGCCTAATCTGTTTCCGCCCCGATATTTCGTTCTGCGAAAATGTAAATATTGACATCAGACAAGTCTCCAATGTCTGCAAAACCTTGAGGCTAATGTAATGGCGACAGGGCAGCATCATTACAGGTATTGCTTTATATCCGAGCGGTTTATCGGAAGTCATCGCCAGGCTCTAATCAACACCGGAGGATTCCATGCTTAAGACAATCGCCATCATCATCGCAATTATTATTGCCGCGATTCTCATCTATGCCGCGACCCAGCCTGATAATTTCCGTATCGAACGCTCGATGAGTATCAAAGCCAAACCGGAGAAAGTGTTTTTACTCATCAATGATTTTCACCAGTGGGAAGCATGGTCGCCATGGGAAAAAATCGACCCCGAGATTAAACGTTCATACAGCGGAACCACCACCGGAAAAGGCGCTGTTTATGAATGGCGCGGCAATAAGGACATTGGTCAAGGGCGTATGGAGATTATCGAGTCATCGCCACCTTCAAGGGTTGTGATCATGCTCGATTTCATCACACCCTTTGAAGCCCACAATTCAGTGGAATTCACGTTGGTGTCGCAAGGCGATACCACTTTGGTTACACAAGCCATGTACGGCCCGAGTCCATTCATCTCCAAGCTGATGGGGCTGTTCTTCAGCATGGAGAAGATGGTCGGGCAAAAGTATGAGGAAGGTTTGTCCAGCCTGAAGGCCATTGCCGAAAAGTAGTTCTGTGCAAGCAACAATAGGGGTCAGATTTAACAGGGTGTCGATAAACACTCCGTCACACCGGCGAAGGCCGGGGTTCTGTGCAGTGGGCTCAATAGAATCAACAACTTCTGAACACCTGCTTACTCCGAGTCGACGGGCCTTTTTCCATGCCCTGCCAGCCTGAGGTTCTATGATTGTTAGTAGCGGGACTTGGAATGGCATTGGCGCATTGGCTCTTGCTCTGCCAAGTCTCAAGACCTGCTGGTCACACTAACGATTGGAGGGCATTTTCATGTTAAGACGACTATCGAGATGGTTGCTGCCATGGGCGTTGTTTGTCGCGGCATTGCCGGTGTTTGCTCAAGGCGTGGCCGATGTGAATGTGTTGCTGCGCAAGCCGGGAGAGGTGAGTCTGGGCATTACGTGGGAATGGCCGCCATGGGGTGCCCGGATGCGTGTGGAGTACGGCGGCTCATCGAACTATGGGGCCGGCACTCCGTGGTTTACCCGTGCTGGTTATCCGTTCAGTGGAGTCGATACGGTGACGCTCCCGGGAATGCAGACGAGCGGCGATCTCCATTACCGTATCGTCGTCGAGCCGATCGGTGGGCCCCCTGGCCAGACAACGTTCACATCCGCAGACAGCATCGTCGCTATCGCGGCGACCGCAAACGAAGTCTGCAAGCGCAATTGCCCTGATGCCGATAGCAGTTGTCGTTCGAGTTGCGATTCGGATTCGGCTTACTTCGACAAGGCGCTTGCGCAATGCCGAGACCGCTGCCGTCCGGATGATCCCGATTGCGAGGGTGTTTGCCAGACGAACCTCGGCTATGTGTCATTGCCGCCCGTCTGGACTGTCAAGGCCGTGACTCAACAATGTCCGCAGGGATACAGCCCGATCGGGGTGTTTGCCGAGGTGGACTGGAACTGCTCGCCGTTGGAATCCGACTTCTGCAAGAACCGGGTCGTGTATTCCGCGAGAGCGTCACTCTCCTGCGCAATCGTCATGAAAGTCGAGACTGGCATTTATTACGTGAATGAGCACGATCTCGAAAAGGAAACGCTGTGCTCCACAAAGCGCGGGATGCCGCAGAAGGTTGACGAAGCCGGGTGGTGGGCAACGAAGTTGGGGGATCTCCAATGCTTGGGAGACGATGCCACGACGAACTGCAGGGTTCGTTGTCCTGAATAGGTGGCTCGGCTACGATGGATTTGGGAGAGATATTTTGGCCAGGCTCAATAATTTATTCACCAGCATGAAAATAAATTCGACCCTGTCCATTTAATTGGGCTATGTATCAATCAAGTGTTGAAAACTGTGATGTTCTTGTTTTTCTTGGATCATGAATCCCGCAAAACCGCGACTTATGGCGGAATCAATAGCTGACTTATACCTAGCCTTTTTCTACAGAATGGCTATGCCGTTTACACGCCCAACATTGCAGGGTTTCGCTGAAGCCAGGCAGGCCCATCAAAAATGAAACCGCTTCCTCTCTTCATAGCCTCGTTCGTGATGTTTTTGTTCGCAGGCATCGCTTTCAACTGGACCGGAAATGAGCGACCTTTACTGGTTGAAATTCTTGGTGCAATCGGAATCTTTGTGTGGCTACC
The DNA here is from genome assembly GCA_945897955.1 of Tepidiphilus sp. J10. Lineage (GTDB taxonomy): Bacteria > Pseudomonadota > Gammaproteobacteria > Burkholderiales > Thiobacillaceae > PFJX01. The sequence goes on along the minus strand of CAMDGQ010000077.1, from coordinate 13,671 downwards.
GCTATTGATCATTGCGATTGTATGGACTAAAGCAGGAAACGGCTGCCATGCCTTAGTCACCGCGAAAAATGACCAGCATCTATTTACCCCGCTTCGTCTGTTCGTATTCGGGGCGGCATCACTTTCTGTTGCAGTCCTTACGCTTGAATACAGTTCTTTTGAGCAATCAATTGAGCAATCAACCATGCAGTACCTCTTGCTTGGAATCTTTATGACTATCGGGTTGGTTGCATGCCTTGCATCAATTGCCTGGGCGGCGTTTAACTGGCGCAGTTGACAGCACGTGTAGGGCGGAAAAGCAGCTTTATCGCGCCTTCCGCCGGATGTTCGGCATACGGCCGGGAATATAGGATTTCAATCGGTTGCGTTACTTATGTAGTTGCGAATTTATTCGCACGCAAGTGGTTGATTATGCGAATAAATTCGCACCTACGGCCCGGGCAACTGCGATTTCCAGGTTTATCAATTCGGATGGTCAGAGTGACGCTCATGACGTTTCCTCGGCAGTGATCGAGCCGCTTCAGGCTGTGGCTAGCGTGCGCCGCTCCGGCGCGAACTGGCGCAGATATTTGAGTACCGGCAAAGTCGATGCGCTTTCCAGCGCCGTGTAACCGCCGCTGGTCTCCCTGGCGAGATCGGCGCCGGCTTGAACCAGGCGCTGAAGCACTTCCAGTTTGCCGGTTGAGGCGCTGTAGATGGCGCAGGTGGCGCCGTTGACGTTCTGGTTGTCGATGTTGGCGCCGTGTGCGATCAGCAGCGATACCAGCTCCGGGTTGCCGTGGACGCAGGCGAACCATAGTGCGTGATGGTCGTCGTCGTTGACATGGTTGGGGTTGGCGCCGAGTGCGAGCAGTTCCTCCACCAGTTTTCGCTCGCCTTTCAGCGCTGCCAGCATCAGCGGTGACATGCCGTTTTCGGCGCGGGCGTGGATGTTGTCGGTGGGAAAGCCCCAATGGATCAGCCAGGCGGCCAGAGTCGCTCCCGGCTTGGCGATCGGCGCCATCTGGTTGAAGGCTTCCCAGGCCTGCCAGCCGCCGGTCAGGTTGTAGACCCGGTCGTAACCGAAGCCGGCGATGAATTGGCAGATGTCGCGGCTGCTGTTGCCGCGATAGCAATAGACCAGTATCGGTCGCTGGGTTCTGCGGTTCTTCATCAATTGCTTGATGGCGGCATCGGACACCGGCTGAGCGTCTTCCAGGTGGCTGCGGGCGTAGCTGTTCGGGTCGCGGGTGTCGAATATCAGCAGATCGCCCTCGGCGCGTAATGCCTCGATTTCGGCGCAGTCGATGTCGTGGTAAGCCATATTTTTCCTTTGCGATTCAGGGCATGGGCAGGGGGGCGTTTGAAGTCCTGCATCCGGCTTCGGGATCAGTGACTCGGCGCGCCAAATTCGATGCTGGTTGCGGCACGATTGAACCCGACCGCGCCAGATCCCAGAGTTGCTTGAAACGGCTGTCCAGTTCGGACAACTCCTGGTCGATTTGGTCGAGTCGGGCGAATCCGTCGCGTGGCGCCACGGCGCCCGTTTCCAGTTCCTGTTTCAAGCGCTCGCGCCGGGCGTAGACCGCAGCGATGCGCGCTTTGATCTGCTCGATTTCCTGTTCATGACTGGGCATTTTTCGGTGCTGGTCCGGGTTGCATGAGTGCTTGTCGGCAAGCTTTGCAATATCCATACCAGCCGCGAAACCGCGTCAGGAGCCGCCACTCGCGGCACATGCCGATTGAGAGTTTGTCTCGCCGCCTACAATCACCGCCGCTCCGTGGTGATGGCGACAAGCGCATCGGTCGTAAGCAGGGAGGCCGGGTCCAGGTTCGAATTTCCAGTGCTATGGTTGAAATGCACCGCCGCCTACGCATCCTTTTTCCGGGGCCGTGCTGCATAGGTTCGACCGGATTTTCCGAATCGGTGCGTATTCCACGCAAACAATCGGATGTGTCAGCTACGTAATTGTTTATCGAGCTGTTACTACTGCCTTCTGCTTGCGCGGGGTGTGCCGCGAAAACCGGTTTCGGGCTGACGTAATAGCGGCTACGAATTGAACGATCCGCCGGAGTCGCTGTTGTCACGCATCAATCGACGTATGGAGTCATGCCATGATTTTTCTGCTCCGAAGTCTGTTTGCAGGTTTTGCGCTGGTTGCATTCCTTTTATTGCCCTGTTCGGTTGCTGCAAACGAGATTCGTGTGGCGCCGCCGATTCAGGCATTGAAAAACTTGTATGACGGCAATCCGGAATTTCGCGCCAATATGGATCGGGCGTTCGCCAATATGCAGAACCCGGATTCGAATGCACGTGATTTATGGCCGCGCCCGACGGCGGTCAATCCCTGGAAGGGCAAGCGATTCGATGATCTGCTCGGGTTCATGGACGCTTGGTACCACCTGCTGCCGGAACCGGGCGGTGCGCGGGATGAGTTCAATTTCATCGAGAAATTTGCCTGGTTCTATTACCGGAATGCCTTCGGCCAGCAGGTGGTCGGCACGGAGCCCGGCTTGGGCTGGACGAGGGACTTTGTCGCGGCGCGCGGCAAGTATCTTGAAACCAGTGCTTCGACCGCGTCGATTCCGCATTGGACCGCCGATCCTTCGATTCGGATTGATGAATACATCGTTCCGCCGGCGGGCTTCAAGTCGTTCAACGAGTTCTTCATTCGCGATCTGAAGCCCGGCGCGCGCACGGTTGCCAGTCCGGCCGACGATGCGGTGCTGGTGGCGCCGACCGATTGCGTGCTGAACATGATCAATCCGTTGACGCCGGATTCGGAGATTCCGACCAAGCTGAACCAGCGGTTGAACGTCAAGGCGCTGTTGAGCGGTTCCGAATTTGCCCGGCATTTCGAATCCGGCAGCGCGATTTCCTGCATTTTGTTGCCCGCGACCTATCACCATTTCCACGCGGTGGCCTCGGGCAAGGTGGTCGAGTCGCGCGAGGATGTGGCCGGGTCTTATTGGGGCATCAAGGACTTCGGCGCTTTCTTCAATGCCGGGAACCTGGGCTATGGCGAGAGTTACAGCGTCTTCGAGCACTTTCGGCGTGGCTATTTCGTGATCGAGACCCGGGATTACGGCTATGTCGCGATGATTCCGGTGGGCCTGGACAGCATCGGCTCGGTGGTGTTCGAGGACAAGTTCAAGCAGGTGACGCCGGAGCATCCGGTACCCGTTTACAAGGGCGAGAAGCTGGGGCATTTTGCTTATGGCGGTTCGCTGGTCATCACGCTGATCGAGCAGGGCATCAACTCGGTCACGATCCCGCAAGGCCAGCAGATCGGGGTTTTCAGACAAAAGAAAGTACCTGCGCCGAAGTGAGTGGCGCGTTTAACCAAAGAGACATGTCATGACCGGACCCAATGAACGTATTTCCAGGTTGCTCGAAGATATTCGCCTGCTCGATCCGGCGCGATACGAGCTTGTCCAGGCGCTGAGAGAACTCGTTCTCGGCTTGAGCCCGTCGGTGACCGAGGAGGTGAAGTACGGCGGCTTTCTGTTCTCGGCAGGCAAACCGTTTTGCGGCGTGTTTTCCTACGCCAAACACGTTTCGGTCGAGTTCGGCGCCGGCGCATCACTACCGGACACGTTCAATGTGCTTGAAGGCGAAGGCAAGTTTCGCCGCCACATCAAGCTGGCCAGCCGGGATGAAATCGCCTCCAAGCATGTCTCCGAATATCTTGCCCTGGCACTTGCCGACACAGTAAAGACTTGAGCCTGGAGCATCAGTTTGCAGGATGGGCCATCATGGCGGTCCTGGGTGCGGAGGGTAGACCTGACAGGTTTGTTAAACCTGTCAGGTCTATGGAGTTGGGCGGGTGTTCAGTCCGCAGGCTGGGCGAAGCGGTAGCGGGTCCGTCATTGCGGTCCGGGGTGCTTAGGGCAGACCTGACAGGTTTGTTAAACCTGTCAGGTCTACGGAGTTGGGCGGGTGTTCAGCCCCCAGGCTGGGCGAAGCGGTAGCGGGTCCGTCATTGCGGTCCTGGGTGCGGAGGGCGGACCTGACAGGTTTGTTAAACCTGTCAGGTCTATGGAGTCGGGCGGGTGTTCAGCCCCAGGGCCCATCAGCGTGCAACGGTAGGTGCAGGTATACCGGTATTACTGGAACCCTGGTTGAGCGCGGTCAGTAGAGCATTCCGATCAGGCAGCCGCAGGACAGGGTGGCCAGGCTGCCGGAGATCAGCGTGCGGGGGCCGAGTTCGAGGATTTCGCGGCGTCGTTCGGGAACCATCGCGGTCAGGCCGCCGATCATGATGCCCAGGCTGCCCAGGTTGGCGAAGCCGCACAGCGCGTAGGTCATGATCAGGCGACTGCGCGGCGACAGTGCTTCGGGCGCCAGCGCGGCCAGGTCGAGGTAGGCGATCAGTTCGTTGAGGACGATCTTGGTGCCGAGCAGCGAACCGGCGTTTGCCGCTTCGCTCCACGGGATGCCGGCCATCCAGGCGAGCGGGGTCATCAGCATGCCGAGCATCTGTTGCAGCGACCAGGGGCTGCCGTGATGCGGCAGCAGGGCGAGGATCTGATTCGCCAGCGCCACCAGCGCGACCAGGACGATCAGCATGGCGACGATGTTCAGCAGCAGTTGCAGCCCCTCGGCGGTGCCGCGCGTGATGGCGTCCATGCTGCTGGAGTCGATGGCTGCGACGCGCATGTCGCGCCCGGCAGGTTCGCCCTCGGGCGGGATCATCAGTACGGCAAAGACGATGGCGGCCGGCGCGCTGATGAACGAGGCCGCTAGGATGTGGCCGAGCGCATCCGGCACGCGCGGGCCGACGATGCCGGCGTAGAGTGCCATGACGGTGCCGGCAACGCCGGCCATGCCGGCCGTGAGGATGATGAACAGTTCGCCGCGCGAGACGCGGGCCAGATAGGGTTTGACCAGCAGCGGCGCCTCGACCATGCCGACGAATACATTGGCTGCCGTGGACAGGCCGACCGCGCCGCCGACGCCCAGCGTCTTTTCCAGCAGCCAGGACATCATGCGCACGATCAGCGGCAGCACGCGCCAATGGAACAGCAGGGCGGACAGGGCGCTCATCACCAGAATGATCGGCAAAGCCTGAAAGGCCAGCACGAAGCTGGCGCCGGCGCTGGTTTCGGCATAGGGCAGCGGGCCGCCGCCGAGATAGCCGAACACCACCGTCGCGCCGGTGCGGGTGGCCCGCTCCAGCGCCAGGAGGCCATCGTTCAGTGCGGTAAAAGCGGCGTGTACGCCCGGCAGTTTCAGAATGGCGACCACCAGCGCAACCTGTAGCGCGATGCCGCCGAATACCGTGCGCCACGGCACGGCGGACTTCTTCTCCGACAGCAACCAGGCCAGCGCGATGAAGCCGCCAAAGCCGATCAGGGATTGGGCAAGCGGGTTCATGCCGTCATCCAAAATCCGGCGGCGGTTGAACCGGAATGCATGTTTCCAGGATGCGCAGACGCGCTCGACTGCCAGCCAGCCTGAGGCAAGTCGCCGGCGTCCTGTCTGGCCAGGGCGGATTGCATACCTTGCCTGGCTTAGGGTTCTCTCATGCTCAGTTTTGCGTCGCCATTCGACGCAGATTGAGCACGATGCGGCCGAATCCGGCCGGCATGCCGGCGGCTGCGGTTTCCAGTTCCACCGCGTCGAGCATGTTCTTCACGGTCAGACCGAGATTGGTATCGCCCTCGATCAACAGTCGGCGGTTGAAGAACAGCGTGTCCGGATCTTCCAGACGCAGCGCCAGACGGGCAAAGTCGGCCGTCGTCGCGGTGAAGGTGACATCGCACGGACCTTCGCGTTCGGCGCGGAAACCGTCGGCATGCAGCGAAAAATACAGTTTCAGACCGGCGTCGCGGACATGCACCCGGAAACGGCGGCCAAACACCTGCGACCAGTCGAGCTCGCGCAACGAGGGCCAGGCGGCGAGGTTGGCGGCGATGACAAAGCTGCGCGAGGCCGGCCAGGTCGGCAGTTTGGCGACCAGCCGGGCGAGTGGCTGCGGGAAATCGCGGGGGATAAAGGCGGGGAGGGCGGGTAGTTTCATGTGGTGCTCCTTCGTTACGCCGGCACAGGCCGGAGTCCAGTCATTACGGTGCGGGGTGGTAAGCCATGCCGGCCTCGCCCAGCCAGTAGCCGTCGCACGGCGCGGCGGGCATCAGGCGGTCGAGTTGGGCGGGGGCTTCCTTCGGTGCGATGTCGCCATCCGCAAGGGCGCGGTAGATGGCGACGATGCGTTCCATCTGGCGCGACTGCGGCGACAGGCGCAGCACGTCGATGCCGGCCGTGTCGAGTTCATCGAAGCGGTGCGCCAGGCTCATGACCCTGGCGGATTGCGTCTGGATGCCGTTGATGGCGAGGAAATCCTCGCCTTCGCGCGAGGCCAGCACGAGCCCGTCGGGGTGGTCCAGGCAACGGAACTGGCAATCGTCCTTTTGCAGGTTGTAGTGGCGCGCGGTGAAGCAACGCGCCGAGAACGCCAGCGGCAGGCGGCCATAGCCGAACAATTCCGTTTCCAGTCTTGCCGCGCCGTTGGATGCACTCGGTAACGCCGCCAGCATCTCCTTGATCATCGTGCGCGGCATTTCCACCGGCGGCACCCAGCGGGTTGCGCCCATCTCGGCCAGCATGTCCAGCGTGTCCGGGTTGTAGGTGTTCAGCGTCGGGCCGGCGACAAATTCGCGACCGGCTTCGGCCAGCAGGCGGACCGCGCCCCATTCGTTGGCTTCCACCTTGAAGCGCTTGCCATCCTCGCGGCCATTGGCGATCAGCTTGCGCAGCGCCTTCAGGTCGGATTCAGATTCGATCAGGGTCTGGCTCGACAGTACGACTTCCTTGCCGGCGGCGCTGAATTTCTCGGCCAGTTCCAGCCAGTCCGGCAGGCGCAGCAGATGTCGCCGCGAACACACCGTTTCGCCCAGATAGACGATATCCAGCGGCCAGGTCGCGGCCTGTTCGTAGAAAGCGAGAGTGTCCTCGCGTGACCAGTAGTAAAGCAGGGGACCGAGGGAGAGTTTCATGGGTGATGCGGCTGCGCCGCTGGTGAAATGTGAAATGTGATGCGACTACGCCACTGGTGAAATGTGATACGGCTTCGCCGGGTGGAATGTGAAAGGCGAAAAGTGAAACGTGAAATGTGTGCGCCCCACATTTCACGTTTCACTTGAGCCGCGCAGCGACAAGTCACTTTTCACTTCTCACTTCCACGGCCGGTAATACGCGCCGAGTGTGTTCATGCTGCCTTCGGACACCTTTGCCAACGCGGCCAGCCAGGCGGGTTGCGGCTTGAAAGCGGTGCGGTCTTTCTTCACTGCGTCGATCGCGGCGCGCCAGACCTGGGTGACCTGCGCGACATAGGCCGGGCTGCGCTGGCGGCCTTCGATCTTGATCGCGGCGACGCCCAGGCGGGCCATTTCCGGCAGCATTTCCATGCTGTTCAGGCTGGTCGGTTCCTCCAGCGCGTAGTAGGTCTCGCCCTGGACCTCGAAGCGGCCCTTGCAAAGCGTCGGGTAGCCGGCCTTCTCGTTGTCGGCGTAGCGGTCGATCAGCACGCCGTTGAGCCGGGTTTCCATACCTTTCGGCGTCTGTTCCCAGCGCACCGCGTGGCCCGGCGAGCAGGCGCCGAAGGTGTTCGGTGAATCGCCGCAGGCGTAGGACGACAGCAGGCAGCGGCCCTCGACCATGACGCACAAGCCGCCGAAGCCGAACAACTCGATTTCGGCATCGGTGTTGGCGATCACGTTCTCGACCTGCGCCAGCGACAGCACGCGCGGCAGCACGGCGCGCTGGATACCGAAGCGTTCGCGATAGAAATTGACCGCTTCGTAACTGGTCGCCGAGCCCTGCACGGACAGGTGCAGGCGCAGTTGCGGATGGGTCTTGCGGGCATAGGCCATGAGGCCGGGGTCGGCCAGGATGATCGCATCGACGCCGAGGCTGGCGGCGGTATCCACCGCCTTGTGCCAGCGCGGCAGCGTGGCCGGTTGTGGATAGGTGTTCAGCGCCATCAGCACCTTGCGGCGCTTGGTCTGGGCATAGCGGATGCCCTCCGTGAGCGACTTGTCGTCGAAATTCAGACCGGCAAAATTGCGCGCGTTGGTGTTGTCCTTGAGGCCGAGATAAACGCCATCGGCGCCGTTGTCCACGGCAGCTTTCAGCGCCGGCAGGCTGCCGGCGGGGCAAATCAGTTCGAGCAAGGGTGGAGCGGACATATTCTCTCGGGCTGTTTTTTGCAGGGGCTAAACATACCTTCTTGTCTTTTGTCTTGTCCAAGAAAAAATGGGATATGCCATAAACGCTTTGGCGGAATGCACCTTCATCGCCCCGAGGCGGGAACGCCCTCAGGGGCTGTCCAGCCGCATTGAACCTTGAAACAGCAGTTGAACGCTCCTTATCCCTCGTGAAGCCCCAGGCCGACTGATGTCTTGCACTTCGATGACGCTCACCATTTGGGTGAGCCCGCTAGCCAAACGGTGGCGTGGCAACCATGAAACCGCGTTCCAGCTGATCGCCGGTTACGAGCAATCGCAGATCGAGCGCGCGATCGAGGGCTCGACCTGGATGGGCTATTTCGTCGCGCAAGCGCATCGCTGGTTCGCGCAAGCCATGTTCTGGCGCCAGATCGGCGGCTGGATGTTCACGCTCGGCTTTGTTCTGCTGGTCTGGGACTTGCTGACCATCGGCAAGCGTGAAACCCGCCCGGCTGAAGTCCTGCCGGCAGAGGTTGTGACCGCCTGACTCGAATTTCTCCTCTCGCCTCACGGCGATTGGCCCGCCGCGCCGTGTCCAACGGCTGTAGCCGGGTTTTTTTCCTTTTTGCTGCCGGAAACTGGTCTTGATCAGCTTGAAAATCGGCCTTGATATGGCCTGATTTCGCAATGTGCCGGTTCTCGTTATCCGGCAATGGATTGGTAGCTAAAACTAGGTTTTTGGCAGATTGGATTGTCATAGATCAAATTGCTTAAAAAAACCTGTATGTCCTCTTTTAAGCCTGTCAGAACAGTCGTATAAAACGCCCCGGCTTACATGGAGGAACACACGGAAATGCCTAAACACATCGTCAGATTGAGTCTGTTGCTTGTTGTCTTCCTGGTCGTGGCGTTCAGCGCCAAGGCGTACTTCACGGTCGATTCGTTTTACAAATACGGCCACTACCGAGCTAATTCGGTACCCGATATCGCCGCTCCGGACCCCGCTTACCGCGGACCCGCTTATTGCGCGCTCTGTCACGTCGACCGCCACACTCAGTGGTCATCCGCCGGCCACAAAACGGTGAAATGTGAAGTCTGCCATGGCCCTGCCCGAGGCCATCCGATTGATCCCAACGATCCGAACAAGACCGCCAAGCTGCCGCGTCCGACTGCGGAGTACACCAAGACGTTGTGTACCCTGTGCCACATGCAGCTGACCGCCCGTCCGCAGCGCGATCCGCCGCAGCAACCCTGGGATCCCGCCATCGGCAAATCCGTACCCTGGAACAAAGGCGTTTCGCAAGTGATTCCGGATGAACATTCTGCCGGTCAGCCTTGCCTGTTCTGCCACGACCCGCATCAGCCCAAGCCGATACGGATCAAGGAAGAACCCGCGCAGGTAGCCCAGACCCCGCCCAGCAGCCCTGACAAGCACTAGGAGACGAGCCATGAACAAGATGAGTGATACACCAGATAACACGTTGCCCGAAGGACAGGATGCCGGCGATACCAGCGGTCGCCGCCGGTTCCTGGCCGGTGCCGGCGCGGCCTGTGCCAGCGCCGCGCTGATCAGCGTATTGGGCCCGGCTGTCGCCAAGGACGGCCCGTCCGGGTCGTTTCCGACAGCGGATTTCGACTGGGAAAAGCACAACTGGGGTTATGGCATCGACGCCAACAAGTGCATCGGCTGCCTGCGTTGCGTGGATGCCTGCAAGAACGAGAACGGCGTCGCCAAGGATGCGAACCACTTCCGCACCTGGGTAGAGCGTTACGTTTATCTCGAAGGCGCGAAACGGCCGCTAATCGATAGCCAGTCGCACCCGGACAACATCGCCGTTTCCGCGCCCAACGCGTCGCGCTTCGATGATCGCTACAAGAACGAAAAGGTGGAAAAGGCGTTCTTTGTGCCGAAGATGTGCAACCACTGCGAGAACCCGTCCTGCGTTCAGGTCTGTCCGACCGGCGCCACCTTCAAGACCAAGGACGGCGCCGTGCTGGTGGACAAGGAATACTGCATCGGTTGCCAGTACTGTGTGCAGGCGTGTCCTTACGGCGCGCGTTATTTCAACGAGATCGAACGCCGCGCCGACAAATGCACCTGGTGTTATCACCGCATCAGCAAGGGCATGAACCCGGCCTGTGTCGAGATCTGCCCGGTCGGCGCGCGCGTGTTCGGCGACATGAATGACAAGAACAGCCCGATCAGCCAGTTCCTCAAGGACAACCGGGTGCTTTCGCTGAAACCTGAGATGGGCAACCGGCCCACCTGCTACTACATCGGTATCGACAAGGAGGTAAGCTGATGGAAGCCGTTCACGCCGCCGCTGAGGCGATTTATCACGTCACGCCCTATACCGGCTATGTCTATCCCAACGAGACGGTGGTGCCCTGGAGCATCCTGATCGTTATCTACCCTTACCTGACCGGTCTGGTAGCGGGCGCTTTCACGGTGTCCAGCCTGTTCCACGTCTTCGGCATCGAGCGCTTCCGCCCGGTGGCCCGTTTCGCGTTGATCGCCGCCCTGTGCTTCATGGTCGTGGTGCCGGTCACGCTGCTTTCTCACCTCGGGCATCCCGAGCGCGCCTTCAACGCCATGATCACGCCGCATACCACGTCGGCGATGGCCATCTTCGGCTATGTCGCGGGCTTCTATGTGATTCTGCTGATGCTGGAAATCTGGTTCATGTTCCGCGAGGACATCGTTTACAACGCCCAGAACGACAGAAGCTGGAAGCGGCCCATCTATCGCCTGATGACGCTCGGTTCCTACGAGATCAACGACAAGACCCGCCATTACGACCACAAATGGCTGCTCACGCTGGCGATCATCGGCATTCCCGCATCGCATGGCCTGCATGGTTATGTCGGCTTCGTGTTCGGCTCGCTCAAATCGCGTGACTGGTGGTCTTCCGACCTGATGCCTGCGATCTTCCTGTTCTCCGCCATCGTCTCCGGCGTCTCCGTGCTGATCATCCTGTACATGATTGTTTCGCTGGTCCGTCGGGTGAAGATCGACGAGGATTGCATCAAGGGCATGGTACTGGCGCTGTGGGGCTTCCTGATGTTCACCGTGCTGCTCGAAGGCGTCGAATTCTTCGCCCTGATGTACCGGGCGCGCGAAGGCATCGACATCATTCGCGAATACAAGAGCGGTCCGCTGTTCTGGCGCTTCGCCATCATGCAGATCGGTATCGGCGCGGTGCTGCCGGTCATCATCATGAGCCTGATGGTGTACTTCAAGACCTCGGGCAGGAAACTGATGGTCGGCGCTTTCATCTGCGCGGCGCTGGTGCTGACTTCGGTGATCTTCATGCGCTACAACGTGGTCATCGGCGGCCAGGAAATCTCCAAGACCATGAAGGGCCTGTTGAGCTACGAAGTGCCGTTCTTCGGCCAGGAAGGCTGGATGGCGGCGATCATCCTGCTCAGCACACCGCTGGTGTTCATGTATGTTCTGACGCGTTTCTTCAATCCATGGATTGAAAGCGCGAAGAGCCACGCCGAGGCCCTGGCCCACGCCAAATAGCACAGCACGGCATTAACCGGTCTGATCCCGTCACATCGTGCGTTCGTCGCGCACGGTCTGACGGGATTTTTCATTTCCGTGTCCTGGCCGGGTGGACTGCGCCGTGACAGCGGATGTCGCGCTTCCCGCATGCCGGGCCGGCACGTAAAATCCCGGCGGGATTGATGAAGGGACTGCCCGATTCAATCCGGCTGACGCAGCGAGATTCTGCTCAGGCCAATGCCGGAGCGGCCCCTCGCCGCCCGCCTTTCGCAAGTTTCAACCCAAATTGGACCCGCATCGTGCAAGCAGTCCCGCGTCGTTTTGATCTCCTGATCTTTGATTGGGATGGCACCTTGATGGACTCCGCCGGTGTGATCGCCGCCTGCATACAGGCAGCCAGTCGCGATATGCACTTGCCGATGCCGTCGCGCGAAGAAGCCAGCCATGTCATCGGCCTCGGCTTGCGCGAGGCGCTGGAGATGCTGTTCCCGGAATTGCCGGAAGCGGCGCATCCGGAACTGGCGGGGCACTATCGTCGCCACTTCCTCAGCCAGGACGCGGAAATCCCGTTGTTCGAGGGCGCCCGCGAGTTGATCGCGGAACTGCATGCCGGCGGCCATCTTCTCGCGGTCGCCACCGGCAAGGCACGACGCGGCCTCGATCGGGCGTTCGAGCATTCCGGCCTGGCGCCGTATTTCCATGCTTCACGCACGGCGGACGAGACTTTCTCCAAGCCGCATCCGGCGATGGTCGAGGAATTGCTGGAGGAGTTGATGATCGCGCCCGAGCGCGCACTGATGATCGGTGACACCAGTCATGATCTGGAAATGGCGCGCAATGCCGGCATTGCTTCGCTGGCCGCCGGCTTCGGTGCGCACCCGCCGGAAAATCTGGCCGAATTCGGGCCGCTGGCGGTGTGCCGCAGTTTTGCAGAACTGACCGCATGGTTGCGCGAGAACGCCTGATCTGCGCCAGTTCCGCGTTGCTGGAGGGCGGTCCCGGTGTGCGTTTCGAGGTGAGCGAGAAGGGGCGCTCGACACCCGCCCCGGCTTTTGCCATCCGCTGGCGGGGCCAGGTCTTCGCGTATCTCAACCGCTGCGGCCACATCCCGGTTGAACTCGATTGGCAACACGGCGAGTTCTTCGATTCCGGCAAGCAGTTTTTGATATGCGCGACCCATGGCGCACTCTATGATCCCGCCACCGGCGCTTGCCAGGGCGGCCGTTGTGAAGGGCGCGGCCTGACACCTCTGCCGGTCAGCGAACACCAGGGCAATGTTTATTGCAAGGAAATGTAATGTCGGACGAAAAAAACAACAGTGAAGGCAATGATCGCGGCGCGCTTGAACGCCTGCTGCTGGCGCATCTGAATGAGCAACGCCGGACGCGGCGCTGGGGCGTGTTTTTCAAGCTGCTCGGGGTGGCATGGCTGTTTGGGTTGTTCTTCATGCTGGCGAGCCAGTTCGATGGCGAGTTCGTATCCACCAGCCCGCATACGGCGCTGATCGACTTGAACGGTGAAATCGGCGGAGGCGACGGCGTCAGCGCCGATATCCTGATCGGCGCCTTGAATACCGCCTTCGACGACAAGCACACCAGGGGGGTTGTATTGCGTATCAACAGCCCGGGAGGCAGCCCGGTGCAGGCCGGCCAGGTATTCGATGAAATCAAGCGGTTGCGCGGCAAGTATCCCAAGATTCCGCTCTATGTCGTGGTGGACGATATCTGCGCTTCCGGCGGCTATTACATTGCAGCGGCGGGCGACAAGATTTTTGTCGACAAGGCCTCGCTGGTCGGTTCCATCGGCGTGTTGATGGATGGCTTCGGTTTTACCGAAGGCATGAAGAAACTGGGGGTCGAACGTCGCCTGCTTGCCGCCGGCGAAAACAAGGGCTTCCTCGATCCGTTTTCTCCGATCCAGCCCAACCAGGAGGCGCACGCAAGGTTGATGCTGGATGAAATCCACCAGCAGTTCATTCAGGTCGTCCGTCAGGGTCGCGGCAAGCGGTTGAAGGAAAC
>CAMDGQ010000076.1 GCA_945897955.1 Tepidiphilus sp. J10 | reverse complement strand
ACATGTCGCCGGATTTGTCGTCCGGCACAAAGAAGCCGAAGCCGTCCTGATGGCCTTCGACATGACCGTTCTTGACGTCGATCTTGTCCGGCAAACACAAGGCGCCGCGCCGGTTGATGACGATCTGGCCGTCACGCTGCATGGCGCGCAGACGCACATTGAACGCGTCCATTTCATCCGGCTCGATGCCCAGACGTACGGCGAATTCCTCGCTATCGACCGGTCCGCCGGCTTCGGTGACCAGTTGCAGGATGAATTCGCGACTCGGCATCGCCTGGCCATACTTGGCGCGTTCGCGTTCCAGAAACGGGTCCTGCCAGCGCAGCGTCTTCTGGCCACGGCGCGGCGCTGCAGGCTTGGTGGCAGGGGTTCCTTCGGTCATGGCCGGATCGGAAGATTTTTTGGTTACTGAGGTTTTTTTGGTTGACATGTATTCATTCAGATCATTAAGATGCGCGTCTTCTTGGCCCAGGTGGCGGAATTGGTAGACGCACTAGGTTCAGGTCCTAGCGCTTGCAAGGGCGTGGAGGTTCGAGTCCTCTCCTGGGCACCAAGTTAAACAAAAAAGCCGGCTTGAAAAAGCCGGCTTTTTTCATTTCAGCTTCCTCGTTGATTTGCAGCGCTTTCATCGTAACGTCCGGTCCAGGGCAGAACGGCCAGCATGGTATCACGCGGCAATGCGCGCATTAGCGTCCAAGCGGGTAGTTCGGTGATCGGCAAGCACTTCTTCAGGGCCATCGAAGTTGCCGATTGGCTTGGTGGCGACGAGCCGGTTGCCGTTTGTCCATGCCGCAGTCAGGCATAATCCGGGGCAACAATCAGACCCAGGGGGTAGTTGCATGATCGAGGAAGCCCGCGCCCGTTTCGAGACTCTGAAGGCCGGCGGCATGTTGCCGTCGCCTCAGGGGGTCGCGCTGGCCGTGCTGGAACTCACGCAACGGTCGGATGCCAGCATTCAGTCCCTGACCCATCTGGTGCAGACAGATCCGGCCATGTCGGGGCGCATCCTGCGTTATGCCAATGCGGTCCATGGCGGCAGTCTGCGGCATATCGCTTCGCTGCCGCATGCCATCGTTTTTCTGGGCTTGTTTCGGGTGCGCCAGATCGCGCTGGGTTTTTCGCTGATCGACCATTACCGCAGTGGCACCTGCACTGCGTTCGATTATCTGGGCTACTGGACTGCTTCGCTGGCGACGGGTATCACCGCGCAGTTGGTTTCAGCTCAGGCCCAGTGTCCGCCTGACGAGAGTTTTACCTGCGGTCTGCTTTCCGGCATTGGCCGCCTGGCGCTGGCGACGGTATTTCCGACCGAGTACGGCGGCATGATGCGGGAAAGCCTGTCCGGCCTGGCCTTGCGCGATGCGGAAATTGGCAGTTTCGGGCTGGATCACGCTTCGCTCTCGGCGGAGTTGTTGCAGGATTGGGGTTTGCCGGAAATATTCTTTCAGGCCGTGCGCTATCACGAACTTCCGACCGAAGCGCCATTTGCGCCCGGCTCGCGCGCGCAGACGCTGACCGCCGCGCTGCATTTTTCCGCCAAGGTGGGCTCGTTGCTTACTCTGGACGAGGCGCAACGCTGGGAGCGCGTGCCTTCTCTCTACCATGCCGCCGCCCAGATCGGCCTGGAGGATCAGCATGTGCCGCCACTGGTGGAAAATGTTGTCCGGCAGTGGCAGGACTGGGGCCGCGAGTTGCATCTGCCCATCCGTGATTTCAGCGACATCGAGCTGTTTCTGGGTACGCCGCCCGATCCCGCGCGGGACGAGAACCTGTCCGCGCTGGTGCTGATGCCGATGCGGGTCGCATTGATTACCCAGGATGCGGTTCAGTTGCGCACGCTGGCGGATACGCTCGATGCCATGGGGCTGGTCGTGCAGATGGCGACGGAGCGTGACAGCGCCCTGCGTCTGCTGCAGGAAGATCGGGTCGATGTGATGTTGGTGGAGTTGCCCGACAGCGGCGACGCGGCTGTGCAAACCCTGCGCGATCTGCGTGCCAGCGAGGGCGGGCGTCAGACCTATTGCATTGCCCTGATTCCACCCGAAGCAGAGCCCGGCGTCGCCAGGCTGATGCTGGCCGGGGCTTCGGATTACCTGTTGCTGAATTACAGCGAGGCGGCGTTGCTTGCCCGTCTCAATTCGGCGCAGCGCGTGGTCGCGCTGCAAGGTGCGGTGCGGGCTGAACGCGAGTCGGTGATTCGGTCTTCCGGCGATTGGGCGCGCAGCAACCGCCGCCTGTTGCAGGAAGCCCTCACCGATCCGCTGACCCGGCTGCACAACCGTCGTTACGGCCTGGACCGCTTCGCGCAGGAGTGGGCTTTTTCGGTCCACAGCGGTACGCCCCTGTCCTGTCTGATGCTGGATATCGACCACTTCAAGTTGGTCAACGACCGCTTCGGCCATGAAGTTGGCGATCATGTGCTGAGCCAGATCGCGCGCGTGATCGAGCGCGGTTGCCGCAAGGATGATGTGGCGTTTCGCTTCGGCGGCGAGGAGTTCTGCATGGTTTGCCCGAACACCACGCTGGCGGCGGCTGTCCGCCTGGCCGAACGCATCGTGCGCGATGTGCGCGCGGATCGATACGGCGAAGCCGACAACCTTTTCCCGGTCACCATGAGCATTGGCGTGGCAAACCGATCGTCCGTCGATGCGGATGTGGAAGCCCTCGTCGCGCGCGCCGACAAGGCACTCTATGCCGCCAAGTCGGGCGGCCGCAACCGGGTTCAGGCGTCGCGCGGGGAAGCGGGCTGACGCCAAAGCAGGCTTCAGGGCGTGGCGCCCAGTATGAAGTCGATCCGTTTTTGCAGCTGCGTTGCCGCTTCGCCATCGCCGCCGGCCTGTGCGCGTTTGCGCTCCACTTCCAGCCAGGCCAGGAGCGGACGTCGCCAGCCGCGTTCGGATGCGGTTTCGACGGCTGCGCTCAATGTTGTCGGCGCGGCGCGGCCAGCGCGGAATAACAGCGCGGCGGCGATCAGCCGGGGCAGGGGTTGCTTGATTTCCGCCACGGCGCGATTGGCGGCGGCGTCGTCCTTGGCGCTGATCAGGTCGCCGTAATGCGCCGGCAGGGACTTGGCATCCAGGCCAGTCCAGTCGGCGGCGAGAAACCGGGCATAGGCTTTGTCGCTGACGCCGGCATCGGCGGCCAGCTTGTCGAAGGCGGTGCAGGCGGCGAAATCGAGGCTGGCGATACGTGTCGCGCAGGCCGACAGTTCGGCGCGGGCAAGCAGGTCGATGCGGCCGGATTTGGCGATTTCGCGACGTGCTTTGGTTTCGGCCAGTTCGGCAGCTTTGGTGTCGCCTTCCAGCCAGCGCTGTTGCGCATGCTCGATCAAACTGACCGCGTTCAGTTTCCAGTCCGGCGGCGGCGGCGTGCCGCCGCAGGCGGAGAGGAGGGCGGCCGCTATCAGGAGTATCGGGAAGGCTGGTTTCATGGTGGGGTGATCTCCACTTCGCGCGCGAAGGGCCATTTCTTGTTGATCTCGTTGATCAGGTGGTTGACCTTGCGCACGCTGTCGTCGATTTCCGTGCGCAACTGGCTCATGTCGGCGGTGGCTTCGCGCACGTTGGCGGTGATTTTCGGGAGGTCGGCGCTGGCGCTCTGCGCGTTGGCCAGCAGGGCGTCCGCCTTCTTCAGGCTTTCACGCGCATCGCCGAGGATGGCGTTGACCTTGGCGATGGATTGATGGGTCTGATCCATGACGCCGTCCGGTCCGAACACACGTTGATCCGTTTTGGCGAGGACGCCATCGACCTTGAGAGATACGCCGTTGAGCGAAGTCAGCAGCGTATTGGCCTTTTCCAGCACGGCGACGACTTGATGCGCTTTTTCCGGGCCGCCCAGCACGCCTTCGAGCACGCCGTATTCGCCGGTCATGCGGTGGGTCATGGTTTCCACATTGGCCAGGGTCTGGTTGATGTGCGATTCCTGGTTGGTCATTTTTTCGACATTGTCGAGGATGGCTTTGACGCGTTCGATCAGGATCGGAATTTCCTGTGCGACATCACCGGTCAACAGTGTTCTGGATGCACCGGGGGCAAGCTGCCGGTCGGACAGGTCGGCGGTATAGGCCTTGATCTTCGCGCCGCCGATCAAGCCCTTTTCCAGCGTGAACACGCTGTTTTCCCGCAGCCAGCGCGCATCCTTGGTCGGAATGGCGAGTTCCATCCGGACTTTGCCATCGTCATCCAGGCTCATGCGCTTGACTTCGCCGATGGGGAAACCGGAAAAGGTCATCGGCATGCCGATGCTGACGCCTTCCGCTTCGCTTGCGATCAGGGTCAGGCTTTGCGTGCGCTGGAAGGCGCCGCGCGCATACAGCGAATACAGGATGAAAGCGGCCACCAGAAGGAGAGTGGCGGTCAGCAATACGCCGACCTTGAGTTCCAGGTTCTTGATCAGTGGGGTGCCGGTGGGTCGGTTCATGACGAGGGGCTTGTCTTGGGGGCGAGGTATTCGGCGGGATAAAGCGCCTGGTTCCATTGGTAATCGACTATCCAGCAATCGCTCAATTCGGCTGCGAGCTTGTGCAGCAGCTTAAACAGAAACGGCGGGTAATGGGTATCGGGCAGCAACATGGCCGGACGGTCGAGCAGGATGATGGGCGGATGTCCGATCGCTGCGCGCAGCAGTTTGGCGACGCAGCGTTCGGCATGGTCGAGATCGGGGTCACGCTTGGCGTGGCAATCCTGATACCCGGCGGCCACCAGCAGATCCCAGGCCTGATCCGCTGCTTTGGCATAAGCCAGGTTGCTTCGATATTGCGGAATCAGGGCGATGTTATCGAGCACGGAAAGATTGGCGCGCAGCGGCATATCCGGCGAAACCAGGGCGATATCATTCCTGGCAATGACATCTTGCGCGACCAGGAAATCCCGGTGCTGCTCGGCATCGGCCATCCAGTTCAGATGTATTTGGAAGCTAATTCGATGTCTCCTGGCAAAACCCGCGTCGATAAAGGCTGGCGTGCAAGACCGCTTGAAGCGGACCGGGTCTGTAGCGCGCCGATTATCACCCGATGCGGGCATATCGGGCAGCTTCGAAAGTTGCGCTGGCTTCGGCTCGCAGGTCGTAGGGCCAATACGACGGGTGGCAAAGGTTCGCACATCAGGATGCCGCGCGTGAAAATGCATTTTTTGGAGGTCGCAAGCATGAAGTTTCAGTCATTTGCCGTGGGCGCCCGATTTGAATTCGAGGGCAAGGTGTACACCAAAACGGGTCCGCTGACGGCGGCAACGGAGGAGGGCGGGCAGCGCATGATTCCGCGCTCCGCACTGCTCAAACCGCTCGATGCGCCAGTCGAGCCGCCGCCAAGGCGTGGCCGCAAGCTGGATGAAGTCTCTGTGTTGACTGCATTCGAGGCGTTTCATGGCGAGTGCGCGCGCTTGCTTGCCGAAGCGGCAGGCAACGCGGCCGACCCGGATACGGCACGGATGCGGTGGTTGCAGACGCAACTGGCGGCCGCCCGGACGCGCTTTCTGGCTGGAACAGGCATTCAGGAGGGGGATATCTGAAAGGTTGTCGGTTTGCTTACAATCGGCCGCTTTCCCAACGAGCCTGCCGCCATGCGATCTGTTCAATCAAATAGCCGACACATCGCGGCCTTTCTGGCTCTCAGCATCGCGCTGTTGTTTTCCGGCCATTCCCGGGCCGCCACAATCCAGGCCAATGATGGCAGTGTCATTTTGCGCATGTGCAAGGGCGCCGAGAAGGTGAGGGCGCTGTCCGTGATGTGCCATAGCTATCTCAATGGCTACATCGACGCAGCGCATTATTTCGGCAAGGGCAAGACGCATTTTTGCCTTGAAGCGGGCGACAAGGAGCAGCTGCCGGGCGTGCTGGTGGCGTGGCTGGATACGCATCCCGAGTCCTTGAGCCAGCCGGCCGGGGCGGTGTTGCAGACGGTGCTGTCGGCGCGTTTTGCCTGCAAGGGCAAGAAGTAGCGTGGCGTCCGCTGCGTCGGAAGCGCTGCCGGTCATTTTTCGCGATGACAACCTGATCGCCATTCACAAGCCGGCCGGGTTGCTGGTGCATCGCAGCGCGCTGGATCGCCACGAAACCCGTTTCGCCTTGCAGATGCTGCGCGATCAGATCGGCCGCCAGGTTTATCCGGTGCATCGGCTCGACAAGGGCACCTCGGGCGTCCTGCTGTTCGCGCTCGACCGCGAGGTCGGCACGCTGTTGAACCGCCAGTTCGAGCGCGGAGAAGTGTCCAAGTCCTACCTCGCCGTGGTGCGCGGCTATCCGCCCGAGGCCGGCGAGATCAATCATCCCTTGCCGCGTATGGCCGACGAGCATGCCGGCATCGCAGCGGGTTCGGTCGCACAGTCGGCGTTGACCCGCTTTCGCCGCCTGGCGACAGTGGAATTGCCGTATCGGGTGGATCGCTATCCGAGCAGCCGATATGCCTTGCTCGAACTGACGCCGTTCACCGGACGCCGGCATCAGTTGCGCCGTCATCTGAAACACATCGCGCATCCGATCATCGGCGACGCGACGCACGGCAAGGGGCGACATAACCGCTTGTTCCAGGACTTGTTCGGCTGCGGGCGTCTGTTGCTGGCAGCGACGGAGATGCGGCTGGCGCATCCGGTCAGCGGCCAATCCTTGCTTCTGCAAGCCGGCCCGAGTGCGGACTTTGTCGATGTCATTGCCCGACTTGGCTGGCTGGAAGCGGTGAAAGTACCGCCGCCCATTACAATGCCCGGCCCCATACTCGCCACCTGATCATGTCCGAAGCCAATGAACTCTTGCGCGCCAAGCTGAACGCCGAAACCGGCCAACTGGCCTGGAACGAACTGGAACGACATTTCGCGCGCGGCGTGCTGGTCAAGGTGGCGGGCGATCTCGATTTGATCGAGGTGGCGCTGGCGATGTCGCATGACAACAAGGCCGCAGTGGAAAGCTGGCTGGCACAAGGCCTAGTTGCCCGCGCTTCGACCGATGACGCCATTGCCTGGCACGCGCAACAAAGCCGGTTCTGGGCGGTGGTTGCCGCACCCTGGGTATTGATCCAGGAAATTGCCGCGCGTCTCGATGCCTGACCCTCTCCTTTAACCGTCTCCTTCATGGCCATCAAAGCAACCATCTTCAAGGCGGATCTTCAGATCGCCGACATGGACCGCAATTACTACGCGGAACACAGCCTGACCCTGGCGCGGCATCCGTCCGAAACCGATGAACGCATGATGGTGCGGCTGTTCGCTTTTGCCATGTTCGCGCACGAACATCTGGTTTTCGCCAAGGGATTGAATGCGGATGACGAACCGGGCCTGTGGCGGATGGACTTGACCGGCGCGATCAAGCTGTGGATCGAGGTTGGCCTGCCGGACGAGAAATGGATTCGCAAGGCATGCGGTCGCGCCGAGGAAGTCGCGGTGATCAGCTATGGCGGCCGCACGGCGGATATGTGGTGGGATGCGAACAAGTCGAAATTCGAGCGGCAGGAGCATCTGCGGATTTACAACCTGTCACCGGAGTCCAGCCAGGCGCTGGCCGCGCTGGCCAGCCGGACCATGCGACTGCAATGCAGTGTTCAGGATGGTCAGTTCTGGATCACGGATACGCTGACCACCGTGCATGTCGAACCGATGAAATTACTGTGAGCGCTGCCATGACCGAAACCGATTTCAAACTGCGCGGCGAATTTGTTCAGCTCTGCGATCTGCTCAAGCTGGCCGGCGTGGCCGAGAGCGGCGGCCACGGCAAGACCCTGGTCGCGGGCGGGCAAGTGCGCGTGGATGGCGTCAGCGAACACCGCAAGACCGCGAAGATTCGCGCTGGTCAGACAGTCGAGTGTTTGGACACGCGAATCCGCGTGCTGGCCTGATCCGGTTCAGGGCTGCCGACGCGGCAGGGGGCAATCAGAACGTCAGCAGGGCTTGCCCGCGCGAGGGGGAGACCGTCTCGTTCGGATCGGGGCGATTGCAACTGCAGGCTGCTGCGCGTTCCCGTTGGGTCAGGTCGTGTTCCGCCAGGTATTGATCACGCTGTGGACCCGGCTGGAGTCGGGTCAGGACGGCCTTGAATTTTCCGCATTCCAGTTCGGTCATCAGCGCAGAGCAGGGTGAGACGGATGCTGGCGGCTCCGATATCAATGTGGCAGCCTGAGCAGTCAGCGCTGACGCCAGCAGGCTGATCAGCGTACTGGTGAGCAGAAGGCGAAGCCGGTTGGTTTGCATGAAGATCTCCTTTTTCTACTGGTGAGATTCCACTGGCGGTATCCGCAAGAACCGTACCAAAACTGTCGGAAATGCCGAGCAAGGTGTCGATGGCTCTGGAACCCGCGCCAGGCCTGGATTCAGAAGCGTGATGCCGGATATGCCACATGAGCGGGAGACCGCCGGAAACGCATTTGCGCACCAGATTCAGGCGGAAATGAGTTGTTCTGGTGCATACGCATCCTGTACGTGAGCGTTCCTTGCGGGCTCCGGGGACGTAAGATTGCGGGATTGATCGTTTTCTTAGGCAGGAGAGCCAACATGACCCATCCCCTCGCCGGCCAGCCGGCCCCCGTTGATGTTCTGACCGATATTCCGGCGCTGCTTGCAGCTTATTTCAATCAACCGGATGTCAGCCTGGCAGCGCAGCGCGTCGCGTTCGGCACCAGCGGTCATCGCGGCAGCGCGATCAACGGCAGTTTCAACGAGGCGCATATCCTGGCGATTACCCAGGCGGTGTGCGAATACCGCAGTGCGCAAGGTATTACCGGTCCGCTGTTCCTCGGCAAGGATACGCATGCCCTGTCCGAACCTGCACAACGCAGCGCCCTGGAAGTGCTGGCCGCCAACGGCGTCGAGACACGATTGCAGAGCCATGACGGCTACACCCCGACGCCGGTCATTTCGCGCGCGATCCTGGTTTACAACCGCAATGAAAGCGCACCGCGCGCCGATGGCATTGTCATCACCCCATCACACAATCCGCCGCGCGATGGCGGCATCAAATACAACCCGCCGCATGGCGGCCCGGCCGATACCGATGCCACCTGCTGGATCGAGCAGCGTGCCAATGCGCTGATGGCTGCCGGCAATCGTGACGTGAAGCGGGTGCCCTACGCGCAGGCGCTGGCCGCGCCGACCACGCTGCAGGAGGATTTTGTCGCGCCTTATGTGGCTGATCTGGCTGCGGTGATCGACATGGAAGCGATCCGCAAGGCCGGCCTGAGAATCGGCGTCGATCCGCTCGGCGGCGCGGCGGTGGCCTACTGGCGGCCGATCGCGGAGAAGTACGGCCTGAATATCGAGGTGGTGAACCCGAAAGTAGACCCGGCGTTCGCGTTCATGACGCTGGACCATGACGGCAAGATCCGCATGGATTGTTCCAGCCCGTACGCCATGGCCAGCCTGGTCAAGCTGAAGGATCGGTTCGACATCGCCTGGGGCAACGACGCCGATGTCGATCGACACGGTATCGTGACGCCGTCGCTCGGCCTGCTCAACCCGAATCATTTCCTCGCCGTCGCCATCCACTATCTGCTGACGCATCGGCCGCAATGGCCGGCCAGTGCGGCGGTGGGCAAGACCCTGGTGTCGAGCGGCCTGATCGACCGAGTGGTGAACGGGCTTGGCCGCAAGTTTCTGGAAGTGCCGGTCGGCTTCAAATGGTTCTCCGCCGGTCTGCTTGATGGCAGTTTCTGCTTTGGCGGCGAGGAGTCGGCCGGCGCTTCGTTCCTGCGCCGCGACGGCAGCGCCTGGACCACCGACAAGGACGGCATCATTCTAGGCCTGCTGGCCGCCGAGATTACCGCCGTCACCGGCAAGGATCCCGGCCGCTACTACCAGGAACTCGCGGCGCAATACGGTACGCCCTACTACGTCCGCATCGACGCCGTCGCCACGCCCGAGCAGAAAGCCGCATTCAAGCAACTTACCGGCGAGCGGGTCGCCGCCGCGACCCTGGCCGGCGAACCGATCATCGCCAAGATGACGCGCGCGCCCGGCAACGACGCGCCCATTGGCGGTCTGAAAGTGGCTACCGAAAACGGCTGGTTTGCCGCACGCCCGTCCGGCACCGAGGATATCTACAAGCTCTACGCGGAAAGCTTCAAGAGTGCCGAACACCTGCAATTGATCGTGCAAGAGGCGCAAGGCATCGTCACCGCAGCACTGGCCGGCTAGCCGCCGACGATAAACCTTGATTCCTCTGTTGAACGCGCCCGAGTGCGGGCCTGCCGGGCCGGCTGGCAAGGCGCGACGACGCGCGTGGTCGTTCCCCGCAAGGATAAGCAGGGACTTGGCCGCCGTTTTTTGGCGGCTTAGTCCTTCGCTTAGTAGTTTCATCAGGAGCAACGCAGCCAGACGGCCCGGCAGGCCCGTAATCGGGTGCGTAGCGGGGCCACCCAATTGGTGAGGGTGAGCGAAGGCACTCACTTCTGTGTTCATGAGGCATCTCAAAGGCTGAGGAGCGGTCAACAGAGGAATCAAGGATAAATCCACAGGATTCATGCCCGGCTTGATTTCGCTCGCCATGTGTTGGCCATTGCTCACCCCGGCAAGTTGATCAAGCCCGCGCGTGTAACAAATTAATCATCCACAATCGAAGTGGGGCATGTTAGTCTGCGCGGCTATTTAGCTTGTCAACATGAACGATATTGGTAACCCGTTCGGCCTGTTCGGGCGGCGCTGCTGGAGAATTACACACACATGGCAAAAGAAGAGTTGATTGAAATGGAAGGCGTCGTGAACGAAGTCTTGCCGGATACCCGTTTCAAGGTCACGCTGGATAACGGCATGGAAATCCAGGCTTATGCGTCCGGAAAAATGAAGAAGCATCGCATCCGCATCCTGGCCGGGGACAAGGTCACGCTTGAGCTTTCCCCTTACGATCTGAGCAAGGGCCGGATCAGTTTTCGCCACAAGGACGAGCGCCCCGCTGGTGGTCCGCCGCCGGCAGCTTCGCAGTTCCGGCGCCGTTGAGCGTTCATGGCGCGGTAAACGCCAGGCAATAAAAAACGCGGCCGAAGCCGCGTTTTTTATTGCTACCTGGGGTTCTTAGATCGCTTGGATCTTGCTGGCCTGAAGGCCTTTCTTGCCCTGGGTCACTTCGAACTGCACGCGCTGGTTCTCGGCAAGGGTCTTGAAGCCGTTGCTCTGGATTTCGCTGAAGTGCGCGAAGAGATCTTCACCGCCTTGATCGGGGGTGATGAAGCCGAAGCCCTTGGAATCGTTGAACCATTTCACGGTGCCGGTTTGAGTGCTCATGTATCTTTCCTTTAAATGAAGCGGGCGTAAGACAAAAACGTCAAGCCCAAAAAATGCCCAAGCTCAAGGAATGTAACCGAGGGAATTCGAACCGAAACAGCTTCAAACGAAACAGAAACTGGACAGACCTGATACCACTTAGACAACCACTTGACGCAAGCGCCCGCGCATCATACTCAGTTCTCGCGGGTGCGGGGTGTTTTTTGCGGACGGTTTTTTCGTCTTTTTGTGAACTC
This sequence comes from Tepidiphilus sp. J10, assembly GCA_945897955.1. GTDB lineage: Bacteria > Pseudomonadota > Gammaproteobacteria > Burkholderiales > Thiobacillaceae > PFJX01. Next base: position 6,140 of record CAMDGQ010000076.1, on the reverse strand, counting down.
CGGATAGCGCTGGCGTGGAATCGGCCCATTGCCTATTTGGAGTCTGTACTTTGCTTCGCGCGATGCGGGGCCGGATAATCGCCCGCCTTAGTGTCATATGGTTTGCCCGATACGCGATGAACAAGAAAAAAGTGTTGTTGCCCGTGTTGCTTCTGGCGCTCGGAATTGGTGGCTTCATGGCGCTCAAATCGTCGCGGCCGAAGCCGCCGGTGGCGCCGGTGAAGGAACCGGTCTGGCGGGTGCAGACCATCACCGCCCAGCTTGCGACGATCAGCCCGGTGACCAGCCTCAATGGCCGCGTCGAAAGCCCCGAACAGACGCGGGCCGCGGCGCCCGGCGTCGGCCGTGTGCTGAATGTGCATGTGCGCGAGGGTCAGGCGGTCATGCCGGGGCAACGCCTGCTCGAACTTGATCCACGCGACTTTCAGCCCAGGGTCGAGCAGGCGCGCGGCGAGGTGGACGAACTGAATGCCGCCATCGCCAGCGAAGAACTGCGCCACAAGGCGGATCTGGACCAGCTCGCACAGGAGCGCCAGTTGCTCGAATTCGCCGCCGCCGATGTCGCCCGCTTCGAACAATTGCGCAAGGAGAATTTCTTTTCCCAGAGCGCGGTGGACCAAAGCCGGCAAAACCTGGCACGCCAGCAGATCACGTTGCGCGGCCGTGAACTGGCCATTGCAGACCACAAGGCGCGCATGAGCCAGTTGCGGGCGCGCCTGAGCCGGGCGCGCGCCAATCTCGATCAGGCCGAACTGGCCTTGCAGCGCAGCCGGGTGGTGGCAGCCTTCGCCGGCTATGTCGCGAAGGTCGAGGTCGCGGCGGGCGATCAGGTCAACAGCGGCCAGAGCCTGGTCACGCTGTATCCCGCCGCCGGACTCGAAGTGCGAGCCAAGTTGCCATCGACACAGCAGGACGGTTTCATCAGCGCACTGCGGCGCGGTGAGCGGCCGAGCGCGCGTGCCGTGGTTGCCGGCGAGACGCTGGAATTCAGCCTCGCGCGCAGCGCCGCCGCCGCCGATGCGCGCGGTCTCGACGCCTTCTTCGTGGCGCGCCGCCCCGCCGCCAATCTGCGTGTCGGCGAACTGGTCAGCCTGCAGGTGGCGCGCGCACCGGTGCCCGATGCGGTCGCCGTGCCTTATGCGGCGCTGTATGGCGGGCGCCAGCTCTATCGCATCGAAGCCGGCCGCCTGAAGGCGCTTGATGTCGAGGTGCTGGGCGATGCCGGCGGCGACTTTGGTCAGCGCGCGCCGCGCCTGCTGGTGAAAAGTCCGCTGCTGAAACAGGGCGATGTCCTGCTCGCGACGCATTTGCCGAACGCGGTCAGCGGTCTGAAGGTCGAGGTCGTCAAGTGACGGTGCGCGCATGAAACGCCAGGACCTGCTCGGCACCTTCGTCCACCATCCGGTGGCGGCCAATCTTTTCATGCTGATCCTGATGCTGGCCGGCCTGTTTGCCGTGTCCAAGCTGAATGTTCAGTTCTTTCCCAATTTCAGCCTCGATTTCGTCAGCGTTCGCGTTGAATGGCGCGGTGCGGCGGCGGAGGATGTGGAGGAGGGGCTGACCACGCCGCTGGAACAGAAGCTGAAGACCGTGGCAGGCGTCAAGCATCTGACATCCACTTCCAGCCAGGGCATCAGCTCCATCTCGATCGAGTTCAAGGAAGGCACCGACCCGATCACTGCCGTCGACGAGGTCAAGCAGGCGGTCGACCAGTTCCGCAACCTGCCGCAGGACGCCGAACCGCCCGAAGTCAGCCGCGTGCTGCGCTATGAATCCATCGCGCGGCTGCTGCTGACCGGCGACAGCCTGCCGGAGTTGCGCCGCGTTGCGCGCCAGTTCGAACAGGAACTGCTCGGGCGCGGCATCGACAAGGTCGATCTGCTCGGCATGCCGGATGAGGAAGTCGCGATCACAGTGCCCGGACAGGAGCTTGAACGCCTCGGGCTGACGCTGGATCAGGTCGCGACCCGCATTGGCCTGACCAATCGCGATCTGCCCGCCGGCAAGGTCGGCGAGGGCGAAGTGCAGCGCGAAGTGCGCGGCGTCAACCTGCGCCGCGACCCGCGCGACTACCAGGATCTGCCGCTGGTCACCGAAGGCGGCAGCCGCGTCGAACTCGGCCAGGTGGCGAAGATTGAGCGCGGTCCGCGCGACAACAGCCTGTTCCTGGAAGTGAATGGCAAGCCGACCATCGAGTTGCTGCTGAAACGCGCCGAAAAGGGTAATTCGCTGGCCGCCGCGAAGATCCTCAACGGCTGGCTGGCGGATGCCCAACCCAGATTGCCGCCAACGGTACAACTGTCGGTCTATGACGAGCAGTGGAGCCTGATCGATGACCGTATCGGCCTGCTGGTGAGCAACGGCGCCATGGGTTTGATCATCGTCGTCTTCATCCTGCTGCTGTTCCTCAACGGCCGCGTCACCGCCTGGGTGGCGCTCGGCATTCCGACCGCATTCCTGGCCACGCTGGCGGTGGTCTGGCTGGTCGGCGGCTCGATCAACATGATCAGCTTGTTCGCGCTGATCATGGCGCTCGGGGTGATCGTCGATGATGCCATCGTGGTCGGCGAGGACGCCTATGCGCACCACAAGGCCGGCGAGGATCCGATGTACGCCTCGGAAGGCGGCGCGCGCCGCATGTTCTGGCCGGTCATCGCCTCCAGCCTGACCACGGTGGCCGCCTTTCTGCCGCTGATGCTGGTATCCGGGCCGATGGGCAAGATACTGGGCGATATCCCGTTCATCATGATCTGCGTGCTGATCGCCTCGGTCATCGAATGCTTCTTCATCCTGCCGGCGCATCTGCGCAACGCCTTCGTGCATGACAGCGGCAAGAAAGCCTATCCGGCGCGCATCTGGCTGGAGAACACTTTCAACCGTTTCCGCGACGGGCCCTTCCGGCGTGCGGTGACGGCGGCGATCGAGTATCGCGGCCTTACCATCACCGCCGGCCTGGTCATCCTGATCCTGGCGGTGGGCCTGCTGGCCGGCGGTCGTGTCAAGTTCACCTTCTTCCCGACGCCGGAGCCGCAGGTCGTCTATGCCAACGCCACATTTGCCAGCGGCACACCGCGTGCGCGGGTCGATGCTTTCCTGGTGCATCTGCGGCAAAGCCTGGACGCGACGGAGAAGAGCTATGGCGCCAAGATCATTGATCAGGCGGTATTCCGTTCCGGCGCGCTGGCCGGCGATCAGAATCCGCGCCAGGGCGACCAGTTCGGTTCGATCACCGTCGAGCTGACGCCCTCCGAGAAGCGCGATGTCCGCACCGAGACCTTCATCAAGGACTGGCAGGCGCGCATCAAGGTGCCGGCGGGAATCGAGAATTTCGTCGTCATTCCGCGCCGGCAGGGTCCGCCGGGCGGCGATCTGGTGGTACGTCTGGCCGGCCAGGACGCGCACACGCTGAAGCTCGCCGCGCTCGACCTGCAAGCCAGTCTGCGCCAGATCAATGGCGTCTATGGCATCGAGGACGACATGCCTTACGGGCGGGAACAGGTGGTGTTCAACCTGACGCCGGCCGGCGAGGCGATGGGCCTGACGCTGGACGATCTGTCGCGGCAACTGCGCGCCGGCCTCGACGGCAGGCTGGTGCAACTGTTCCAGGATGGCGCCGATGAAGTCGAGGTGCGCGTGCGCCTGCCGGCTGAGGAGCGCGCCAGCATGAACCTGCTGGAACGCTTTACCGTGCGCGCGCCGAATGGCGACTGGGCGCCGCTGTCCACCGTCGCGCGCTGGACCACGCGCCAGGGTTTCGAGGCCTTGCGCCACGCCGAAAGCCAGTTGGCGATCGAAGTCAACGCCGCCGTCAACAGCGCCCAGGCCAACAGCAACGAGATCCTCGCCGGCCTGACCGAATCCACCATGCCGGCGCTGGAAGCCAAATACGGCGTGCACTGGTCGTTCCAGGGGCGCGCCGCCGACCAGCGCGAAACCATGAGCGACATGAAGATGGGCACGCTGCTCGGCCTCAGCCTGATCTACATCGTGCTGGCCTGGGTGTTCGGCCATTACGGCTGGCCGATCATCATCATGCTGGCGATTCCGTTCGGCCTGGTCGGCGCCGTTACCGGCCACTGGCTCATGGGCATCGACCTGACGATTCTGTCGATGTTCGGCCTGTTCGGCCTGTCCGGCATCGTCGTCAACGACTCCATCGTGCTGGTCGAGTTCTACCGCCACCAACGCGACAAGGGCATGCCGGTGAAGGAGGCCCTGATCAATGCCGCCTGCCTGCGCCTGCGCGCCATTCTGCTGACCTCGCTGACCACCATTGGGGGCCTTTCCACGCTGATGCTGGAAACCTCGTTGCAGGCGCAATTCCTGATTCCCATGGCCACCAGCATCACCTTCGGCCTCGCCTTCACCACCATCCTGGCGCTGCTCTGGCTGCCGGCCATGCTGTCGTTCTATGAATCGGGGCATGTGCGTCTGATGCGCCTGCTCGGGCGGCCGGCGGCGCAGCCGGTGGCATGAAAACGGTCCTGATCACCGGTTGTTCCACCGGTATCGGCGCCACCGTCGCGCGCGGCCTGGCGGCGCGTGGCTGGCGCGTGTTCGCCAGCGCGCGCAAGCCGGCGGATGTCGAACGCCTGCGCGCCGAGGGCATGGAAAGCCTGTTGCTCGACCTGAACGATTCGGCCTGCATCCGCGCGGCAGTGGCGGCGGTTTTCGACATGACCGGCGGCAAGCTTGACGCTTTGTTCAACAACGGCGGCTTCGGTCAGGTCGGCGCCGTGGAAGACCTGACGCGGGATGCGCTGCGCGAACAGTTCGAGACCAATCTGTTCGGCTGGGTCGAACTCACCAATCTGGTCATTCCGGCCATGCGCCGCCAGGGCCATGGCCGCATCGTGATGAACAGTTCGGTGCTGGGCTATGCCGCGCTCTCCTATCGTGGCGCCTACAGCGCAGCGAAGTTTGCCCTCGAAGGACTGACCGACACGCTGCGCCAGGAACTGCGCGGCAGCGGCATCCATGTCGCGCTGGTCGAACCCGGTCCGATTACTTCACGTTTCCGGGAGAACTGCGTGCCGCACTTCGAGCGGCATATCGACTGGCGCAACAGCGTGCATCGGGCGCAATACGAAGTGCAGCGCGCGCGCCTGAACAAACCCGGCCCGGCCGCACCGTTCACGCTGCCGCCGGAAGCGGTGCTGGAAAAGGTTGTGCATGCGCTGGAGAACCCGTTTCCGCGCCCGCGCTATCCGGTCACCGTGCCGTCGGTGGCGTTCTGGTGGCTGAAACGCCTGCTGCCGATTCGGGCGATGGACTGGGTGCTGATGCGTGCCTCCGGCGGCGGCAGGCGCTGAGATTTCGCTGAGTTTTCGGTAACCCACGTTCAGTTGTTGGGTGCGCCATGCGCACCCTACGGTTTCACCGAGTTTCCGGGTCAAAGACCGCGCTCAGAAGCGGAACAAGCGTTGCAGCGCCAGGCTCCAGTCGGTCGGCAACAGCGCCAGAAAACGCATGCTCAGCGCCAGCGGCAGCGGGAACGCGATGACCGCGCGATTGCCTGCCAGCCCTACGCGGATGCGCCGCGCCGCGTCCTCCGCCGTCAGCATGAACGGCTTCGGACCCGGATACGCGTCGCTCATCGTGGATACTACAAAGCCGGGACAGATCACGCTGACGCCGACGCCGCGCGGCGCCAGCCAGCCACGCAGTCCGGCGCCGTAAACCATCACCGCCGCCTTGCTGGCGTTGTAGGCCGGCGAAATGGGCATGCCGACATAACCGCCGAGCGAACTCATCAGGCCGATCTGGCCGTGGCCGCGCCGCGCCATGCGCTCGGCCAGCGGGTGGATGCTGGCCAGCGCGCCGATCAGATTGACCTGAAACAGTTGTTCGATGCGGGGCCAGGGTTCCGCCACGCCATCGGCGCCGATGCTGCTGGTCATGCCGGCATTGGCGATAACCAGATCGACCGGCAGGCGCTGATCCTGCGCCTCGATCCAGCGCATCAACGCGGCGCTATCGGTCACGTCGAGTGGCGCGCTGGTCACTTCCGCGCCGCGTTGCCGGCACAAATGCGCGCTTTCCTCCAGTCGCGCCACGTCGCGTCCGGTCAGGCTGAGCGACACGCCGGGCGCGGCGTAGGCCAGCGCCAGCGCGCGGCCGATGGCGCCACTGGCGCCGGT
>CAMDGQ010000075.1 GCA_945897955.1 Tepidiphilus sp. J10 | reverse complement strand
CGCCCACACTGGCTTCACCTGCCTGGCAACCGCCAAGCGGGATTCTTTCAGGAGCCATGTCATGAAAACCAATTCGATTGTTAAAACCTTGAGTCTTTGCGCGCTTGTTTCCCTGTCCTTGGGCGCCGGTCTGGCGCAGGCCGATTCCTGTCTGCTCGGTTCGTCGTCGCAAGCCGCGCCGCGCATGAGCGGCGGCGATGCCGGCACGTCAATGATGAGTTCGATGGAGGCGCGCATGAATCAGCAACTCGACCGCATCGAACAGGGGCTGCGCAACGGCCAGCTTTCTCCCGCGCAGGCCGGCAAGATGATGCGTGAACAATGGGAAGCCCTGCAATTCCAGCGCGGTTTTCTGGAAGGCAGCCGTTCCGGCGCAATGGAACGGGGCGGCGGCGATAGTTGCGCGCTGAAGCAGGATGCCAGGGAACTTGCCGCGAAACTGGGGCCGATGGTCGGCAACATGGCGGAACAGGGTATGCGCACCGCGACCACGGTGATGCGCGCGCTGGCGCGCGAAGCGGAAAAACTGACGCGGGAAGATGCGCCGCTGGATGAAGGCTTCTAACGTCCGGGTTCCAGCTTCCGCCCGCCGCCCCGGCTTGAGTCGGGGCGGCGGTATGCATCAGTTTTTCACGCCGGTCCCGGCGGCGGCCATTTCATCCAGCATCTTTTCCAGCTTGTTTGCCTCGACATAGCCGGGAATACGTTTCCCGTTCGGGAAAATCATCGCCGGCGTGCCTTGTACGCGTAGCTTCGTACCCAGCGCCAGATTGGCTTCGAGCGGGTTGTCGCAGTCGGTTTTGCCCTTCGGCACGATGCCTTTCAGCATCAGGTCATGCCAGGCTTTGGCGCGGTCGTCGCTGCACCAGACCAGTTTGGCCTTGCGCTCGGCGTCCGGGTGCATGGGCAGCGGGTAGGCGAAGGTATAGACGGTGATGTTGTCGAGCTTGGCGAATTCCGCTTCGGCCTTTTTGCAGTACGGGCAATCCGGATCGGAGAACACCGCCAGCTTGCGCGAGCCGTCGCCCTTGACCATCTTGATCGCGTTGTCCAGCGGCAGGCTGTCCCAGCTCACTTCGGTGAGTTTCTCCATGCGTTCGCGCGTCAGGTTGCGCCGGGTCTGCACGCTGAGCAGGTCGCCGATCAGCAGATGCTCGCCCTTGTCATCGGCATAAACCACCAGCGGGCCTTCCGGGCCGTCGGTGACGACTTCGAAGATGCCATTGATGGGGGACTTGGCGATGCTGTTGATCTGGGTGCCGGGGAAGCTGTGCTCGATGGATTTCCGGATGTCGTCTTCGCTGGCAAGGGCGCCGGTAGCGAGGCTGGTGGTAGCCATAAGCGCCAGCAGCAGGGCGGTCAAAGTGGGTTTCATACTTGCTCCAATGGGAGTTAAAGGACCGCGTGGCGGGTCAGCGCCTGGTTGATCGGTTGAATCTGATTGGCGAAGCTCATGCCCCAATTGCGCAGGGCCTGGCTGAGTCCGTCATCGCGGGCAAAAAGTTTCTTCAGGCCGCCGGTGGTGAATTGCATGCTGGCGACGTCTTCCATGCGGCGCGCGGCATAGGCGGTGAGGCGGCCGATTTCGCCGGCATTGCCGCCGCCGGCAAGCGCTTCCGCGAGCAGGCGCGAATCGCGGAAGCCGAGGTTGACGCCCTGGCCGGCGAGCGGATGCACGGTATGCGCGGCGTCGCCGATCAGCGCCAGGCCGGGGCGCACCCATTCATGCGCGCGGCGTCGCTTGAGTGGGAAGCCGGCGGCCGGAGTGATGCAGCGCAGGTCGCCCAGTGTGCCGGCGCCGGCTTCGGTGACCCGGCGGGCGAGTTCCTCCGCCGGCAGTGCGCGCAATTCGGCGGCGTGTTGCGGCGGCGTCGACCAGACCATCGAGATGCGATTACCCGGCAGCGGCAGGTAGGCCAGCACGCCATCCGGGCGGAACCATTGAAAGGCGCTGCCGCGATGCGGCTTTTCTGTGGTGAAGTTGGCGACTACGCCGATGTGCTGGTAATCCTCTTCATCAAAGCCGATGCCGGCTTGCGTTCGCAGCCAGGACTGCGCGCCGTCGGCGCCGATCAGCAGATCGGCGGTCAGGCTGCGGCCGTCCTGCAGATGCAGTTGATGCCGGCCCGGGTTCCAGGTCACCGCGCTGGCCGGCGCCTGTATCAGGCGGACATTGGGATGCCCGCGCAGGGTTTGCCAGAGTGCTGTCTGCAATCGATTGTTCTCGGCGATCCAGGCCAGTTCCGGCAAGCCGGCGTCGATCGCGTCGAAGGTCAGGCGGCCGGTGTTGTCGCCGTGTATGCGCATCGCGTAAACCGCCTGCGCGCGCACCGGATCGCCCCAGCCACCGATGGATTGAAGCCATTCGACATTGCCCGGGCTGTAGGCGTAGATGCGGCTGTCCCAGATCGTATCCGGGCCGAGCGGGGCGGGCGGATGCGGTTCGACCAGGGCAATGCTGTGCGGCCCGTTCCTGAGCGCGCTGGCGAGCGCGGCGCCGTTGAGGCCGCCGCCGAGAATGACGATATCGAAGTGTTCGGACACGAGATGAAGTTTGGGAGGCGGGGTTCGCATCCTGACTGAGGATGCCGGCCAGTTCAACCTGCGATAGGCATGCGTGCAGTGTCTCGCAAATGGCTCGACATGAAACGGCGTCTTTTTCCACCATGCTCCGTTACAACCCCTTGCCATATGTTCAATATGGCTATCATCGCGCCGACTGGAGGATAGGCATGGAAATGGTTTTTGCGGCGCTTGCCGGGTGGGCCTTGGGGCTGATGCTTCTGTTCTGGCAGCGCGGCCGCTGGTTGGCGGAGGCGGCGAGACTGCGCGAGCAGGCTGCCGGCCTGGCCGCGCAACTGGAACTGGAGCGGCGCGGCGGCGAGGAGCGGCGGCTGGCGATGGCGACGGCGGAAAAGCATCTGGCCGATGCCTTCAACGCACTCTCGGCGCAGGCGCTAGCGCGCAACAACCAGACTTTTCTCGATCTGGCGACCCAGAAGCTGGCGCTGTTTCAGGAGACTGCGAAGGGCGACCTGGCCGCGCGACAGCAGGCGGTGCAAAGCCTGGTGCAGCCGTTGAGCGAGGAACTGGCCAGGCTGGCCGGGCAGACGCAGGCGCTGGAAAAGGCGCGCGCCGAGAGCTACGGCCAGCTCAGCGAGCAGGTCAGGAATCTGTTCGGTGCGCAGCAGGAACTCAGGCAGGAAACCGGCCGTCTGGTCACCGCCTTGCGGCGGCCGGAGGTGCGCGGACGCTGGGGCGAGGTGCAGTTGAAGCGGGTGGTGGAAATGGCCGGCATGCTGGAACACTGCGATTTCTTTGAGCAGGAAACCAGCGGCGATGGCCGCCGGCCGGACATGCTGGTGCGCCTGCCCGGCGGCAAGACGGTGGTGCTCGATTCGAAGGCGCCGCTGGCGGCCTACCTTGAAGCGGTGGAGGCGGAACACGAGGACGCGCGCGGCCGCGCGCTGGCGCGCTTCGTGCAGCATGTGCGCACGCATATCCAGCAACTGGCGGCGAAAAGTTATTGGGATCAGTTTGAGCAGTCGCCGGAATTCGTCGTGTTGTTTCTGCCCGGCGAGGCGTTTTTCAGCGCGGCCCTGCAACAAGACCCGGAGTTGATCGAATACGCCAGCGCGCAGAAGGTGATTCTGGCGACCCCGACCACGCTGCTGGCCTTGCTAAAGGCGGTGTATTACGGCTGGCGGCAGGAGGCGCTGGCCGACAACGCGCGCCAGGTCGGCGAACTCGGCGCGCTGTTGTACGAGCGTCTGGCGAAACTGGGCGAACACTGGAACAGCGTCGGCAAGAATCTGGGTCAGGCGGTGAAGGCCTACAACGACGCCACCGGTTCGCTGGAAACGCGAGTGCTGGTGACGGCGCGCAAGTTCGAGGACTTGCGGGTGGTCGCGGCCGGCAAGGTGTTGCCGGCGGGTTTTGTGGTCGATCAGGCGACGCGCGTGGTTCAGGCGCCGGAACTGGTCGAGCCGCCTGCCGAATAGGATGGGTTCGGCCTGGATGCTGATAGCCGGGGCGTGTTTCGCGCTCATGGGGGTGTTCGTCAAATTCGGCGTGGCCTGGTTTTCCAGCCATGAGATGGTGTTTTACCGTTCGCTGGTGGGATTGGCGTTGATGCTCGGGGTGATTGTGTGGCGACGTGAAGGCGCGCTTTTCCTCGGTCCGCATACCGGTTTGCAGATTCGTCGCGGTCTGGTCGGCTTTCTCGCCTTGGTGACGTTTTTCTATGCGTTGGCGCGCTTGCCGCTGTCGGTGGCGATGACGCTGAATTACGCCTCGCCATTGTTTCTGGCCGTATTGATGCCCTGGCAACTTGGCGAGCGGCCGAGTCGCGCGCAATACGCGACGGTGGCGATCGGTTTCATCGGCGTGCTGTTGTTGCTGCGGCCCTGGCAAACCCCGGCCGAGGATCTGGTCGCCGGCCTGGTCGGCCTGTTTTCCGGGGTGATGGCGGCGTTTGCCTATATCCATGTGCGCAAGCTCGGTCGCCTGCATGAGCCGGAATGGCGCACGGTGTTCTGGTTCGCGCTGGTCTGTGCGTTCGGGGCGGGCGTGCTGGCCAGCGCCGATGGCGGCTGGCACAGGGTTGAAAACACCGATCAACTGGGTCTGATTCTGGCGCTCGGATTGTTCGCGACGCTTGGCCAACTGGCCATGACGCGCGCCTATCGCACCGGTCAGACCGTGGTGGTGGCCAGCTTTGCCTACAGCACGGTGGTATATGCAAGCCTGCTGGATGTCGTAATCTTCAAAGTGGAAATGCCGATAATGGCCTGGCTTGGAATCTGTATCACCGTGCTGGCGGGTGTGTTGGCGGCACGGCTTAACGAAAGGAGCGCGACATGATCGCCATCTCTACCCGCAACAACCTGATTTCCGCGTCCGTCATGGGCGAATTCACGCTCGCCGACTACCGAGACTTCGAGCAGCACGTCGAATACAGCATCGAGTTCGAGGGCGGCGTCAGTCTGCTGCTCGATCTGCGCGATATGGCAAGTTACACGCTGGACGTAGTCTGGGAGGAGATCCGCTTCTCGCGCGAACATCGCTACGACTTCCGCAAGATCGCCGTGGTGACCAACGATGAGTGGATGGTCTGGATCTCCTGGCTGAACCGGTTGTTTGTCGATGCCGATCTGCGCGTGTTCGATGACCCTTCGATCGCGCTGGAGTGGCTGGAAGCGGAATAACACGTTGACCGCCGCTTGCGCGGCGGGTCAGGTTTCAGGCGCTGCCGGCCGGTTCCTCGATGATCTCGAAGTCGTGTGTCATCTCGGCGGTCTTGCCGAGAATGATGCTGGCGGAGCAGTACTTCTCGGCGGACAGCTTGATCGCGCGATCGACGATTTCCGGTTTCAGGCCGCGTCCGCGCACGGTGAAGTGCATGTGGATTTTGGTGAACACCTTCGGGTGATCGGTTGCCCGCTCGGCGCTGACCTCGACCTCGCAACCGGTGACGTCCTGACGGCTTTTCTGCATGATCATGACGACATCCACCGAGGTGCAGCCGCCGGCGCCCATGAGCAGCATTTCCATCGGGCGCGGCCCCATGTTGCGACCGCCAATTTCCGGCGAGCCATCCATGATCATGGCGTGGCCGCTTTCCGATTCGGCCATGAAGCAGACGTTTTCAACCCATTTGACGCGTGATTTCATCGTGTTTTCTCCTGTGGTTCAGTTGCGGATACGGTACCAGAGCAGGCCTATCCATTCATGCAGGGCCAGCCAGCTATCTTGCAGGGCTCTGGCATTGGGCAGGTAGCTGAGCGGATTATCTGTCTCCGGCGGGGCATAGCCCGTGCCGGCGGGAATGACGCGCAAGCCCTGCGCTTCGAATTCCGGCACGGCGCGGGCCAGATGCCAGGCATTGCTGATCAAATAGATGCTTTCGACACCGGCCGCTTGCAGCAACGGCGCGGACAGGCGAGCGTTCTCGCGGGTGTTGTTGGAAGCAGTTTCAACCCAGCGTACTTGTCGGACGGCGAATTCCTGTTCCAGGCTGGCACGCATCATTTCACCTTCCGGAATGCCACCATCCGGCGCGCCGCCAGTGACCAGAATCGGTTTGTCCAGCTTCTTCGCCAGCCAGGCACCATAGCGCACGCGCTCCAGCGTGAAGCGGCCCAGCGTGTCGCCGCCGTACTCGATCGAGTCGGCGATGCGGCCGCCGCCGAGAATGACGATGGCATCGGCTTCCCGGCCGGTGAGTTCGCGCGGCGGCGGTTTCAGGCTGTCGAGCAACCAGCCGGCCAGCAGTGGTGTCGACAACAGCCAGATTGCCGCCAGGCTGCCCGCGATCAGCCCGCGTCCCAGCGCGCGCCGGCGCTTGAGTTGTCCAAGGCCGATCAGGCCGAGGATCAGAAACGGCACTGGCGGCAACAGCAGGCCGGCAAAAATGTTGGTCAACAGCCAGGAGATCGACATGCCCGGATTATCCCGTTTTTGCCCGCTTTGGCTGTCGTGGTGTTGTGCAGGGAGGTGAAAGCGTGTTTGACAGTATCGGCTTCACTCCATAGAATGCGCGGCTTTTCTGTAGTCCCCTTTTGGATCGCAACATGAAAACCTTCTCCGCCAAGCCCCACGAGGTCCAGCACGGCTGGTATCTGGTGGACGGCACCGATAAAGTGCTGGGCCGTATGGCCTCCGAGATCGCCCGCCGCCTGCGTGGCAAGCACAAGGCCATCTTTACTCCCCACGTGGATACCGGCGATTACATCGTCGTTGTGAACGTCGACAAGATCCGTGTGACCGGCAACAAGGCGGAAGGCAAGAAGTATTATCGCCATACCGGCTATCCCGGCGGTATCAATGAGACCAACTTTGCCAAGATGCAGGACCGTTTCCCTGGTCGCGCACTGGAAAAAGCGGTCAAAGGCATGCTTCCGAAAGGCCCGCTGGGCTATGCCATGATCAAGAAACTCAAGGTCTACGCCGGCGGCGAGCATCCGCACGCTGCGCAGCAACCGCAAACTCTGGAAATCTGAGGAACCCGACCATGATCGGTAATTACTATTACGGCACCGGCCGTCGCAAAAGCTCGGTGGCACGCGTGTTCATCAAAGCGGGCTCCGGCAACATCGTTGTCAACGGCAAGCCGGTTGATCAATATTTTTCCCGCGAAACCGGCCGCATGATCGTTCGTCAGCCTCTCGTGCTGACCGAACGTGTCGCCAATTTCGACATCATGGTCAACGTCAACGGCGGTGGTGAAACCGGCCAGGCTGGCGCGGTCCGTCATGGCATTACTCGCGCGCTGATCGAATATGACGCTGGTCTGAAGAGCGAGCTGAAGAAAGCTGGCTTCGTGACCCGCGATGCTCGTGAAGTCGAGCGCAAGAAAGTCGGCTTCCACAAGGCCCGTCGGCGCAAGCAGTTCTCCAAGCGCTGATTCATGGTTCTGGTATGCAAGAAGCCGCCTTTTCAGGCGGCTTTTTGTTTTCTTCAAGGAGAAATCTCATGATCAAGGTAGGGATTGTTGGTGGCACCGGCTATACCGGTGTCGAACTGCTCAGGTTGCTGGCGCAGCACCCGAATGTGGAATTGACCGCCATTACGTCGCGCAAGGAAGCGGGCATGCCGGTGGCGGAAATGTTTCCGTCGCTTCGCGGCCACGTTTCACTGGCGTTTTCAACGCCGGATGACGCGCCGCTGAAATCCTGTGACGTGGTGTTCTTTGCGACCCCCAATGGTGTTGCGATGCAGCAGACGCGGGAATTGCTCGATGCCGGCGTCAAGGTGATCGACCTGGCCGCCGACTTCCGCATCAAGGATGTCGCCGAATGGTCGAAGTGGTATGGCATGGAGCATGCCTGCCCGGATCTGGTAGCCGAGGCGGTGTATGGTTTGCCGGAAATCAATCGCGACCAGATCAAGGGTGCGCGTCTGATCGCCAACCCGGGTTGTTACCCGACTGCCGTGCAACTGGGTTTGCTGCCGCTGGTGGAAGCGGGTGTGATTGATACCACCTGGATGGTTGCCGACTGCAAGTCCGGTGTCTCCGGCGCCGGGCGCAAGGCCGAGATTGGCGCGCTGTTCGCGGAAGCCTCCGATACCTTCAAGGCCTATGCTGTAGCCGGGCATCGGCATCTGCCGGAGATTCGCCAGGGCGTGGCTCGCATGGCTGGCTGTGAAGTCGGGCTGACCTTCGTGCCGCATCTGACACCGTTGATCCGTGGTATCGAAGCGACGCTGTATGCCCGGTTGACCAAGGACGTCGATTTGCAGGCCTTGTTCGAAGCGCGCTATGCCAACGAATATTTTGTTGATGTGATGCCGGCCAAATCGCACCCGGAAACACGCTCGGTGCGCGCTTCCAATCTGTGCCGCATCGCCGTGCATCGTCCGCAGGGTAGCCTGGCCGGCGACAATACGGTGGTGGTCCTGTCGGTGATCGACAATCTGGTCAAGGGTGCGGCAGGACAGGCAGTGCAGAACATGAACATCCTGTTTGATTTGCCGGAAAACACAGCGCTTGAGCAGATTCCGGTAATGCCTTGATTTTTTATGCTGAATCCCCATTTACGGCGTGGTTGACGATGACCCTCCCGGCGCCAATAATGCCCCGCATACCGATTTGAATTGAAAAGGAATACCTGATGAATGCCACTACCGAAATGAGCCCCTTCAACTTTACCGACAGCGCCGCCAACAAGGTCAAGGCGTTGATCGAGGAAGAAGGCAATCCCGAACTGAAACTGCGTGTTTTCGTGACCGGCGGCGGTTGTTCCGGTTTCCAGTACGGTTTCACGTTTGATGAAGTGACCAATGAAGACGACATGATCATGGAGAAGAACGGCGTCACGCTGCTGGTCGATCCGATGAGCATGCAATACATGATGGGCGCTGAAGTCGATTACACCGAAGGGCTGGAAGGCGCGCAGTTCGTGATCAAGAACCCGAACGCAACCTCGACTTGCGGTTGCGGTTCATCCTTCTCGGTCTGAGCTTCGGATCGTCCCGCCGGGCGGCGCAAGCCGCCCTTTTCATTGCTGGATGATGTTGTGCGACTTATTGATACGGCCAGGTGTATCAATGAAACAGCAGGGTGCGCCATGCGCACCGATTGGCTGAATGGTGCGCATGGCGCACCCTGCGACCGGCCGAAAAGGGGAGTTAACCGCCCTCGTCCTTCAGGTCGCGCGCCAGCAAGGCCGCAACCGCTTCCCGGGCGGGCATTTCCTGCTTCAGGATCAGTGCCACCGCTTCTGTAATCGGCATGTCGATCGCGTTATCCCGCGCCAGTTCGGCCACTTCCAGAGCGGTCGTGGCGCCCTCGGCGACGTGACCGAGTTCACGCAATGCATCGGTCAGGTTTTCGCCCGCTGCCAGGCGAAGGCCCAGTTGACGATTGCGGGAAAGATCGCCGGTACAGGTCAGGATCAGGTCGCCCATGCCGGACAAGCCCATGCATGTTTCCGGCCTGCCGCCCATCTTCAAACCCAGTCGGGTGAGTTCAGCCAGGCCGCGCGTGACCAGGGCGGCGCGGGCATTGAGGCCGAAACCAAGGCCATCGGAGATGCCGGCGGCAATGGCAATGACATTTTTGACTGCGCCGCCCAGTTCGACTCCGATGACATCGGTGCTTGCATAAAGCCGCAGTTTCGGATCGTGCAGTTCGCGCGCGACGCGGCGGGCGAATTCGGCATCGGCGCTGGCGATGGTCAATGCGGCAGGCAGGCCGCGCGCAACTTCCTGGGCGAAACTGGGCCCGGAAAGGACGCCGGCCGGCGGGTGGTCGGGCCAGGCTTCGGCCAGTACGGCATGCGGCAGCTTCCTGCTGCCGGTTTCCAGGCCCTTGCATAGCCAGATTATCGGCGTGGTAATGCCGGTACCGGCAAGCGCCGAGGCGAGCGAGCGAAAAGCATTGCTCGGCACAGCGGCAACAAGCAATTCTGCGCCAGAGCAGGCGACGCCGAGGTCACTGCTGACGGAGAGGCCGATCGGGAGAACGTGGCCGGGCAAATAACGCCGGTTCTCCCGCTGCCGCACCATGTCTTCCGCATGTTCTGTCGAACGTGTCCACAGCATGACGGGAGTATGTGCAGCCAGACGCAGCGCCAGGGCGGTGCCCCAGGCGCCGGCGCCTAATACCGAAATGCGCATACGGTCAGGGCCGAATCGGTGGTTGTGGACGGATCAGTTGGGCTGGCCGGCTGCTTGTTGCGCTTGCTGTTGCTGCATGTAAAGGACTTCGAAATTGACCGGTTGCAGCATCAGCGGGGGGAATCCGGCCTTCAGGACGGCATCGGAAACGGCTTCGCGGGCATAGGGGAAGAGGATGTTCGGGCAACCGATTGAAAGTGCCGGCTCCATCGCTTCCTGCGGCAGATTCTGGATGCGGAAAATGCCGGCCTGTTGCAGTTCGACCAGGAACGCGGCCTTGTCCTTGATCTTGGCGCTGATGGTGAGCGTCAGGATGGTCTGGTAGATGCCGTTTTCGGCATCCACCGGGGCGCTCTGGGTATTCAACTGCATGTCGATCTGGGGGGCTTCGCGTTCAAGAAAGATAGCCGGAGCGTTGGGTACTTCAACGGAAAAATCCTTGACGTAGATTTTTTCGATGTTGAAGGTCGGCAGGGATGCTTGCTGGGGTTGCTGTTGCGGCTGCTGGTCGGTCATGTCGGTATCCGGAGGGTGAAAAACGGTGCGGCATTATAGCCAAAGGCCGACGAGAAACCCGCTGACAATCCGGGTTTCTCGCATGGGATTCAACGCGCTTGCGCCAGCCAGGCCTGAAATTGTTGCTGCGACAGCGCGCCGGCGACCCGATCAACCTCTCGTCCCTGCCTGAACAGGGCCAACGTCGGGATGCTGCGAATCGCATGGCGGCCGGCGAGATTCTGCTCGGCCTCTGTGTTGACCTTGGCGAAGCGGATGTGGCCGACGTATTGCCCGGCCATCTGGTCATAGGTCGGCGCGAATTGCTTGCATGGGCCGCACCAGGGCGCCCAGAAATCAACCAGCACCGGCAGTTCATTGCGGCCGATGAATTTGTCGAAGTTGGCCGAGGTCAGCTCGACCGGGTGAGCGGGCAGCACTTCAGCGCTGCATTTGCCGCATTTGGGATGTTGTTGCAGGCGTTCCACCGGGACGCGATTGACCGCGCCGCAGTGTGGGCAGACGAGTTCCATGACAGGCTCCGGGATGTTGCATCAGTCAGGCAGATGGCGACTATCCGGAATTAATCAAGCGTGGCCGCTCTCCGCCAGGAGAACGGCCACGCCATCAGGCAGCCAGCAGAGGATCGAGCTCGCCGCCGGCATCGAGCGCGGAAAGATCGTCGAAGCCGCCGACGTGGCGCTCGCCGATGTAGATTTGCGGCACCGTGCGGCGCCCGGTGATTTGCATCATTTCCTGCATCAGCGCCGGGTTGAGATCGACGCGAATTTTTTCGATTTGCGTGACGCCCTTCTTGTTCAACAGTCTCTCCGCCATGGAGCAGTAGGGGCAGACGGCGGTGCAGTACATTTTTACGGGAGGCATGGCTATTCCTTATTTGCGTTCGCGCGGCAGGCCGGCCTGTTCCCAGGCAAGCATGCCACCGGCTAGGTTGTGAAGATTTTCGAAACCTGATTTTTTCAATATGCCGCAGGCATTGTTGGAGCGATTGCCGCTGCGACAGACGATGACGATTGGTTTGTCCTTGAATCTTTCCAGTTCGGAAAGCTTGGTTTTCAGCTGGCTCAGCGGAATGTGTTTGGCACGGCTGATGTGGCCGTCGGACCATTCCGATTGCTCGCGTACATCGAGCACCAGGGCGTCATCATGGTTGAACAGCAGCACGGCTTCCTGGGGTCCGATCTGTTTGACGCCGGAAATCTTGCCGAACAAGCCGCCGCCACCCAACAACATGAATCCGGACACGACCACAAGCAGGACAAGCCAGATGTTATCAATGATGAATTCCATGGTGATTTTCCCAGCCGGTTTGCAAAAGCCGGCTAGTTTACCGATTACTTGCTGCAGGCGCTGCCACCTGACTGAAATCCCATTTTCTTGAGAAGGAATTCCGGCGGGCAGAAGCCGGTAAAGCCGGATTGCAGCAGATTGAGGCCGATGAATGCATTGAACCAGAGCCAGGACAGGCTGCTCATGTCGATCTGGCCCATGAAATGGGCGAGGGCAAGGGACAACAGAATCATGACGCCGGCCATGATGCGGATGATGCGTTCAGTGGTCATTTGAGACTCCTTCAGGTTGCAACAGGGTTTGTTTTTCGGGACGCAAGCGCCAGCGTGCTAGGTTTTCCGCTGCCACAGGTAATACATCAGGGGAATGACTACCAGGGTCAGCGCGGTGGACGCGAAGGTACCGAAGATCAGCGATACCGCCAAGCCGCCGAACACCGGGTCGGTGATCATGATGGCGGAACCGAGGATGATTGCCAGCGCGGTCAGCAGGATTGGGCGGAAGCGCACGGCGCCGGCCTCGATCACGGCCTGTTCTAGCGCGTAGCCCTGCTTGCGGTAATCGAGGATGAAGTCGATCAGCAACAGCGAGTTGCGCACGACGATGCCGGCCAGCGCGATTACGCCGATCATCGACGTCGCGGTGAAAGCCTGGTTGGTCGCCCAGTGGCCGGGGAATACGCCGACCAGGGTCAAGGGGATCGCGCCCATCACGATAACCGGCAAGCCGAACGATTTGTAGTAACCCACCAGCACCAGATAGATCAGGATCAGCGCGACGATGAAGGCCGAGCCGAGGTCGCGGAACACATCCAGCGTCAGGCGCATTTCGCCGCCCCAGAGCAGCGTGTTTTCGACCACATCCTTCGGGCTGGCCTGAGTGAAGCCGAGGTTGCCGGTGGTGAAGGTGGCTCCCTCGGTTCCGTTCACTTGCAGCTTCTTGCCGTCGAGCATCTGGTCCAGCGCAAGCACCGCGTAAACCGGGCTGGACCTGAGCAATTCGCCGCCGACCATGACCATGGGGTGTTGATCGCGGTCATAGATCGGCTTGGCGAGTTTGACTCGCTTGACGCTGGCGATGGCGGACAGGGGTACCTGCATGCCCTGCGGATTGGTCAGGCGCAGATTCATCAGTGATTCCGGGCTGGCGCGCAGTTCACGCGGCAGCCGAACATGGATGTCGATCGGCTCGCGCGCGCTTTCCACATGCATGATGCCGACCTTGAAGCCGCTGACATAATCCCGCAGCGCCATCGCCACCTGCCCGGTCGGTATGCCGGCGAGCATGGCCTTTTCGTTATCGACAAAGACGCGGAAGGTGTCTGAATCGGCCGTCACCGAGTTGTCGACATTGACCATGCCATAGATCTGCTCGAAGGCCCGGTTCACTTCAGTTGCCGCCCCGCGCAACAGGTCATAGTCAGGTCCGTACAGCTCGGCCAGGATCTGCGCCTGTACTGGTGGTCCGGGCGGCGTTTCGTACAGTTTGATGCGCGCTTCAGGGAATTCCCGCCGCACAGCCTTGAGCGCTTCGTCGAGCTGAATGGCGATGTCATGCGAGGCGTCGTCGCGATGATGCTTGTCGACAAAATTGACCCGCAGTTGCGCCAGATTGCTGCCGCTCTTGATCATGTCGCCGCGCACCAGAGCGGCGAAGTCGATCGGCGCGGTCATGCCCAGGAAGGTCTGGTAATCGGTGACATGCCGGTGTTTGCCGACGATTTCCCCGACCGCGCGCGCGACCTGATCGGTCGCGGCCAGCGACGCGCCCTCCGGCATGTCGATCTGCAGCAACATGGTATTGGTGTTGTCATTGGGCAGCATCTTCAGTTCGACGCCGAGTGGTGACAGCGGGCCGTTCAAGCCTGAAGGCCGGATGAATTGCCAGGCCGGCATCAACATGGCGCCGGCCAAAAGGCCGAGCACTACCAGGAAGGTGATGTTGCGTTTTGCTCCGGAACGGATCAGTGGGGTCAGCACCGCGATATAGGCGCGTTGCAGCGCATCCGGTGGTTGCGAGCATGGTTCTTCCAGGCAAGGCGTGCGTTCCATTGCCTCACGCGCCGCCTTTCTCGCCAGCCACAGGTTCGCCGCCCATGGCACCACCATGTAGGCGATGACGATGGAAGCGATCATTGCCACCGGCACGTTGAACGGAATCGGCAGCATGAACGGTCCCATCATGCCGGTGACAAAGGCCATCGGGATGAATGCCAGAATCACCGCAATGGTAGCGATATTGGTCGGATTGCCGATTTCGTTGGTGGCAGTCACCAATACTTCGGCGAAGGGTTTCTGCGAGCCGTGATGCAGGTGGCGGTGAATGTTCTCGATCACCACGATGGCAGCGTCAACCAGCAAGCCGAGCGACAGAATCAGCGCAAACAGGGTGATGCGGTTGATGGTCTGGCCGAACGCCAGGCCGACTGCCAGGACCACGAACAAAATCAGCGGTACGGTCAGGGTGACGATGCCGGCTTCGCGCCAACCCAGGAAGACGACCAGGATCAGGACCACCGAAGCGATGGCGATGCCCAGGTGCATGACCAGTTCGTTCACCGCCGCGTCTGCCTTGGCGCCGTCGTTGCGAGTGACGGCGACTTCGATCCCGTCCGGGATCGCCTGTAGTTTCAGGTCTTCCAGCTTGCTCAGCACAGCGTCAGCAACGACGACCGCGTTGGTGCCGGCTTTCTTGGCGATGGCCAGGGTTACGGCGGGATTCTCCCCGGTCAATTTGGCGGCGCTGGCCGGCCCGAAGGCGAAACGCGAGGATTCCTCGATTTCCGAAGCGCCTTCTTCTATGCGAGCAACGTCTTTCAGATAGATTGGTCCTCCGGCGGGGGATGCGCCGATGACAATTTTGCCGATTCGCTCAGCCGAACAAAGAAAACAGGCCAGTCGCAAAGGGACGCTCTCGTTAGCCTGAATCAGTTCGCCCAGCGGCGCGGCGACATTGGTTGCGCTCATCATCTGCTTAATGCGGTCAAGCGTGATTCCCGCCGCTTCCAGGCGCTGCGGATCGATCCATACGTTCAACGCGTGCGGGCTCCCGCCAACGATCTGGGTAAACGACACGCCTTGCACGTTGCGCAAATGCTCCAGCACATGCTGCCCGACCTGACGCAGACGGAAATCGTCATAGGTTCTCGATGTCAGCGTCAATGTCATGATCGGCACATCGTCGACATTGATCGGCTTGATGATCGGTTCCATCGCTCCGGGCGGGATGCGATCCCGGTTCTGCATGAGTTGGTTGTACATCTTCACCAGACTGTCTTCCTGGTTTTCGCCAACCTTGAACTGCACGGTAACCAGGCCGAAATCATTGGTGGCATAACCGAAGGTGTGATCGACGCCGGACTGTGCATTCATGATCGCTTCCAGCGGTTTCACCACCAGATTCTGGATCTCGGTGGCTGACGCGCCCGGCTTGGCGACGATGATGTTGGCCGCCGGCACAACGATCTGCGGGTTGTATTCGCGCGGTGTCACCACCAGCGCCAGCAGGCCGGTCAGCGTCACCGCCAGAATGAACAGGGCGGTGAGCTTCGAGGTCAGAAACCCGCGCGCGAGCTTGCCCGCAAGATTCATCGGGGCTTCGGTATGGTTGTCGCTCATGGCATCACCCGGAAATCTTGTCGCCGTTGTTCACCGCCTGTGCATTGCCGGTGACTACCCTCTCGCCAGGGTTGAGTCCGGAGAGCACTTCCACCTGGCCATCCTCGACCTTGCCGGGCCGCACCATGCGGTATTGCGCCACGTTTTGCGCATCGACCACGAACACGCCGGGAATGCCGGCGCGATCAAGAATGGCGCTGGCGGGAACGCGCAACACAGTGCGCTGACCGGAGGGGAACAGCACGCGCGCGAAAGCGCCGCTCTTCAAACCCGGAGCTGAAACATCCAGCTTGATGGTGTAGGTATGGGTCATCGGGTCGGCTGCGGGCGAAAGACTGGCGACCCGGGCGCTCAACGCTTTTTCCTGATCGTCAAGTTCCACCATCACGTTCTGGCCCGGCCTGATGTGCTTGTACAGCGTTTCCGAAACGGCGGTCTGCACCTGCATAAGCGCGGTATTTTCCACCAGCAGCACGGGATGACCCGGCGCTGCGATATCGCCCTCGCTGGCCAGTTTGCGCGTCACCACTCCGTTGATCGGAGAGGTCACCGTGGCATAACGCAACTGCCCGCGTGCGGTGCCCAGACCGGCCTTGGCCTGCGCCGCGCGGGAAACGGCGATGTCGTGGTTCAGTTTCATTTTTTCGTATTGCTGGCGGCTGACCACATCATCCTTGTATAGATTTTCGAAACGGGTGAAATCCGCCTTGGCATCCCGCATTGCGTCTTCCGCCTGCTGCAAGCCAAGACGCGCTTGTTCTACAGCCCCGTCGATATCGAGCGGATCAATGGTGAACAATCGCTCCCCCTTCTTGACCGATTGGCCTTCCGCGACCGCGATGCTGCTGATGTAGCCCATCAGCCGCGAAGCGACGCGCACCGACTCCACCGCAACTACGCTGCCCGTGGTAGCGGTGGTGGCGGTGACCTGGATCGGGTCGATCCGACTGATCCGGGCTTGCACGCTGTGTTGTTGAGTCCGAGCCGTTTGGGCCTGTTCCGGTTCGGAACACCCGGCCAGCGACAGGAAGGCCGGAATGACCAGTGCTGCGACGAGAAATCTGATAGGGGCGACTTTGGACATGTCGATCTCCTGGTTAAAGCGTATCTGCATTGAGCACGCCAACCGCGCGCTTCAATTCGGCGCGGTTGACGGCGAGTTCATATCGGGCGGCCACCAGGTCTGCGCTGGATTTGTCGGACTGGGTCTGGGCGGCGAGCAGTTCGACCAATGTGGCCATGCCGTTTTCATAACGTTTCTTGACCAGTCGCTGTGCTTCACGGGCTTGTTCGTGGCCGATGACCCGGGCCGCTATTTTTTCTTCCGCCTCCAGCGCTTTACGGCGCGCGTCGGTGACCTGATAGCCGATGCCATCCTCCGCCTGGCGCAATTTGGCAGCCAGTTCGGCCCGCGCGGCCTGGGCGCGGTCGATGCCGGCGTTGGTTGTGCCGCCATCGAAAGCATTCCAGGAAAGAACGCCCGCGACGGTATAGGAAGCGGCATCCAGACCGAGGTTCCTGTCGTTCCAGTCCTGCCGCAACATCACATTGAATTGCGGTTTCTTGCCGGCGCGCGCCGCCCCGACCTGCGCACCCGCGCCTTCCAGTTGACTGCGCAACGCGTGCAGGCCTGCGTGCTCGGCGAGCGCCTGGGCGCGCAGATCGGCGGCCGCGCCTTCCAGCAAGGTCGGGATAATCGGTTCGCCAACATCAATTGGTTCGTCGAGCGACTTGCCCATCAACAGAGCCAACTGATCGAGCGCCGCCGCCTCGGCATTTTTCGCTTCGATGATTCTGACCTTGATGTCTTCCAGATTGACCCTGGCCGACAGCACATCGCTTTTCACCACCATGCCTTGTTTATGAAGCCTGTCGGTGATGCGCACATATTCCTCGGCGGCGATGCGTCCTTCCTCGGCAACCTTGATGTAGGCGCGTGCGGTATGCACGCCCTGGTATGCCATCAGGACATGCTTGGTCAGTTGCTGACGGGCGGCCTGGTCGCCGGATTGGGCAGCGCGGACATGGGCCTTGGCGGTATCGATATAGCTTTGCACCATGCCGCCGTTGTAAATCGGGACGAGCAGTTCAATACGGGAGTTGAAATTGTTTACCGCATCGGGATGGTTCAGGTCGCGTGGGGCAACGGCCAGTACATTCGGATTCGCAGGGTTGAATTCACCCGCGCCAAAGTCGCCGAATGTCGCACTTCGCTGTCCCAGCTTCAGGCCAAACGCGTTCAACGCATCGTTGCTGCGTGTCGCGGTCAACGAAAGATTGACGCGTGGCATCCGGTTGCCCCTGGCTTGCCGAACTGCCGCCTCGGCCTGCTCGATCTGTGCGTGGCTGATTGCCAGATCAGGATTCTGCGACAGGGCCGCCGCAACGCATTCCTTGTATTCCAGCTTCTCCGCCCATGAGGCGGCACTGGCTAGCGCGAAGATGCCAGCGAGTAACAGCCGGCTCACCATAAAACCAATCATGACAACTCTCCTTGTCCAGGCACACTTCCTGCGCCTGACAGGGAACGCCGGAAGTATTAGATTCGGCTAATATACATGATCAGTTTTTTTTATAAAACCATAAATCAGGTTATTGGCTTACTTTGTGAAGCCACAGAAGACATCTCGCATCATGCCGATCAGTTGCAACGTGCGAGTGTCACCGACGCGGTAGTAAACACGGTTGGCATCCTTGCGGGTTCTCAGCACGCCCTTGTCACGCAAAATGGC